>NZ_JBWLUX010000013.1:0-168587 GCF_057784315.1 Mesorhizobium sp. CNPSo 4684 | reverse complement strand
GCCGCGCCGCATTGCGCGATACAGGCCTGATGGCGCCGCAATCGAGGAAACTTGCCCCATCAGGCAAGCCGCGTGAACCGCTTCGACGCAAAACAGAAGCGGACAAATGATGTGCTACCAAACCGGACAACTTGATTAGCTATCGACAGGGTAGGACGCCGTTCCAGACAGCATCCTTGGCGTCGCAGGATCGAAAAACGCCGGGCGTCAACTTGTATGGGCGACCTTGTCCACCGTTTCGGGAAAGAAGTCGGGCGCGGCCTTACGCTTGCCGAACATCATGTCGTATTGCAGCAGGCGGAAATCGTTGATCGCCGGATCGATGTTCTTCTGCCGCGCCCAGTCGGGCGTCGCTTCGCCTGACGGCGTCAGCAGGAGATTGCGATCGACGACGCGGTAGCGTTCGCGCAGCGCGCCGAGGAAGCCGGTGTAGTAGGGGTGCGTGATCCCGGCGGTGGTCAGGATGTGGTAGGGCAGGAAGGCCGGGCTGACCGCGCCCATATCCTGCGCCGGGCCGGTGCGGTTGGACCAGATGATCAGCGGCGTCTGGTGGTGCTCAAGTGCTGCCTCCGGCGTCGGCTCCTTGCGCGGCGCGACATTGTCTTTGAGGAAGCCGGTCTCGACATAGACGGGACCAAGCGGCGGCAGATGGTCGCCGAAGAAGGCTATGACCGTCGGCCGCTCGCGCTTCTTCGCCCATTCGATCAGCCGCTCGAGGCCACGGTCGGCATCGGCCGAACCCTCGGCGTAGCTGAGCAGCGATTCCCGCGCCCATGTGCTGATGGGTGCCGCGACCTTGTGGGTCGGATTGTAATAGCGGTACGGCTCGTAGGGGCCGTGGTTCTGCAGGCTGACGGCGAAGAAGAACACCGGGTCTTCGCTGGCGTCGGCCTCTGCGATGATCTCGTCGGTCATTGCCGCGTCGGAGGCCAGCGGCCCGCGCTTCTCCAGCGGCGGCAGCGTCTCTTCCGAGCGGAAATCGTTGAAGCCGAAATCGGCATAGACCGCGCCGCGGTTCCAGAACCAGTTGGTGCCGGGATGGATGGCGCGCGCCCGATAGCCTTCGCTTTTCAGGAAGGTCGCCAGCGACGGCGTCGGCGTGCGCACATATTGCTGGTAGGGGATCGAGCCCGCCGGCAGGAAGGCATTGGAAAAGCCGGTCAGCGCCTCGAATTCGATGTTGGCGGTCATGCCGCCGAATTCCGGCGAGAACATGTAGCCCGAGCGCAAAGCGCGCACATTGGGGATCGGGTCCGGCGTGATGGCGACGCCGGGCAGCTTGGTCGGATCCCAGAAGGATTCGCTCATCACCACGATGATGTCGGGTTTCTCATCCGGCACCGAGGCCGCCACATCCGGTCTGTCGATCGCATCGATCGCCTTGTCGGAATAGCCCACTGGCGCCGAGACATGCGCCATCGGCACGTTGAGCGCGAACGCCAGGGCAAACCCGTTGGAGGCGTAGTTCTCCTTCTGGTCCCACATGATCGGGATGATCTGCAGCCGGTCGCGGGTCCACGAGAAGGTGGCGTAATCCATGATCGAGACGAAGAAGGCGAGCAGCGGCACTGCCAGCGTCAACCGCGCCAGGCGCCCCTTGCGGCTGAGGATCGGCACCTTGCGGCGCCACAGCCGCCAGCCATAGATCAGCATCGACAGGCCGGCGACGATGCCGACCGCCATGGCGAGCGCCGTCCAGGGCCGCTCGCGCACCAGAAGCGGCATCAACGCCATGATCTGGCGCGAATAGAGGAAATCGGTCGGGTAGAGCGGATCGCCGAGATAGTGCGACTTCTGGTGCCCGACAAAGGCCAGCGCCAGCGTCAGCGGCGCCACGATCATCAGGCTTTGGTGGCTGCGGCCAAGCACGGCGTCCAGTCCGATCAGCACCAGCGCAAAGACGATGATGGTGGTCCAGCCCGGCTTGAAGGGTTGCAGGAAGAAGTCGACCGTGCCGAAAAAGTCGCCGCGCACGATCCATTCGATGGCGAACACCAGGACGGCGGAAGCAAGCAGCGTGACCAGACCGTAGCGGATGACAGGCCATCTGCGCCCCGGCAGGTAGCCGGTGGACGGATCGTCTTCCAAGAACTGCGGCGCGGGTACTGCCGCGCCCTTCCTGATCCTTGCCACTTTTCTTCTTCCCCCGGCCCAAGCAACGCGTTTTTCCACTCGCGTCACCGTTCTGTCATAGAACTGTCATGCAAAAGCTAGCGCCTGTGGCGGAAATAAGAAGAGCCAGCAAACGATTCGTGAGCGGTTTTCATCAGGAGTGATCGGAAAAAAGCCTTTCAGAACAGGGACTCGAAGTCAGCTTCCCGGTGGAACGAGGGTCGAAATGCTGCTCGCGGGCTTGACTTGGCGGTCCGCCTTGCGTCACAGGCAGGAAAAATCAGCCGCTGGAGAGAGCCCAAATGGCCGTTGCATTCACCTTTCCGGGACAAGGCAGCCAGGCTGTCGGCGTGGGCAAGGACCTCGCCGACGCCTTCCCCGAGGCGCGCAGGGTCTTCGAGGAAGTCGACGAGGCGCTGGGCGAAAAGCTGTCGACATTGATCTGGGAAGGCCCTGAAGAGACGCTGACCTTGACCGCCAATGCCCAGCCGGCGCTGATGGCAGTATCGCTGGCTGCGGTGCGGGCGCTGGAAGCGCGCGGTTTTTCGCTGAAGGACAAGGTCGCCTACGTTGCCGGCCATTCGCTCGGCGAATATTCCGCCCTTGCCGCCGCCGGTTTCGTCTCGGTCGCCGATGCCGCCCGGCTGCTGCGCATTCGCGGCAATGCCATGCAGGCGGCGGTGCCGGCTGGTGAGGGCGCGATGGCGGCGATCATCGGACTGGAACAGCCTGACGTCGAAGCCGCTTGCACTGAAGCGGCAGCCGGCTCCGGCAAGGTCTGCCAGATCGCCAACGACAATGGCGGCGGCCAGCTGGTGATCTCCGGCGCCAAGGCGGCGGTGGAACTCGCCGCGAAATTGTGCACCGAGAAGGGCGCCAAACGGGCGCTGATGCTGCAGGTCTCCGCTCCCTTCCACTCGGCGCTGATGGCGCCGGCGGCCGATGTGATGCGCGAGGCGCTGGCCGGGGTAGTCAAGCATGCGCCGGTGGTTCCCGTCGTTTCCAACGTTACCGTGACCCCGACCAGCGATCCCGATGAGATCGCTCGGCGGCTTGTCGAGCAGATCACCGGCCGCGTGCGCTGGCGCGAAACGGTAGAGTGGTTCGGCGCCAACGGCGTCGCCACGCTCTACGAGATCGGCGCCGGCAAGGTGCTGTCGGGCCTTGCGCGGCGCATCAACCGCGACGTCGCCACATCAGCCGTCGGCACTCCCGCCGATGTCGAGGCGGCGCTGGCCGCGCTTGCATAATCCACTGGCGATTTGATCCCTCCCATGGGAAGGGTGTTCTCTTAAGATCAGGAGACGAAAATGTTCGAACTGACCGGCCGCAAGGCGCTTGTCACCGGCGCATCGGGAGGCATTGGCGAGGCGATCGCCCGCGTGCTGCATGCGCAAGGCGCCATTGTCGGCCTGCACGGCACCCGCATCGAGAAACTGGAGACCCTGGCCGGCGAGCTCGGCGATCGGGTAAAACTGTTTCCAGCCAATCTGTCGAACCGCGACGAGGTCAAGGCGCTTGGCCAGAAGGCGGAAGCCGAACTCGAAGGCGTCGACATACTGGTCAACAATGCCGGCATCACCAAGGACGGCCTGTTCGTGCGCATGTCGGATGCCGATTGGGACAGTGTGCTCGAGGTCAACCTGACCGCCGTGTTTCGGCTGACCCGTGAGCTCACCCATCCGATGATGCGCCGCCGGCATGGCCGCATCATCAACATCACTTCAGTGGTCGGTGTCACCGGCAACCCGGGCCAGACCAATTATTGCGCCTCCAAGGCCGGCATGATCGGCTTTTCCAAGTCGCTGGCGCAGGAGATCGCCACCCGCAACATCACCGTCAACTGCGTCGCCCCGGGCTTCATCGAATCGGCCATGACCGACAAGCTCAACGACAAGCAGAAAGACGCGATCATGGCGGCGATTCCGACGCGCCGCATGGGCACGAGTGTTGAAGTGGCGTCTGCCGTCGCCTATCTCGCCTCCAACGAAGCCGCCTACGTCACCGGCCAGACCATCCATGTCAACGGCGGCATGGCGATGATTTGAGGGGAGATGGCCGGGCAATAAGAAGACGTGACCGGCTTGTGAAAAGAGACCATTTCGCCTTGGACCTTAGCCAATTTTCGTGTAATGCGGCCCGCAACCCGGCGGTTCGGGCAAAAACCGGTCCGGTGCCGTTGCGTTTCCGGCAGGACCATCTTTCAGCTTGATTAGCGGCATTCTGCCCGCTAACGAAGACAGACAAACAAAAGACGAGGATGCCCCAAATGAGTGACACCGCAGAGCGCGTCAAGAAGATCGTCATCGAACATCTTGGCGTCGATGCCGACAAGGTGACGGAGCAGGCGAGCTTCATCGATGATCTGGGCGCGGACAGCCTCGATACGGTCGAACTCGTCATGGCGTTCGAAGAAGAGTTTGGCGTCGAGATTCCGGACGATGCGGCCGAGACCATCCTGACCGTCGGCGACGCCGTGAAGTACATCGACAAGGCTTCGGCCTGACGCTATCCGCAGTCATCACCGGGGAGGACCTGCGATGAGGCGTGTCGTCGTCACGGGCCTTGGCCTGGTTTCGCCATTCGGTATGGGCTTCGAGCACAGCTGGAAGGAATTGCTGACCGGCCGCAGCGCTGCCAAGCGCGTCACCGAGTTTGAAGTGGAGGATCTTGCCTGCAAGATCGCTCACGTCATTCCACGCGGTGACGGCACCAACGGCACGCTCAATCCCGAAGCCGTGCTTGAACCGAAGGAACTGCGCAAGATCGGCGACTTCATCCTTTACGGGATCGCGGCCGCTGACGAAGCGCTGAAGGATTCCGGCTGGGAGCCCGGCACCGAAGCCGAGCGTTGCGCCACCGGCGTCATGATCGGCTCCGGCATTGGCGGCCTCGAAGGCATCGCCGAAAACGCGCTGATCCTGCACGAGCGTGGACCGCGCCGCATCAGCCCGTTCTTCATTCCTGGAAACATCATCAACCTGGTGTCCGGTCAGGTGTCGATCCGGCACGGGCTGAAGGGTCCCAATCACGCCGTCGTCACCGCCTGCTCGACCGGCGCGCACGCCATTGGCGATGCCGCCCGGCTGATCATCTTCGGCGACGCCGACGTGATGCTGGCCGGCGGTGCCGAATCGCCGGTGACCAGGCTTTCGCTTGCCGGCTTCGCCGCTTGCCGGGCACTGTCCACCGACCGCAACGACACGCCTGAAAAGGCCTCGCGCCCCTATGACCGCGACCGTGACGGCTTCGTCATGGGCGAGGGCGCCGGCGTCGTCGTGCTGGAAGAGCTCGAACACGCCAAGGCACGCGGCGCCAAGATCTATGCCGAGGTCACCGGCTACGGCCTGACCGGCGACGCCTATCACATCACCGCGCCGGCCGAAGACGGCGACGGCGCCTTCCGCTGTATGATGGCGGCACTGAACCGGGCCAAGCTGACGCCCGCCGATATCGATTACATCAACGCGCATGGCACCTCGACCATGGCCGATACGATCGAGCTCGGCGCCGTCGAGCGGCTGGTCGGCAATGCCGCCTCGAAGATCTCGATGTCGTCGACCAAGTCGTCGATCGGCCATCTCCTGGGTGCCGCGGGTGCCGCCGAGGCGATCTTCTCGATCCTCGCCATCCGCGACAACATCGCTCCCGCCACCATCAATCTCGACAACCCGGAACGCGAAACCGCGATCGATCTTGTACCCAACACGCCACGGCATCGCCAGGTCGACGTGGCGCTGTCCAACTCCTTCGGCTTCGGCGGCACCAACGCTTCGCTGGTTTTCCAGCGCTATATCGGCTGATTGCGGTATCGACCGGCGCGCCAGCGGTCTGTCGTCAATTTTGCCATATTCGAGCCTACTCTGCCGCTGGGGATTCGTCGCATCGGCCTGAAACCGAAGGCGCTTTTTTTTGAAAGCACGATGCGTAGGCTTGAAATGTTAGGGCACGCTGTGCGTCCAACCGGACGCATGGGCGCTCTAAGAGATCAGATGGTAGGGCGCTTATGAACACCAATCCGGGCGGCAGCGGACAATTCGGACAAAACCAGCAGACCGGCCCTATCGTGCCGAAGACTGCGGCCGAGGCCTTGCGGCCGGAAGCCGGCACGCCGCCGCCGAAGCGCTCGCGCGCCTCGCGCAGCCAGGTCGTCGTGTTCATGAACTTCGTCATCTCCGCGGTGATGTTGATGATCCTCGCCGCCGGCGTCTCGCTTTATTTCGGCAAACAGGCCTTCAACGAACCTGGTCCGTCCGCCAATGGCGACACCTTCCTGGTCAAGCCGAACACCGGCGTCCAGGATATTGCCGACCAGCTCGAACGGCGTGGATTGATCAGCGACGCCCGCATCTTCCGCATTGGCGTGCGCGTCTATGGCAATGATTCAGCGCTGAAGGCCGGCGAATACGAAGTCAAGCCACACGCCTCCATGCGCGACATCATGGAGCTTCTGAAGAGCGGCAAGTCGGTGATGTATTCGCTGACCATTCCCGAGGGCCTGACGGTCGAGCAGGCGCTGCAGCGTGTTGCCGAACAGGATGCGCTGACCGGGGACATGCCGGCGACCACGCCGGCCGAGGGCAGCCTTGCCACCGATACGTTGCGCTTCACCCGCGGCGCCACGCGCCAGCAGATGATCGACAAGCTGCTCGCCGACCAGAAAAAGCTGGTCGACGAAGTCTGGCAGCGGCGCGCGCCTGACCTGCCTCTGGCCAATGTCGACGACTTCGTCACCTTGGCCTCGATCGTCGAAAAGGAAACCGGCCGGGGTGACGAGCGCTCGCGCGTTGCCGCCGTCTTCCTCAACCGTCTGGCCAAGGGCATGCGGCTGCAATCGGATCCGACCATCATTTACGGCCTGTTCGGCGGCAAGGGCAAACCCGCCGACCGGCCGATCTACCAGTCGGACATTGAGAAGCAGACGCCTTACAACACCTATCTGATCAACGGCCTGCCGCCGACGCCGATCGCCAACCCGGGCCGTGCCGCACTCGAAGCCGTCGCCAATCCGTCGAAGACCGACGATCTCTATTTCGTTGCCGACGGCACCGGCGGCCACGTCTTTGCCACGACGCTTGCCGAGCACAATGAGAACGTGGCTCGCTACCGGGCGCTGCAGAAAAAGCAGGCTGAAGACGTCGCCAAAGGTGCCAAGACCCCGGGCCAGACCGATGCGCCGGCGGATGGCGACGACAGCGGTGACGCCAGTGGCGATGCCGGCGGCGATGCGGGTGCCGCCCAGTAGCAGGCCGGCGCTTTTTGGCGGAGTGACCTTACGCGCTGCGGACAAGGCGACGCGCTGATGCTTTGAACGCCAGCGCGGTTTGAAGCCTTGCTCCGAGGCCTCTGCCGATTTCGGCACTGCGAGATCAAAACGACACCGGAAATCAACACCTTGCCGGTATTGCGATTCTGACATTCGCGCTGCCCGTGATATCGAACGCCAGCAGGATTTCAGAATCGGAACATCAGGGAGACACGAGCCGCATCATGAATTTGCAGAGCATGACCGGATTTGCACGCGCCGTCGCCGAGCACGACGGTGCCTCGATCGCCTGGGAGGTCAAGTCGGTCAACGGCAAGAGCGTCGAGGTCAGGCTGCGGCTGCCGCAAGGTTTTGAGCGGCTGGAGCCGGCGGTCCGGCAGACGCTGCAGAAGCGGTTTTCGCGCGGCAATTTCCAGGCGACGCTGACCGTCGGCCGCGCCGCCGGCCAGCAGGTGCAGCCGGTGGTCAACGAAGTCTTCCTCCGGGATCTGGCCGGGTTGGCCAAGCGGCTGCAGGAGCAGTTCGGTGTTGCTCCGGCGACCGCCGACGGCCTGCTTTCCCTGCGCGGCGTGCTGGACATCCCTGAAAGCAACGAAACCGAGGAGGTGCGGGCAACGCTCGACGCGGCAATCCTGTCAGCGCTCGAAACCGCACTTACCGGTCTCGAGCAGGCGCGCCAAAGCGAGGGTGAAGCGCTGCGCTCGCTGCTTTCCGGTCACATCGACGCCATCGAGGCACTGACGCGCAAGGCCGAGGCCGACCCGTCGCGCGAGCCAGCGGCGATCCGCGAACGGATCGCCGAACAGGTGCGGCTGCTGATGGATGCGTCGGCCAATCTCGATGCCGGCCGGCTGCACATGGAAGCGGCGTTCCTGGCCACCAAGGCTGATATTCGCGAAGAAATCGACCGGCTGAAGACACATGTTGTGTCGGGCCGGGTGCTGCTGGCAAATGGCGGCGCCATCGGCCGCAAGCTCGATTTTCTGGCGCAGGAATTCAACCGCGAATCGAATACTCTGTGTTCGAAGTCGAACGCCGCCACTGTCACCGCCATCGGGCTGGAGCTCAAGGCGGTGGTCGACCAATTTCGCGAACAGGTCCAGAATCTGGAGTAACCCAAAATGGGTGCCAAGGAGCCGATGGTTGCCAGGGATCTGGGGTCCCGCATTCGCCGACGCGGGCTGATGCTGGTCCTGTCGTCGCCGTCCGGCGCCGGCAAGTCGACGATCGCGCGCAACCTGCTGGAAAGCGATGGCAGCCTGGAACTGTCGGTCTCGGTCACCACCAGGCCACGCCGTGGCTCGGAGATCGAAGGCGTCCACTACCACTTCCGCACCATGCGCGAGTTCGAGCGGCTGCGCGATTCCGACGCGCTGCTGGAATGGGCCGAGGTGCACGGCAATTGCTATGCGACGCCGCGCGAGCCGGCCGAACTGGCGCTGGCGCAAGGGCGCGACATGCTGTTCGACATCGACTGGCAAGGCGCCCAGCAGCTCAAGGAAAAGATGCGCGCCGACATCGTCTCGATCTTCATCCTGCCGCCGTCGATGAAGGAATTGAAGGCGCGGCTGAAGCGCCGCGCCGAGGACCAGGAACAGGTGATCGAGACCAGGCTGAAGAACGCCCGCAACGAGATCGAGCACTGGAAGGAATACGACTTCGTCATCGTCAACGACGATCTCGACCGCGCCTTCGCCGAAGTGCGCGGCATCGTAACGGCAGAACGGCTTCGGCGCGACCGCCGGCCGGGTTTGTTCGATTTCGTATCGGGGCTGTTGGACGAGAAGACGGAGTGAGGCGGTGGAGCGCCAATCTCCCCCCTTGTGGGGGAGATGCCCGGCAGGGCAGAGGGGGGCGCTGTCCCGCCAGCAGTTGCAGTAATCAGCATCACTCTGGCAGGTCGAATATCAACAATTCTCTGATCAAGACTCCGAGGTAGGCATTCCTTCGCGGCCCCCTCTGTCCTGCCGGACATCTCCCCCACGAGGGGGGAGATGGGCAGCTCAAACGGCGTTCGTCAGCCGCACGAATTCCTCGACGCTGAGCGTCTCCGCCCGCCGGGTCGGATCGATGTTGGCGCGCATAAGCAGTGCCTCGCCGCCCAGGCTCTTCACGCTCTGCCGCAGCATCTTCCGGCGCTGGCCGAAGGCGGCTTCGGTGACGCGGCCGAGTTTTTTCACGTCGGCCGCCAGGGGGCTGGCACGCGGCACCAGATGCACCACCGAGGAGGTCACCTTGGGCGGCGGCGTGAACGCTTGCGGTGGCACGTCGAAGGCGATCCTCGCTTCAGTCCGCCAGCCCGCCAGCACGCCGAGCCGGCCATAGGCGTCGCTGCCGGCGCCGGCGACGATCCGCTCGGCCACCTCGCGCTGGAACATCAGCGTCATCGATTGATAGAAGGGCGGCCAGTCGGTGACGGTCAGCCAACGGATCAACAGCTCGGTGCCGATATTGTAGGGCAGGTTGGCGGCAATCCTCACCGGGCCGCCGCCTTGCGTCGCGGCCCTGGCAAGAGTGGCAAAATCCGTCTTCAGCGCGTCGCCGCTGATCACCTCAAGCCGGCCCGGATAGTGGTTGGAGATCTCGGCAAGCGCCGCCAGGCAGCGTTCGTCGCGTTCGATGGCGATAACGCGCCGGGCACCGGCAGAGAGCAGCGCCCTGGTCAGCCCGCCGGGGCCGGGGCCGACCTCGATCACCGTGCTGTCGCTAAGGTCACCGGCGGCGCGCGCGATCTTGCCGGTCAGATTGAGGTCGAGCAGGAAATTCTGACCAAGTGCCTTCTTTGCCTGCAGCCCATGGCGTTCGATCACCTCGCGCAGTGGCGGCAGCCCATCAACGCTCATGCGGCTGCGACCTTTATACCGGTATCGGCCAGCCGGCGGGCCAGCTTCAGCGCCGCGATCAGGCTGTCGGGACGTGCGATGCCTTTGCCGGCGATGTCGAAGGCTGTGCCGTGATCGGGCGAAGTGCGAATGAACGGCAGGCCAAGCGTGACGTTGACCGCCTCGTCGAACGCCAGCGCCTTGGCCGGGATCAACGCCTGGTCGTGATACATGCAGATCGCCACGTCGTAGCCGGCACGGGCGCGCGCATGAAACATCGTATCGGCCGGCAGCGGCCCGAAGGCGTCGATGCCTTGCGCGCGCAGGATCTCGACCGCCGGACGGATGATGCGCTCATCCTCCGTTCCCATGGCGCCGCTTTCGCCTGCATGCGGATTGAGGCCGGCAAGCGCGAGCCTCGGCCTGGCGATGCCGAAGCGGCTTGCAAGATCGGCGGCGGTGATGCGCGAGATCGCAACGATCAGCTCCGTCGTCAGCACCTTCGGCACCTCGGCCAGCGCAATGTGGATGGTGACCGGAACGGTGCGCAATTCGGGGCCGGCGAGCAGCATCACCGGGGTTACCGCGCCACCGGTGTGGAGAGAGGCCAGATGCGCCAGATATTCGGTGTGGCCGGGAAAGCCGAAGCCGGCATCGTAAAGCGGCTTCTTGGCGATCGGACAGGTGACGACCGCGGCCGCGTGGCCGGCAAGGCAGTCGGCGACGGCGCGGTCAATGGCCTCGATGGTGCCGGCGGCATTGGCCGGGTCAGGCCGGCCGGGATCGTCGGTGAAGCGGGCCGCCAGCGGCACCACGGGCAAAGCGTGTTGAAAGACATCAGCTGCTTGCGCCGGCACCGTCTCCGCGATTGCCACTTCGGCGCCGATCCGGCGCGCCCGCGCGGCGATCAGCGCCGGGTCGGCGAGAAGATAGAAGGGTGCCGCACCCGAATCGTGGGCGCTCTGCCACGCGGCAATGGCGATTTCCGGCCCGACGCCGGACGGATCGCCGACGCTCAGTGCCAGCGGAAGCTCTGTCTCACGCACGGCCAGGCCGGTTTCAGCGCGTGACGATCTTGGCTTTCGCCTTCAGCTCCTCGACATATTTGGCCGAGAGGTCGTCGGCGTTCTTGTCGCCGGTGCTTTCGCTCTGGAACACCATCTGGGCAGCCTTGTCGTCGGAGACCTCGCGCGACGAGCAGATACCGATGAATTCGATGCCGCGATCGGTCTCGCGCACGGCCGTGGCGCCGCCCAGCTTGGTGGCCTTGATCTGCTCGGCCCAGTCCGGCGGCAGTTGCGGCGCCAGCACCCTGGGGAGATCGCGAACGGTGACGTCGATCAGGCCCTTGGCGAATTCGCGCGTGGTGGCGCAGCCGTTAAAGCGGGCGCGCATGGCCTCGGCCTCACGCTTGCGCTTGGCGAGTGTGGCGCTGCGCTCGGCCTTCGGCACCACGAAGATCACCTGCTGCAGCATGTACTCGGTGGCGCTCGGCTTGGCGCCGCCTTTTTCGAGCATGTGCTTGACCAGATCCTGTTCGCTCATCTGTCCGCCGCCACCGCTATAGCGTGCGCTCAGCGCCTGGTTCCACGCCATCTGGGCGCGGATGAATTCCTTGAAATGCTCCTTGGTCACGCCGGACTGCGTCATGACGCCGTCCAATTGCTTGAGCTGCATCTTGTTGTTCGAGGCAAAGCGCTGATAGGCGGCCTCGACCTGGGCATCGGTGATGCGGATGCCGAGGCGCTTGGCCTCGGCCGTGCGCAGCGTCTGGTCGATCATCTCCTGGCCTGCGTCGCCCTTCTTGCGCTGCAGTTTCAGGAAGGCAGCCCGGTGCGCAATGTCGCCGCTGGTGATCGGTATGTTGTTGACGACATACTTGATTTCACTGGCGAAGGCCGGCGGCGTCGTCATGGTGACTGAGATCGAGGTCGCCGCTATCAGGAGCGCGAATCCTGCCGAAAACAGGTATTTCCTCATCGAAAGCATCCCAATTCTAAGCCCGGTTTTGGATGACCGAAACCCGTGCCCGCTTTATACGGCAAAACGATGTCGTCAGCCGGCTCTACTGGATGGTGTCGATCGAGTTTTGTGACGAGCCGAAATCGCCGAGCGTGCGGAACGACAGATTGAAGCCGACATTCTGCGACACTTCCTTGGTGTTGATGTCGCGCGATTCCGAGAACGTCATCAGATAGGTGAAGCAGGAATCGTTGTAGGCAAAGCCGACGCCGTCCTTGACCAGCACGCTTTGCTGCAGATCGTAGGTGCCTGTGCCGAAGACGCGCCAGTTTTCGGCCAGGTGCGTCGAGGCGCCGAGCGTGACTTCGTGGCGATCGGTGGTGAAACCGTAGAGCGGCTGCGCCTGGATGAAGGCGTATTTGGCGCTCAGCGAAACCGGCAGGCCGGAATAGGCGGCCTTCACCTCGGCGCGGCGAACTTCGAAGCTCTGCTCGTCGAAGCGGCCGCTGAACGAGCCTGAGAAGCCGCTCGGGCTGCTGAACCCGATAAGGCCGACATAATCGGAGGTCGAAGTCTCCAGGCCGGAATCGGCACCCGCATTGACCAGATCCGGTGAATCGAACGAATTGCGTCCGCCCAGCTGGTAGGACTGGCCAAAGATGGCGTTGGTGCCCCAGCCATTGTCATAGGCGCCCGAATAGCGGAACCCGACATTGGCGCGGCTGCCGCCTTCGACGCGGTCGTAGCCGGAGAACTTGTCGCGCTCGAACAGCGTCGTGGCGTCGAAGACGAAGCTCTGTGCATCCTCGTTGGGAACGGCCAGGCCGCCGACATACTGTTCGTTTGGGCGCATGAAGACCTGCGCCATCGGCTCGACGACATGGCTGGAGCCGGTCATCGAGAACAGCACCGGCCAGCGCATTTCAAGTCCGGCGGTCGCCATGTAACGGGCAAAGGAAGACCGCATGTCGGCGGTGGTGTCTATTCGAGGATCGGCGGCCATCGCATTAATGGCAGCGAGCGAACCTGAGGATGCATTGAGATAGTCGACGTCACCCTGCAGAGCCAAGAGAGGCGTCAGTTGCAATCCGCCGTCCGTGGTGAAGGTGCGCTTCCACTCGGCCTCGGCGGTGAAGCGGCCCGACTCGCCCTCGATGCCGCGCACGCGCTGGACGCCCGAGGCCGGCACGTAGGGGGTAAAATAGGCCTGATCGAGATCGTCGCGGCGGATCACCCGCGCATTGACGTTGAACGACAGCTGGCCGCCGGCCACCGACATGTCGGGGATATAGGCATAGTCGAGCGACGGCAGCACCCAGGGCTGCTTGTCGCTGCGCGACGAGATGTTGCTGTCCAGTGCGTTTTCCTGAACCTGGAAGCGCATGGCGCGCACATCGAAATAATTGCGACCGTTGAGGCCGGTCAGGTAGACCGACGATTGATGCACGGCGTCGTTGTAGCCGTCGATCGTATAGGTACGCGAGAAATTCTTGTCGGTCTGCAGCAGGATGTCCCAACCGAAGTCCCAGCGCGGATTGATGGCGAACTGGCCTTTGGTGCCCATCATGCCGCGAAACTTGTTGGGATCGCCGACATCGCCCGAATTGACATTGTGGCCAGCGCTAGTGGGGAAAGCGGAGCCATCGATGAAGGCGTTGGGGTCTTCCTGACGGATGCCGGCAATCTTCAGCGTGTACTGGCCATTGTTGAAGCGCTGGCGCCACTCGGCCTCGCCGAGGAAACCCTGCTTGGTATAGCCGCTGCCGGTGACGGTGAGATCGTAGGTCGGCGACAGTGCGAAATAGTAGGGGACTTTGACGCCGACGCCGAGTTCGTTGTTGAAGGCGATGCTGGGGATCAGGAAGCCGCTTTTGCGCTTGACCGTCGGGTCGGCGATCTCGAATGCCGGCAGATAGGCCAGCGGGAAGCCGAAGAATTCGAAATTCGCGTTCTCGAAGCGAACCGTCTTCTTTTCGCCGTTCCAGATGATCTTCCTGGCTTTGACCCGCCAGGTCGGCGCCTTGTCCGGCTTGTCCTCGCAAGGCTCGCAGGCGGTATAGACGCCGTTGTGGAACGTCGTCAGCACGCCGCCCATGCGTTCAGCGCTTTCGGCGGCGAAATAGGCCTTTTCGGGGGTCTCGACGCGCAGCGCGTTAACGAAACCGTCGGCGAAATCGTCGGTAATATCGATGTGCTGCGAGTTGATCTTGGTGCCGTCGCTGTTGACGATCTCGACATTGCCGCTGGCGACGAGCCGCTTGGTGTTGCGATCATACACGACACGCTGGGCGACGAGCTTGTTGCCGCCATAGTCGATCTGGACGCCGCCGATGGCGGTGACCGTCTGGTTGTCGTTGTTATAGACGAGCGTGTCGGCCGCCAACAGCATCTGGGTGCCGGAGGGAACCTTCGTTGCCGCGTCGGTGACATCCTGCGCCAGCGCAGGAGCCATCGGCACGCCGCAAGCGAGCAGACATGCCAAGGCGCTCGCCGAATAAAGGCGCGCCAAACCAGCCTGCCTATGGCTGCGCAAAGCCGCCTCCCTCACTAGCCGTCTTCCTTGTATAGCAGGAATGTCACCCCAAAGAACATAGCCACGACAACCGGAACCCATGCAGCCACGGCTGTGGGCACGAATCCCGCCACGCCGAATGCCTTGACCAATACCGAAACGACATAAAGCAGAAAGCCGGCGAGGACGCCACCCAGAATCATCGTTGCCGACTGCCCCATCCTCGCAAATCGCATTGAAACTGTTGCCGCAATCAGCGTCATGGCCACAAGCAGGAACGGTAACGCCACCAGCGAATCGAACTGCATGGCGAAGGCATTTGCCTTGAGGCCGAAGGAGCGGGCAACCTCAATCTTGCCGGGAAGCTCGTAAAACGGAATGGTTTCGGGGCGCGCCAGCCTTTCCTGCACGAACTCCGGCTTGAGGTTGGTCGGCAACTGGTCCGTCGTTTCCGAGCGGATGTTGCCGTCCTTGAACACCTTGACGTCCTGCAATTCCCAGTAGCCGTCGCGCAGGAAAGCCCGCGCCGCGTCCTTGCGCTCGACGATATTGCCGTGCGGATCGAGAACGAAGAACACCGCGTCGGCCATTTCCAGGCCCTGGTTAAGGATGGCGCGGGCGCCGATGATGGTGTCACCGGTGGCGGTTTTCTGGCGGATCCACGGCGTGGCATCGGCTGCAACCGCGTTCGAATTGCCGGACCGCAGCTGGTTTTCCATCTGCTCCGACCAGGAAAAGCCGTGCGCGGCGATCGGATTGAGCACGCCGACCGACAGCGCGCCGAATAACAACGCACCGATGCAGCAGGGCAACAGGAACTGCCAGGCCGACACGCCGGCCGAACGCGCAATGACCAGCTCATACTTGCGGTTGAGCGACACCAGCGTCGCCATCGCCGAAAACAGGCCGACAAACGGCACCGTCTGCAGCATGATCATCGGCATCCTCAGCGCCGAGATGGCGACCGCCGTGCCGTAGGTAAAGCCCGGCAGGCCGGTGATGCGGCCGGACAGTTCGGTGAAGTCGATCAGGAACACCAGCGCCAGAAGGCCGATGAAGAACCAGATCGTGATCGACACGTAGCGAAAGAAGAAGTAGCGGCCCAAGGTCCAGCCCATCGTCAGGCTCCCTGGCCGGATGTATAGCGCCGGGTGAGGCGCAGCTTCAGCGCCGTCCAGCCATCGGTGACGCGGCCGGCGAAATTCGTCAGCCAGTCGGCCCAGCTGCCGGGCAGTTCCATGCTTCGTGAGGTGACGATGAACCAGATGGCGATCGCCGAGGCGACGATCGGCACGCCATAGACCATGTAGGTATATTGCGGGATCTTGTCGGCTTTCCCGGCGGCAAAAAAGCCCAGCCAGCGCACGAACAGCGCAATGGCAATGGCTGTGATCAGCGGATGGATGCGCGCCTCGCGGTGTGAGCGCGCGTCACCTGCCACGGCCAACGCGATCAGCGCGAAAACCAGCGAGTACGACCATTCGGAAAAGCGCTGGTCGAGCTCGGCCTTGTAGGCGCCGGGCCTGCGCTGGAAGATCTTGTCGTTGGCGTCCGGGTTGAGCAGATACTGCGTCGTTCGGTCCTTGGGCAGGAGCAGGATATCGTTCGCCGCCGACATGAAGGCGGACAGATCGAAGGCGTAGGAGGTGAAGCGGATGACCGACAGGTCACCGGTCAGCGTCTTGCGATGAATGACGCCGTCATTCATCATCAGCACCTTCTCGTCACCCTTTTCGACGACGCTGCCGCTCTTGGCATAATAGATCAAATTGGCGCCTTCCTCGCGCGAATCGGCGACGAAGATGCCGCCAAGCCGGTTGTCCGGCAGCCGCTCGCCGATCTGCAGGAACAGCCCGTCGTCGATCTTGCGGAATGTGCCTTCCTGGATGATCAGCGACAAAAGATCGGCGCGCGAGGATGCGATCAGCTGGCGGTTCTTCTGCCTGGCGTAAGGCTCGACGCCATTGTCGACGGCGAAGGAAAGGACACTGGCCGCCAGAGCGATCAGCAGGACCGGCCGAACGATCGTCCAGCGCGAGGCGCCGGCGGCGTTGATGACGGCCAGCTCCGAATCGGAATTCATGACGCTGAGCGTCTGGGCGACCGCCACCACCAGGGCGAACGGCACCACGATCGGGATGATCGTGGGGATGATGAGGGCCGCGACCTCGAAGAAGGTCAGCGCCGACTGGCCGCTGTCGGTAACGAGATCGATGCGGGCGAGCACCTGCGTCGTCCAGACAATGGCCAGCGTCCAGATCAGCGCAGCGAGAAACACCGCCAGCGCGCGACGCATGATGTAGCGTTCAACGACCTTCATGTAAGGCTTTTCTCGATTTGCCGAACGGCATCATGCCCGCAGACAAGGTAGTAGTCCGGCTGCGCCTGTACAACAGGGTCTGTTAGGCCTTTCCATCTCAGCGGATCGATCCGATTCCCGTCCCACATCGCCCGTCCCGCGGGCCGGAGTGTCGGCGGCAATGGATAAGAAAGGGAGAACATCGATGGTTAACAACAGGTTGCGGCAGGAAAGCGGGGCCGTGCCGCGACGAATCGTCATCGATTCCACAGCGCGTATGGGCCTCGATTCCGGCAAAGTCTTGCCAAATGAAGGAAAACGACCAAATGTCGCGCATCTTCCCTGAAAACGCATTCTCCCAGAAAATCTGAGCCGTTTCCGAAAGCAGGACCTGATGACTTTGAGACCATTGATCGCCTTCGCCAAATTTGCCGCGCCTAAAAAGGGCAGCGTCTTCGTACTGGCGGCCGACGATGGCGGTCTTGGCGAGCCGGCAAAGGCCTGCGATCCGGATGGAACGCTGGCGCGGGCGTTTCCGGTGGCGGACTTTTCCGGAAAATTTGCCGGTGTCGTCGAAGTGCTGGCGCCCCAGGGGACATCGCTCGACCGGCTGGTGGCGATCGGCGCCGGCAAGGTTGCCGGTCTCGATGACTTTGCCTGGCTGAAGCTTGGCGGCACCATTGCGGCGTCCCTGCGCAAGGCGACCGAAGTGGCCATCATTCTCGATGTGCCGGGCGCAAAAATTGGCGGCAAGCAAGCGGCGAACCTGGCTGCCGGCATCGTCCTGCGCAGCTACGCCTTCGACAAATACAAGACCAGGAAGGACAAGGACGACGCCGAGCCGAAGAAACCGGTCAAGGTCACCATCCACACCGCCGATCCGGCCGCCGCGAAAAAGGCCTTCGCCGACGAAGTGGCGGTGATCGACGGCGTGCTTCTCGCGCGCGACCTCGTCAACGAACCCGCCAATGCACTCGGCCCGGTCGAATTCGCCGCCCGCGCCAAGGAACTGGAAGCCCTCGGCGTCGAGGTCGAGATCCTCACCGAGAAGGAAATGAAGAAGCTCGGCATGGGCTCGCTGCTCGGTGTCGCGCAAGGCTCGCCGCGCGGCGCCCGCATGGCTGTCATGCAATGGAAGGGCGGCAAGGCCAAGGATGCACCGGTCGCCTTCGTCGGCAAAGGCGTCACCTTCGACACCGGCGGCAATTCCATGAAGCCGGCTTCCGGCATGGAAGACATGAAAGGCGATATGGGCGGTGCTGCCGCAGTCACAGGGCTTATGCAGGCGTTGGCGGCGCGCAAGGCAAAGGCCAATGTCGTCGGCATCATCGGGCTGGTGGAGAATGCCGTCGATGGCCACGCCCAGCGCCCCGGTGACATCGTCACCTCGATGTCGGGCCAGACCATCGAGGTGCTCAACACCGACGCCGAAGGCCGCCTCGTGCTGGCCGATGCGCTGTGGTACTGCAACGACCGTTTCCAGCCGAAATTCATGGTCAATCTGGCGACACTGACCGGCGCCATCATGGTCGCGCTTGGCCAGCACTATGCCGGCCTGTTCTCCAACAATGACGAACTGTCGGACAGGTTGACGACGGCCGGCCAGGCGACGCAGGAGCGGCTGTGGCGCATGCCGCTTGGGCCCGAATACGACAAGCTGATCGATTCCAAGAGCGCCGACATGAAGAACATTGGCGGCCGCTATGGCGGCGCCATCATCGCGGCGCAGTTCCTGCAGCGCTTCGTCAAGGAAACGCCGTGGGCGCATCTCGACATCGCCGGCACCGCGATGGGCTCGCCGCCGAACGAAATCAACCAGTCCTGGGGCTCGGGTTTCGGCGTCAGGCTGCTCGACCGCCTGGTGCGCGACAATTACGAGGGATAGAGCCGGATATGGCCGACGTCCTTTTCTACCACCTGACCGAATCGACGCTGGAGGATGCGCTGCCCGGCCTGCTCGAGCGCAGCGTCGATCGCGGTTGGCGCGCCGTGGTGCAGACCGGCACCGAGGAGCGGCGCGACGCGCTCGACCAGCATCTGTGGACATTCAGGGACGATTCCTTCCTGGCCCATGCGACCGATCGCGAAGCCTATCCTGCCGAGCAGCCGATCCTCCTGACCACGAGCGAAGCCAATCCGAACCAGGCGCAGATCCGTTTCCTCGTCGATGGCGCGGCACCCGCCGATCTCGCCGGCTACGAACGCGCCGTGTTCCTGTTCGACGGCCATGACGCAGCCCAGGTCGAAGGCGCCCGCACGCACTGGAAGACGTTGAAGGAGGCCGGCCACGCGGTCACCTATTGGCAACAGACGCCCGACAGGCGCTGGGAGCGCAAGGCTTAAGGCGCGTCAGCCGTCGCTGATGGTAACCTTGTTTATCTTCGCGCCCTGCGGGAGATCTTTCACCTGCCGATGGATTTGGCCGGCGATATGCACCTTCACAACGAAAAACGTCGTTTCCATCTCTCCCAGACTCATTTCGCCGCCAAGCACCGGCGGCTTCTTGAAATCATAGCATTGGCCGGCTGCCGGGATCAGTCCGTTCTTTCGGGCGGCAAGGACAAGACCCGCCAGCAGCAACTCGTCGCGGCGCGCTTCATTCTGCAAGTCGGCCTGAAATTCCGACCAGTCTCCAGCGATCCTGGCTAACTTTCCATCCAGCATATCAAGGTGATGAATCGACCCGTCGCCAGCGCGGAAAAATATGTCGCCGAAAGCTGAAACGGCAGCTGGTTCAAGGTCGTCCAGCCCGATCCACTTCCAGCCGTCCAACGCTTCCGCGACATCCTTCGCCTGCGGTTCGATAAAAAGGAACTGAAAGTCTCGGGGCCATTCAGCTCCGATCAAGCCCTCTATACCGGCTCTGCCGGCCCCGGCTTTTCTTTCCTGCTTGGCATTGGATGAGCCAAACATTGAAGAAATAAAGCGAGAAAAAGAATTAGCCATAACCGCCTCCAATACCGGCCTTTATACTTGCGAGAGATTCTAGGCGCAATCCAACTGAAGTCTCCACAGTTCCCGCGCATTCGTGTTGATGATGGCCATCACACTGGATCCGTTTTATGGATTGAGTGGATGCAGGCTCATTTGGCGGGCTGAGAATGCGGGTCAAGATCATCGGAACCGGGCGGGCCGTGCCGGCTCAATGCGTGACGTCGCGCAGTCTCGACGCGCGGCTGGGGCTTGGCGATGGCCATCTCGAAGCTGCCACCGGCGTCATTGAGCGCTATGTCTGCGAGGCCGAATCGCAGGTCGATCTCCCCTGTGCGGCGGCGCGCCTCGCACTCACCGATGCCGGCATCGATGCCAGCAGCGTTGATCTGGTGATCGGCGGTTGCGGCGTGCCTTACCAGCCGCTGCCGTCGACCGCGCCGCTGGTCATGCAGCGTCTCGGCCTGGCGGATGGATCGGCCGCCGCCTTCGACGTCAACAGCACCTGCCTCGGCTTCCTCACCGCTTTCGAGACGGCGTCGCGGCTGATCGAGGCCGGGCAATGCCGCACCGCGCTGGTGTTTTCTTCCGAGATCGCCTCGCGCGCTTTGCCGTGGCGGGATCAGCCGGAAATCGCGGCCTTGTTTGGTGATGGCGCGGCGGCCGCGGTGGTGCGGCAGGCAGCGCCCGGCGAGGGCAGGGTGGCGGCCAATCTGATGCGCACCTATCCCTCGGCCTATGAAGCCTGCTGCATCGGCTCCGGCGGCACACGTTTCGACTTTCACCGTCAGCCGGAGGAATTCGCCCACCACAGCCTCTTCCACATGGACGGCAAGGAACTGTTTCGCGTCACGTCGCGCCATTTCAACGGCTTCGTTGCCGAATTGCTCGATCGTGCCGGCTGGCGGCGGGACGATGTCGATGTCGTCGTGCCGCACCAGGCGAGCCCGTTCGCGCTCGCCCACATGGCGCGTCAGACCGGCTTTGCGCCGGAGAAGCTGATCGATATCGCGGCGCGCTACGGCAACCAGATCGCCGCTTCGATCCCCTTTGCGCTCGATGTCGCGCGCCGTGAGCGGCGCATTGCGCCGGGCGCCAAAGTGCTGTTCCTCGGCACCTCGGCCGGCGTGTCGTTCGGCGGCATGGCGCTGGAAGCCTGACCATGGGACGCGTGCTCGTCACCGGCGCCAGCGGTTTCCTCGGCTCGCATGTCCTGGCGCGGCTGGCGGCAATGGGCACACCGGCGCTCGGCCTTGGCCGGGATGCCAGACGCTGCGCCGCGCTCGAGGCCGCCGGTCATGAGGTCGTTCGCCTCGATCTATCCCAACCATTCGACGCTGCTGCCGAACGCGATCTCGGAACCGTCGATGCGATCGTCCATTGTGCCGCTCTTTCGGCGCCCTTCGGCAGGCTGGCGGACTTTGAGACGGCCAATGTCGTGGCCACCCGCAACATCGTCGATTTTGCCCGCCGGCAAGGCGTACGCCGCCTCGTCCACATCTCCAGCCCGACGGTCTGTTTCGCCTATCGCGACCAGCTCGGCGTCAGCGAGGACTCCGGCCTGCCCCCTCCGGTCAACCACTATGCCCGCACCAAGCGGCAGGGCGAGGAGATCGTGCTGGCGGCGCCCGAAACCGGCCCGGTGGTGCTGCGGCCGCGCGGCATCTATGGCGCCGGCGACCGCACGCTGCTGCCGCGCTTGCTGCAGGTGGCGCGGCAGCGCCCGCTGCCGCTGTTCCGCGACGGCAAGGCGCGCATCGATCTCACGTATATCGATGACGTCGTCGATGCCGTGCTTGCAGCCCTGTCTGTTGGCAGCACTGCCGAGGGGCAGATCTTCAACGTTTCCAGCGGCGAGGTGGTGCCGGTGCGGCGCATTGCCGAGGCGGCCTGCGCCCGCGCCGGTGTACAGCCGCGCTGGCGCAAAATGCCGCTTTTGCCCGCAATGCTGGCGGCCGGGTTGGCGGAGACGGTGGCTGAACTTCTGCCCGGCCGGCCCGAGCCGCCGGTGACGCGCTACGGTCTTGGCCTGTTCGCCTACGCCCAGAGCCTCGACATTGCCAAGGCCCGCCGCATCCTCGGCTGGGCGCCGAAAGTGTCCTTCGAGGAAGGGCTCGATCGCACCTTCGGTAAGGCGGCGGAAAATCGGGGGTTGGCATGAAGATCGTCTTCGCCAACAGCGCCTCTGTCAGCGCGTCCGAGCGCCTGATCTTGCGCGGCGGCGGCTGGGCGAAGGTCAGGCTGCGTGTCCGCTACGGGCTGATCCTGCATCCGCAGTCGGGTCCGGTGCTGATCGACACCGGTTACACGCCGCACGTGACTCAAGGGAGCGACCGCAGCACCGCGCTGCGTCTCTACAGTGCGATCCTTCGGCCCGAGCTCAACGAAGCCGAGCAGCCGCTGCCGCTGCTGGCGCGCTTCGGCCTGTCTTTGCAGGATGTGCGAACCGTCATTGTTACGCATTTCCATGCCGACCACATGTCGGGCCTGTCGCTGTTCCCCCATGCCCGCTTCATCGCCAATGACGCCGCCTGGGCGCGCGCCAAGGCCAAGACAGCTCGGCAGAATCTGCGCCACGGCGTTTTCAAGGAACTGTTTCCGCCGGATTTCGAGGCACGGCTCGACGGACTGTCGTCGAAGCGACGTGTCGAGCCACGTGGTGATGTGCCCGGCGGTGCCGACCTGTTCGGCGACGGCAGCGTCGTCGCCATCGATCTTCCCGGCCATGCCGATGGCCAGTTTGGCCTTTTGTTCCCCAATCTGGAGCGGCCGCTGCTCTACGCCGTCGATGCGCAATGGTTGATCAGAGCGCTGGTCGAAGACCGGACGCCTGGTCTGCCGGCAACCCTGCTGGCCGAGGACGCCGCCGCGCTCGATCCGACCAGCGCGACGGTGCGCCGGTTTCTGGCAACCGGCGGCGAGGTCGTGCTTTGCCATGATCCGGCGTTGACGTCCCACGATCTTGCTGGAGAAGGCGCATGAACGGGCCGGCCGAAGCGGTTCGTGCGTTTGCGCTGACGCAATGGCTCTCGCGCAAGAGCCGCGGGAATTTCGAACGCTGGCAGGCGCATGCCTTGCGCCGCTTTCTCGACCGCGACCTGCCGCGCGCTCCGTTCTATGGCAAGCCGCCGCGTCATCTCGGCGACCTGCCGGTGATCGACAAGGCGACGGTGATGGCCAATTTCGAGCGCTTCAATATCAATGGCGTCTCAGCCGCCGAAGCCTGGAAGGCGCAGGCCGGCGATGGCCGCATCGGTGAACTGACGGTCGGCGCCAGCACCGGCACGTCGGGCAATCGCGGTCTGTTCGTCATTTCGGAAGCGGAAAAATATCGGTGGCTGGGCACGATCCTGGCCAAGGCCGTGCCCGATCTGCTGTGGCGCCGGCAGCGCGTGGCGGTGGTCCTGCCGCAGAACACCGGCCTCTACGAAAGCGCGCGCAAATCGCGGCGCATCGATCTCGGCTTCTTCGACCTGACGCGCGGGCCGGAGAGCTGGCGCGCAGCGCTTGAGGATTTCGCGCCGACAGTCATCATCGCACCGCCGAAAATCCTGCGGCATTTTGCGGCCGAGCGCTTTCGGCTGGCACCGCGGCGAATCTTCTGCGCAGCCGAGACGCTTGATCCGGTCGACCGTCCTGTCATCGAAAAGTACTTCGAGCGCCCACTCGACCAGATCTACATGGCGACGGAAGGGCTGTTCGCCGTCACGTGCCGAAAGGGCGGGCTGCATCTGGCCGAGGATTCGGTGTTCTTCGAGTTCGAGCCGGCCGGCGACGGGCTGGTCATGCCGCTGGTCACCGCCTTTCGCCGCCAGACCCAGATCATGGCGCGCTACCGGATGAACGATCTGTTGCGACTCTCCGAAACTCCATGCCGCTGCGGCTCGCCGCTGCGCACTCTGGATGAGATCGTCGGCCGCATGGACGATGCTTTCCGGCTGGCGTCGCCGCATGGGCAGATTCTTGTAACGCCCGACATCCTGCGCAATGCCGTGCTCAAGGCTGACAGGCGCATCGACGATTTCCGCCTGGTCCAGACGGCTGCCGATGCGATCGAACTCAGCCTCGCGCCCGAGCTTGCCGACGAAGCGGCTACTGCCGCGTATGCGGCGGTGCGGACACTGCTGGCGGGGCGCAAGGCGACGGCGACGATCAGCCTGTTGCGAAAGAATTTGCCGTTGGAGACTGGCCGCAAACTGCGCCGCGTCGAATGCCGGTTGGGAGCGGGGCCGTGAACCGGCCTTCCGCGCTGGCGCTTGAGCAGGTCGACCGGGTTGAGAACAACCCGCGTGAGGTCGAGGCCTTCGTGCAGCTTTTCAACGACGTGCCGGTGCGCGACCTCGTCCGCAATCTGACGGTGGCCGTCGAGGCTTTCGAGATCGCCGGCCGTTGCTTTCCGCTGACGCTGAACGACAGAAGCGAGGCGCCCAACTGCTATATCTGCCGCCCGTCCAGTGCCTATATCGACTATGCCATCGACGAGACCCGCAATTTCGTCTCCTCGCCCTTGTTGCAAAAGGCGATCCGGATGCTGATCGGCCTATGCGCACCGCTGGTCAGGGCCAGCGGCCTCGACCATCAGGTGCAGGTCAACAACTGGCTCTATTCGACCAATCCAGTGCCGCTGCTCGACCGCAAGACGGTCGCTGCGATCCGAGACGATCTCAAGGTGCGTTTTCCCGACCGCGCTGTTCTCATCCGCTCGCTGAACGAGATCGCCGATCCCTCGACCATCGCTGCGCTGAAGGCGGAAGGGTTCCGTATGCTGGCGGCGCGGCAGATTTACATCTTCGCCAACCGCGGTTCGGCCATGACCAACGACATGAAGCGCGACCGCAAGCGCCTGCGCACGACGCCTTTCGAGGAGGTCGGCGATGCCGATTTCATCGAGGCCGACTATGCCCGCTGCGAGGCGCTCTACCGGATGCTCTATCTCGACAAATACACGCCGCTCAACCCGCATTACACCGCACGCTATATCCGCGAGATGCACCGTCGCGGCATTCTTCGGCTGGCGGGCCTGCGCCGTCCGGGCGGTGAACTGGTCGCCGTTACCGCTTTGTCGAAGAACGGCAGAACACTGACGCAGCCGATCGTCGGCTACGACACCGGCCTGCCGGTGAGTGAGGGCCTCTACCGCATGATGATGGCGCTGGCGCAGGATCATGCCACGGCGCATGGCCTGTTTTTCAACATGAGCGCCGGTGCCGCCGCCTTCAAACGCTTGCGCGGCGCCGTGGCGACGGTGGAATACAACGCCGTCTATGCCGGCCATCTGTCGCGCCGCCAACGCATGGCAGTGCGGATCATGGAATTTGTGCTCGCGAAGATCGGCATTCCCCTGCTCAGGAGATTTGAGCTTTGAGCGAAGCCCGGCTGCAAAATGACAAAGACTATTGGCAGGCGGTGATGCGGTCCGCCGATATCCAAGCCAAGCCGAAGCGCATCCTGTTCGACGGCGCGCCGCTGGTGCTGTTCCGCTCGGCGCAGGGCATCGCAGCCCTGTTCGACCGCTGTGCTCACCGGCTGGTCGAACTGTCGACCGGCAAGGTTGTCGGTGGCGAGATCGAATGCCCCTATCATGGCTGGCGCTACAATGGCGAGGGACGCTGCACCGCCATTCCCGGCCATGTCGGCGACATCCCGCACTATCGCGTCCGCCGCTACGCTGCGATCGAACGTGACGGCGTCGTCTTCGTCTCGTCAGGCACGCCCGAAGTCGAGCCCTATCTCCACTGCATGCACGGCAAGGATGTCGTCGTGAAGCGGGTGCGCAGTTCGGCGCAATCGACGGTGCTCGACGCGGCCGAGAACATTCTCGACGCCACCCACACCCACTTCACCCACAAAGGCGTGCTGCGCGGTCTCACCGCAAAGCGCCATCTCGTGCGCGTCGAGGTGACCGGCGGCGAGGGCTGGGTCGAAAGCTGTTACACCGGCGAGGACCGCCAGCAGGGGCTGGTCAGCCGTCTCCTCGAAGGCGAGCGCGCCAGGACCATCGGCCGCTACCGCCATCCAGGCATCGTCGAACTGGAATATTGGGGCAAGGGCGGTCTGGCACTGGCGACCACTTTCCATCTGCGCCAGGCGGACGAACGGACCGTCGAAGGCGTCGGCTGGCTCATCGGCCCACGTCAGGGCCTGTTCGGCGAGCTCAAGGCGCTGGCCTTCCAGCCGCTCTTTGCCTTCGCCCTGCAGCAGGATCGCCGGGTGCTGAAATCGGCCAGCGACAATGCCCTGATCCCACCGCAGGTTCAGCCGGCGATCGGCCCGCTGGATTTCCTGCGCCGCGACATAGCGGCGATCATGAACGGCAAAATGCCGCCGGCGGCGGCGGAGCCGCGGGTGTATCAGATCGAGCTTTAGTGCAGGCTCGGCTTAGGTTCGCGCTGCCCCTCATTGCCCTGCCGGGCATTTCTCCCCGTATAGTGACGGGGAGAAAAACGCCATCACCGCCGCTTTCGCCAATCATCAACGTTGCAAAGGGGAGCGCCGAGGTCGCGGTAGCTTCCTTCTCCCCGTCACTATACGGGGAGAAGGTGCCGGCAGGCGGATGAGGGGCGGCGCTAAGCGTTTGGTTGGAATCACGGAGAGGCCGGCCCATTCCACTCGATGTCGCGCGTCGAGGCGGCTTGCAGGCTGACGCGCTGGCGCAGTGCGGTGCCGGCGATCTCGGCTAGTGCGCGCCATTGCGCTTTTCTGCGAGCGGGGTCGCCCGGCCAGTCGAGCAGCTCATCGGCCTCGCGCATAGTTTGGCGGAAGCGGCCAAGACCGCCCGATCGCAGCGCCGCCGGCAGTCCGTAGATCCACATCGCCAGCCGCACTGTCTGCAGCCTGGTGACATCAGGCTTCACCTCCGGACCGTCGTCCAGCACAGCGTCGGCAAAGCGCTGCGGATCGCGAAAGAAATGCAGGCCGCTCACGGCGCGCGGATTGCACTCCAGCGGCATCACCGTGCCGTCCTTCTCGCGCATCAGGTCGAAGGAGATCTGGCCTGTCCAGCCGGTGCCGGCGACGAAGATTTTGACAAAGCGCCGGGCAGCCGCATCCTCGACCGGCTCGAAGCAGATACCGGCGCCTTTGCCGGCGCGATAGAGTGACCGGTAGAACGCCAGCGCCTTGAGCTTGCCCTCGATCGCCACCGCATAGGCACTGATCTCGTCGCCGGCGATGAAGCGCTGCGCCACCCAAGGGGCGGCGGGCGAGGGGCGGACGGCGTCGAGTTCGCCCGGCGATGGCCGCAGCAGCACGTCACGGGCGAAACGCGACCACACCGGCTTGAACACCAGCTCGCGCGAATGGCCGCGCACGCTTTCGAGATCGGCATCGCTTTGCAGCAGCGTCGTCTCCGGCGCGTCGAGGCCGAGGCTTTGCACCAGCCGGTTGAAGGCATGCTTGTCGTGGACGCGGGAAAGCATTGCCATGTCGGGCGCGAACAGGTGGACCGGCATGGCGCGGTCCTGCCACAGGCGGCCGAGATAGAAGACCTCCTCGCAGGTCGGGATGACCAGTTCCACACCTTCGGTACGGACGAGAGATGCGACGGCCTCCGCATAGGCATCAGTGGCAAAGCGCGGCGGCGGCAGGCGATGGTAGGCGGCGCATGCCGTGCTCGCCGCAGCGATCGGCCGGGCCGGACTGTCGGCCAGGATTACCCGCCGCCCGGCGCCGTGCAGCAGCCGCGCCAGATGCAGCGCCACCGGCGCGCGGGCGCCGGTGACCAGCACAGTGCTACCTGCCATCGAAGACCTGCATCAAGCCCGCCCGCCCATCGCCACTCTCTCAATCAGGCTTGCGCGAAATCGGCGGTTTTGACAACGTCCCCGATGCTACCGCACTCAGTGCTTCGACAAGGTAACGTTCTCGCGATAGACGACGTGTGCCTGTCAGTCCCACACCAGCAAAAGCTTGCGCCAGAAAGCATTGGACGGCATCGGCTTCGAACCGCGTGGCAGCCGGATTGCCAGATAGATCGTCAGCCACTTGCGATCGATCTCGCGGATCGAAACTTTCAAGTCATGCAGTTCGAAAGGTCTCGAAACGCGCGTCCATCCGGAGAATGACAAGGCGCCAACAGGAGCATCGTGTTTCCACACGAGTTTTTCTTCCTGCCTGCCCAGCGCCATGGCGAACTCGAATGGGGATGCGTCATCGTGAGCGATCTCCACCGTCGCGATGACACTTCTGGCAAAGGCCGGAAAGGCCGAATTGAGGGCGGCGACAACCGGGCCATGCGTGTTCGGCCGCAGGAATATGCCGCCATTGTCACCGGCGATGAGCAGCGTCGGCAGCTCGGACGGATAGTCCGTCACAAGCGTCGCACGCTTCATCTCAACATTGGTCATTCGACGCATGCGTTGGCGCTGTTGCGGTGCGTTGAGGCGCGGGCGCCGCGCGTCGGTCGAAACGGCATGGCGGATCTGGACGCTCGAAAAGCCGCCAAGTACGCGCGCGTCCGGGCGGCTGCCGCCGCATTTGACTGCAAACAGCAAATCGCGTCGGCCGGTTGTCGGCGAACTGACGGTCGCCCTTATCTCACGCGCCTCGTGCTGTCGGCTGACATCGGCCCAACCGCTCCCACTCTCATCCTCAAGCAGCTGGGCGAGATAGCTGAAGGTCTGGTTTTCTGCGTCCACGATCGCGAGCTGAAACTGCGCAGAGCCCGTCAGCTCCTCGTCGAGGTAAACCCAACAACTCGCGCCTATGGCGCCCGGCGGGCAGACGCCTTTCAGCAAAGCCATGGTGACATTGCTGCCCTTGGCTTCGAGGAACAACTGGTCCGGCGATTGTTCGACATAGCTCAGCAGGTCCGGATCGGCATCCGGATACGAACTGACATGAGCCAGGCGCATGGGCTCGGCGGAAAGATACTGCTCGCGGTAAAGTGAGGAATGCAACTCCGGCACGGTCTCTTCGGTCGCCGCGTTGAGTATTTCAGCCACACCCAGGGCGAAGTCGGTTCGTCCTGCATGGGCGAGAAGCGAAATTGCGGTATCCGCCCTGCCTTCGCGTGCCGCGATCTCGGCCAGCAACTGCATTGCGTCCGCGGTATTGGCGGGACCCGTACTCAATCTGAGATACCGCTCGTCGTTGACGCGCAGCTCCAAATTCCAGAGGTTGAGCTCCTTCTCATGATTGTCGGTGTTCGAGCTGATGCCGAGCTGCACGAACATGTCCGTTTTCGCGAATCTATGCTTTCGAAAGACAGCGATGATCGGCTTGCGATTCCTCAGCCACTCGGCATTTCGATTCATGCCCGTCGGTGCCGACCGGTACCAATAGAGCGGCTCCGGAACGGGGACGATCTCCAGACCTGCCAGGTCCGCGCGAAGGAAAAACTCCCAATCGCTTGCGGAAAACCCCCGCTCTTCGTTCAGGTAACCTATCTTGTCGAACACCTCACGCCGGAACATCGCATTGGCATCGCCATACGGATTGTTGAGCAAGGCGATGTCCGTAGGTCCGCCGACCGGGAAGTAAAGCATGTAGCCGCTCTTGGTGTCCGGCGGCACGAAGGGCTCGTTGAGCCACTTGGCGAAGGTCGTGCAGATATCGGCGCCGGACTTTTGCATGCCGGCGACGAACGTACTGACGGCGTTCGGGAACAGCACGTTGTCGTCGTCCAGGAACAGGATCAGTGAACCCTTGGCGGCGCGGATTCCCGTGTTGCGCGCCTTGCCGAGAAAGCCGTTCTTCTGCCGGATGATCCGCCAGCCTCGCTGCTCGAACTCCGCTTCGACCTCCGCCAACAATTGGATTGCATCTGGATCGGTGCTGCCGTCATCGACGACGATCAATTCGATGTTGGGATAGTCCTGGCGCCGAACCGAGGCAATCGCCTGGGGCAACAGGCGCGCCCGGTTGTAGTGCGCCGTTATGATCGAAACGAGCGGTGGCCGGCTCCGGCTGCGACTGGAGACCTTACCGGATTCACGGGAGAATTTTGCATGCAGCCTACTCCAGGCTTTCTCGCGCGCGTCCCGTTTTTGCAGGGGCTTTGCCGGACCAAACGATGGGCTTTCCAGCACAGACGCAATTTTGGCCGCGACGGCGGAAGCGGACGCCTCCATCATGACGGCGTCAGCCGACTTCGGATGGAGCACGTCACGTATGCTGCCGACATCTGTCGCGACGAACGGGATCTCTTCGTCGAGGCACGTCATCACTTCCAGCGGAAGCTGAGCCGCTGAGTGTGTCATCGCCACTAGCGCATGACTCTGCCGCAGGTATCTGTAGATATCAGGCTCATCGCGAATGGGCAGGAGCTTCAATTTGAACGGCCATTGCCGCGCACGCCGAACGATCATGCCGCCCGAATGCTCGCCCAGGACATAACCGAACGCGCCGACAACCGTCACTGTCAGATCGGTGACGCCGCTGTCGGCCAGACGATCGAGCGCATCGCAGAACAGCGTCAGTCCATCACGCGCCTCTGTGCCTGAGAAATGAACCACTTCGGCGGCGGGCCGCTCTCGCGGCCTGTAGTGATCGACAGCGAAGTTCGAACGCCACTCCTCCGGCTCGAGAGGCGCAGCAATGTGACGGCTGGTGGGCAGCTTCCATGCCGCCTTGGCCATCCAGTCGAGCAGCGACTGGCCAGCGATGACAAGATGGTCGCACATTTCGGCCGACATCTTTTCCATGTGCGCGACGGTCATCTGCTCCTTTCGTTCGACCGCCCGGGAATTGGCTTCCAGCTTCCACATAAGCGGCTCATGCGCGAGCACGACGATCGCGGGAGGGTCGGGAAAGACGCCTGTGCGCTTCGCAAGGTTGGAGAAATGCGCCAGTCCGCCTTCAAGCGCAAAATAGACGACGTCGAATGCATTCTGCTTGAGGTAATGGTAGACAGCCAATGAGTTCTTGTCGCTGGAATCCATGCCGCGCAGCAACTCCGGCGACGGCGGCAGCAATTCGAGCCGCACCAGGAAATTGTCGAAGCACCATTTGCGTAGCCTGGCGATTTCCTGATCATCGGGCTGGCTGCCGAGCGGGCTCGGCGCCCAAAGCAGCGTCACGGTGTCACCGGTTCCCGCCAGATGCTGCGCCAGCGCGTAGGTCACCGACCCGTGATCGCCAGTCACCGTCGAGCCGAACTCAACCTCCGAAACGACACACACATTGCGAGGCTTCTGGCTTGCCTGTCGCTTGCCCTTGGGCATAGCGCCTGCCTTGGAACCAACGCTCAATGAGTCCCCCTTGTCAGCCCGCTTCGCTCGAAACAGTCTTGCCAACAGTTGGATAATACTTTGATAATCGTCTCGCGGGGCTCACCTTACCGCACCTGCCTTCGCGTAAACAGGTTTGATGACGTTCGGATGGTTGAACTTCGATCCCCAAAGCATCTCGCGCGACTGGACGACCGGCCGATTGACGTGACCGATGGTGAGATCTTGTGCTTTGTCGGACTCCGCAACGAGGCGACACTGCTACCGCAACTTCTCGACCATTACCGCGGCCTCGGCGTCGATCGGTTCTTCTTCCTGGACAATGGTTCCACGGACGGGACGCGTGAACTGATCCTGGAGCAGCCGGACAGCCACTGCTTCCACACGGAAGGATCGCATTTCTCTGAAAACATCGATCCGCCGCGATGGATCAACACGCTCATGAATGTGTTCGGCACCGGCCATTGGTGCCTTTCGATCGACGCTGACGAGCTTCTCGTCTATCCCGATTTTGAGCGAGCGAACCTGCGGCAGCTTTGCAACTATCTCGATTCGACCGGCGCGGACGCTGTGATAGGCTCCATGATCGACATGTATGCCGACGGCCCGTTGGCCGAATACAGCTATGATGGCACGATCCCGCTTGTTGAAGCTTCACCCTACTTTGATCCGGAGCCAGGGTGGCTGCGCGCCCGCGACGGTATGTATCCACCGGAGCAGATGTTCGGTGGCGTGAGGGAACGGGTCTTCTGGCACGGCCGGTTCAAGCAAACCTTTCCCCCGTGCCTGACAAAGGTTCCGATCGTAAAATGGGGGCGGGGCACGCATTATCACGTCGCACAGCACACGATCAGCAAGGTCCGATTCAGCGAACTGCGCGTCGCATTGCTGCACTTCAAATTCGTCTGGGGATTTCGCCAGAAATCAGCGTCGTCTCTGAGTGAAAATGCGCAACTCAAGGAAAAGACACTTGAGGAGCGCGCCGCCTACATGGAAGCCCTGGAGCGCGATCCGAAACTGGCGCTCCGTAACCATAGGTCTGTCCGCTATCGCGGAGACGCCGCGCAACTCGTGGAACTCGGCTGGATGAAAACCTCGGATCGCTATGCCGGATTCGTTTCTACCCTGGACACCGCAACGTCGCGGTGACGCAGCCAACTGAAATGGCGAACTATTGAATGGGGAAAACCGGTCGATGCTTATCCGCCGTAGCGGTGGCCACCATCACCAGGGTTTCCGTCCCCACCTTCTGGCCCAAACTGGGACAGACTGTTGAGAGCAAGCGCCTTGCAGGCTGACGGAGCATTCGGGTAACGGTGCAGATAGTCCTCAAGCGCCTCGATGGTGCCGGTTTTGAGGGCCTGCTCGCAGGCAAGCTCGGCTTCCTGAACGCCAACGTCGGTCCTCGCCTGCGCCGCGCCGGTGAAAGCGACGCTCAACCCAAGCAGACTAAGTCCGCCCAAAAGCAACGAATGAACCTTGCGCATAACGCACCCCACACACAAAATAACCCACTGAAATATTAGCATCTATTAATGTTTTGTCAACCATTTCGGCAAGGTTGAGGAAACATGGTTAACGCGAGCAATTGATCGGACCGGGGCCCCGCTGGCACTCGGGGATTTCCCTGGCCGGCGCCGCTAATCGCTGAACAGTGCCAGCTTGCGGAAGAACGCGTTGGTCGGAAAACCATTGGACGTTGCGGTGAAACGAACGGCGGGAACGATTGAAAGCGGGGTCTTCCGTCGTGCGCGAAGCGTTACCACCAAGGGATGACGCACGAATCTGTCTTCGATGCTCATCCAGCCTGAAAAGGCGATCGTTTGCGCGCCGATGTCCTGTTGCCAATCTATGGTTTGGTCGGGTCGAGCAAGCGCGAGAGCAAAATCTATCGCCGGCGCGTCGGCATGAGCGATTTCAACGATTGCTTCCACCTCCCGGAAGAAGGCCGGAAATTGATGATCAAGCGAGGCAGCGACCGCACCGTCAGCATGCGGACGCAAGAACAAACCGCCGTCATCCGGTGCGACAAGCAGCAGCGGAAGAGCCGAGACGCGCGGTGTAAGCAACCGTGCGCTCCTCAGTATGTCGTAGTCGAGGATGATCGAACTGCCGCCGACATCAGGACTGTACGGGGCATTGTGGTGCGTGGCGGCGGGGCGTCCAAGCAAGGTGGCAGCCGTATCGGGGCGACCGATCGACACAGCAATGCTCGCAAGCGTCTCTATGGCTGCATCGCTGTTCGGTTCGATGTCGCACAGCTCCAGATATTTTCGATTGCGGGGGATATATTTCAGGTTTTCGCGGGCGCTTTCAATTTCGGACCGGTGCGTGTTCTGGGCGACGACCAAATGATGCAGCAGACGGAAGTCATCAGGTTGGCTCGACCTGAACGCCTCCAGGACGGGAAGCCGGTTGTCATACCAGTTCGACGTCCGAAACATTCCATCCGGTTTCGAGCGATACCAGTATAGCGGCTTTGGAATCGTCCTGATCTTGAGACCTGCCAGAGAGGCTCGCGCAAGGAACTCCCAGTCGTGCATGGCGTAGCCGGGCTTTTCGATCAGGAACCCGATCTGCGAGAACACAGATCGGCGCATCATCGCATTCGCGTCACCGTAGACGTTGTGGATCAGGCCGAGCGCGTCGGGACCACCCAGTGGCAGGTACTGGATCAGCCCGTCGGCGCGATCCTCAGGCACCAAATCCTCGTAGAAGATCAGTTGGAACGCAGTGCAGATGTCAGCGCCCGATGTTGCCATCGCACGCACGAAATGATCGACGGCCTCCGCAAACAGCGCGTTGTCATCGTCGACGAACAGGATCAGCTCGCCTTGCGAAGCGCGGATGCCGGCGTTTCGCGCCGCGCCGAGATGCTCGTGCGGTCGGCGCAGGATCTTCCATCCGCGCTGACGGAAGGTCGGTTCCAGCGTATCCAGCAATCGCCTGGCGTCCTCCAGGTCGCTTCCGTCGTCCACCAGAACCAGTTCCAGGTGATCGTAGGTTTGCGCCTCGATCGCCGCGATTGCCTGTTTCAGATAGAGCGGCCGGTTGCGATGGGCCATGACGATAGAGACCAGGGGTGACCCCCCGGCACTTTTGTCGACGCGCCTGCGTTTGGCCGGCGTCGGCAAATTGCGCGTATCCAGCCAGGATTGCCGACATTGGCGCAGCCTGTCGACAGGCAGTGGGCGAGGCGGGTCATTGAGCGCCGCCGAAATCGCCTGCGCCAACGCGGCAGCGTCAGGATCGACCAGCCGCGGTTGCCTCGCCTGCACATTCCAGCTCTCCGCGTTCGCGTCGGCATTGGTCGCAACAAACGGCAGTCCCGCCTCGATACAAGCGGCAACAGTGGCGCCCGTCGATGCGGCGCGGGCGGGGATGACGGCAAGCGCGCCGGTCCGCGCGACGTAGTCGAGCGTTGCGGCGGGGCTTGCGTGCGCCAACAGGTTGAGCTTGAACGGCCACCGCTCGGCGCGTCTCAGAAGCAGTCCACCGCTATGCTCGCCCATGATCTTTCCGAATGGACCGAATGCGGTGACCTCCAGCCCTTCTGGCGCTGTTGGCGCGATGATGTCGAGCGCGTCGCAAAGCAGCGTCAGGCCATCGCGGAAGCGCCACCCGGCCAGGACGGCAAGTTCTCTGGCGCTTGTCGTCACAACGGACGGCCGCGCTCCGGGTCGACCGAGACGATCCTGCAACGGCAACATCGGCGTCACGATCGCCTTCTTCACCTTCCAGCCCTTCGACAACATCCACATTCGCAAGGCGGCCGACGCACAGATCGTCCTGTTCGCCATCTCGGCGCAGTATTTCTCCATGTAGGCGACGGCAATCGCCTCGGTGCTGTCCATGAAGGCCTTGTCGGCTTCATGTTCCCATTCTTCCGGAGCGTGGGCGACGACCACGATCGGCGGCGCGGCAAAGGCCGCAGTCTCGACCGCCAGCAGCGTGTAGAAAGCTAACCCACCCTCAAGCGGCGCGTAGACCAAATCGTGGCCGGACCGTTCGAGGTAATGCAGCACAGCGGCGGACCGGCTCTCGGGCGTCGTCAGCGAAGGAAGCAACTGATCGGACTTGTCGAGAATTTCCAGTCGCACCGAGGCCGCCTCCAGGTCGCGGTGGCGCGCTGCCTCCGCTGGGGCATTCCTGCCTGGAACCCACAGCAGGGTGACGTCGTCGCCATCTTCGGCGAAAAGCCTGGCCAGTTCGGCCATGGCACCGTCTTCGCCACCATGATCGATTGCATTTGTCACGACGCAGACGCGGCGAGGCTTGCTTTCCTTTGACGGCCTCCGCTCCGTCCCACCAACGGCCATCCGATTTCCTCTGATCCAATTCCACCGAGTGCGCTCCGCAGCACAGTCGATCTGCAACGATGCCCGCGCCGGGTTTACGCTCCAGTGATCATCCTTCTGCGCCATTGGTAAACCAAATCGTCAATCAGGTCCTAAAACGGCTGCACAATCAATCAACTGATACAACTTTAGCGACACAGAATATTCAATCTTTACGGCTCCCAGCTAGTCATTGACGGCATAGCAGGAGGCGCAGATGAAAACGATAATGAAGTTTCTCGGTGCGCTCGGTTTGATGGGCGCACTGGTCTCGGCAAGCTCCGCGGGAGAATTGCTGCGACCGCGCATCAGCCTGGGGGCGGCCAACGTCAAGACGATCAGTGGCGATCGCGGTGGCTATGTGATCGACTATGCCATCCGTGCGCTGAAAATGCGCCGCAGCGGCACCTTTGTGCGGTTCAACGGTTCGTGTGACTCGGCCTGCACGCTTTATCTGTCGATGCCCAGGAGCAAGGTGTGCATCACGCGGAATGCTTCGTTCGGCTTTCACCTGCCATATGGCGTTTCTGCGCGGGGCAATCAGGTGGCCGCTAATTTCATGATGAAAAACTACCCTGGCTGGGTTCGCGGTTGGATCGCCAAGCGTGGTGGGCTGAAGAGTTCCATCGCGAAGATGACATACGCGGATGCGAGCCGCTTTCTGCCGACGTGTCCTTCCCAACAGCGGGGCATGACAGTCGCGAGCCTGAGCCCGACGCGTCTGCGTGGCGGCTGATTGCTGACGCAGTACTGAAACATCACGACGGCGGGTGCTCGACAGCGCCCGCCGTCGCCGATTCATACGGCGGGTGCACAGTTGGTTGAACAGCTCACTTGGCCAAAACGCATCGCCGTTCAACGTGTTCGGTTAACCAGTTCTCAAGAGACTTGGTTAACCCAAACTTGATTTTGTTGACTCTTTTTTAGCGCAAGTCGATTCTGCGGATGGGGGTTTGAGGGCTGTCGGCCGTGGTTGGGCCGAAGCGCAGACTCGCGGCGGGTAGTTGTATGAGCATCGGCGGCAATACGGGGTCGGCGAGCCGACCTGAGAGCGGCCTTACGGAATCGAAGGCGGGGACGGCTTCGTCGAGGGACTTGCGCTTCCGGCGCATGAGCCAGCGGATCATTTGCACGGGCCTGTTGTCCTGGCTGCTTTTGGGTGTCTACCGCAGCGCAATCGTTGATCCGCAAACCACGTTTCCAGGCCTTTTAGGGGCCATCCCCAAGGGATTGGCATCGAGCTACTACGATCTGATTGTCGTTACTTCCCTGACCGTGGTTACGCTGATCCTGCTGTTCCTGGCAAAGGCCAGCCGTCTCGGCTCAGTCATCGTCGTCTTCCTCTTCTATGTTGCTGTCGTGGTTTCTCTGGGCTGGGGATTTGCCAACATCAACCTCGTCAAGATGCTGGGCGAACCGTTCACGTTCCAGTGGCTGGTCTATGGCGACTTCCTGCAGAATGCCGATGCCAGGAACGCGATGGGCGACGCGCTCAACATAAAGGACTTCGCGACCCTTTCCGGATCCGTCATTCTGGTGCTCATCCTTGGCTATGCCGCGGCCAGCTTGTGCCAGCGGCTGAGCGCCGCTGGCTACGGGGCCTTTCTGGGCGTGCTCGTTGTGTGTGTCGGCACGGCTCTCGCCGGAACTGGATACCACGTGCGTGCGGAGGCGCTGCCGGCGGCCAAGATCGACAATCCAATCCTGTATTTTGTCGAATCGGCCGTGTTCAGTCCAACGCCGGTCGTGCTGGCAATGAACGCCAACACCAATGACCCGGATGTCGCGAGCGTCGGCGAGCGTCCGCCGGAGACGTCGGCCTTCAAGGCGCCGGCGCCGAACCCGATCAAGAACGTGCTGATTTTCATCATGGAGTCGGTGCCGTCCAAATACATCGAGACGTATGGCGGCAAGTATCCGATCACACCAAATATCAAGAGCTACGCAAAGGACTCCATACGATTCGACAACATATATGCGCACGCACCTTCCACGCATTACTCGGTGTTTTCTCTGCTCACCTCTATGTACAACGATATTTCATACTATGGCATGACCACCAGGTATCCATATCTGCCTCTGGACACGATCTCAAACACCCTGTCCAAGAACAATTTCCGCACAGGGTTTTTCTGGAGCGCGGATTCCCGATTCCAACGGGTCGATGAGTTTCTGCTCAACAAGGGGCTGGATGTGATCCAGGACTACCGGGGGCAAAAATGCAGTACCCCGACTTTCAAGCTCAGCTCCGAGCAGTGGAAGAACATGGACTACAACAGCGATCTTTGCACGGCGCAATCGATCATCGACTGGATGAACAAGGACGCGGGAAAACCCTTCTTCGGCATAATGTTCACGGCGATGACCCACTATCCCTACATCACCGACAGCCCGATGTTTTCGAAGATGGCGCCTTCCTCCGATGGCAACACGCTGGTCCACTACTCGGATGACCAGAAATTCAATGCTTATCTCAACGCCCTGAAGGTCGGCGATACGGCGCTTGGCGAGATCCTTGAATCGCTCAAGCAGTCCGGCAAGCTCGATTCGACGCTCGTGGTCATACTGGGCGATCATGGCGAGGCGTTCGGGGAGCATGGCGACTACATTCATGCCAGCGCGATCTACGAGGAAAACATCCACATCCCGCTCATCATGATCAACAAGCATCTCTTCCATGACGAGGTTGCGCACCCGGTCGGCGGCATCATCGATATCGCCCCGACGATCTTCGACATACTCGGGCTTCCGCTGCCGAAGCAGTGGCAGGGGCGCAGCCTGTTCAGCGAGCAACGGCCAAACAAGACCTTCTTCTTCAATCCCTGGGCCGGTTTCCTGTTCGGCTATCGCGAGAACGATCGAAAGGTCATCTTCAACGCGACCACCGGCAAGGTGGAGGAATACGACCTCAAGGCCGATTCCGGTGAACGAACCAACCTCTTCACGGCCGACACCGGCGACCGAAACGCGCTGCTGCAGCCCATCGCCGGATGGGTGCAATCGCAGAGGCGGCGCGTGGCCGATCTGGTGGCCGCCGCCGCGAAAGACACCGGACGTTGCACCATCACCAGTCTGGAGGTCGACGCTGCCGGCATTGATCTCCAGGGTGCGCCTCGGTTCGACGTCGTGGTCGACGGTAAGACCGTCGCCGAGATTGATGTCCCGGGCAAGGAAAGCGCCGCATCGACGCCCGAAGCCGCCGTGGCGGAGCTAATGCAGGCGTCAACCGAGGCCAAGCCGTTCCACATCGATCTCAGCAGCGTTCCGGACCCGAAGACGATCGAGCTTCGCTATGTCAACGACCTGTGGGGCGGAGAGGGCAAGCCAGGTGATCGCAACCTGTTCATCAAGAGCATCAAGGTGAACGGTCAGCTGGTGCCAAACACCAGGCTGCATGTCGACGAGCAGTCTCACGGCTACACCGACGACAACGGGACCGCCATGTACAGCAACGGCTCGCTATGGATTAGCGGCCCCTTCGTCGAGGGATGTGTATAATGTCCCGCGCACCTGATTGCCGTCCTCGATTTACAGCCCGTGCACACTCCGACAGATACTGTCGACCCTCCCGGTTGACATCGTCGCGCGGCAGTCAATAGCATGCGAAATACTGATGGTTGTGGCGTGATGCCTATTATCAGCGCAGGACGGACCGGGCCTGTTCTTGCGGTATGCTCGGCTGGTCGATGCCCGCTTGGGAAGCAAACATCGAATGCGATCGCTCGGCATGACGACCCAGACCGGATTGCCATCTAGATCGGCGAGCGGGGCGAGGCGCCATCGACTTGCCAGGCGTGTCTCCCTGGCGCCCCTCCTGGCCATTTGGTGCCAGATGGCGCTTTGCGGGGCCGCGCACGCCGAAGACAGCGGACCTGCAGATGCCGTTGCCGTCCCGACGGCTTTCGAACTTCAGCTTGTTTATGCCGACCGCACGTGGATATGGGATAATGGAGCGGCCTATTTCGGACAGAAGGATAGACCGGTCCGGGCCTGGACCTCCGAGCAGGACACGGTTTCTGTCGGCGAAGGCAGATGGCATCTAAGCAACGATGGCAAGATGTGCATGGATCTCATCTGGCGGTCCAAGACCTACGCCGCCGCGCCGATTCGCACCTGTTTCAGCCACCGCATCCGGGGTGGGACCCTCGAGCAGCGCAAGGATCCGAACGGTCTCTGGTACAGTTTCAGGCACTCTCTGGAAGACCCTTCCGACGAGCAACGGAAATTCGAGGAAGGCGATACAAAGGGCGCGCAGTTTGACAAGGTCCGTGGCCTGATCGATTCCAAGAGTTGACGCATGCGGCCCAAGTGCGCATGCGCTTTTGGGACAACGGCATGCATGAAGAGCGCGTTGACGCGCTCTGTCGTGGGAGCGCTCCACGATTTCCAGGGCCGAGTCGTATCAAAGGCTCGCTGAGAAGCCCTCACCCACCTCAGCGAGCCCACGTCCCGACGCACAACAAACGGGACGACTACCAGCTTTGCGAGCTGGTATTGCTTTCCGACGCATTTGACATGTCTGGCGCAGTTGACCGGCTGCGCTTGGCCGTCGGCATCGGAATTGTGGACGCGGCGGCCTCCAGTCCGAAGAATGGGGCGGCTGTCCTGACGATCGTATCGATGTCGGAAAGTTCCGGCGTGAAACCCAGGTGTTCGCGTGCGCCGGCCGGGTCGGCGTAGAGCTCCGCCGGGTCTCCCGGGCGCCGGGGCCTGAAGACCACGGGAACCGATTTTGACGTCATCCGGGTGACCGCCTGCAGAATCTCCTTGATCGAAACCCCGCGTCCGGTGCCGAGATTGACCGACAGGCTTTCGCCACCCGCCTCAAGATGCATGAGAGCCCTCAGATGCGCGCGGGCCAGATCGCTGACATGGATGTAGTCGCGCACGCAGGTGCCATCCGACGTGTCGTAGTCCGCACCGAAAATCTCGATCTCGTCGATCGTGCCGGATGCGGCCATGAGCACTCGCGGGATCAGGTGCGTTTCAGGCGTATGCCATTCGCCGAGCTCGCCCTCCGGATCGGCGCCGCAAGCGTTGAAGTAGCGCAGGATCGCATATTTCATTCCGTAGGCGGAGGCATAGTCCCTGATGATCTGCTCACCCATCAGCTTGGTCCGCCCATAAGGGCTGATTGGATTTTGCGCCGAGGTCTCGCGAATGGGCAATGTTTCGGGCACGCCGTAGGTTGCGCAGCTGCTTGAGAAGATGATGTATTCGATCGAGCTTGCGCGTGCCGCATCCAGCACCGCGATGGTACCCGACACATTGGTCGAATAATATTCCGCTGGCTCATGAACAGACTCGCCGACATAGGCCAGCGCTGCAAAGTGGATTATCGCCTTCGGCTGATAGGTCCTGATCGCCTGCTGCAGCACTGTCCGGTCCCGGATATTGCCGACGACAAGCGGCCCCCAGGCAACCGATCTCTCGTTGCCGCGGCTTAGATTGTCGAAAACGACGGGCAGGTAGCCGGCAGCGGACAACAGCTTGCAGGTGTGGCTGCCGATGTAACCGGCCCCACCCGTCACAAGGATTGCCGGGCGGCTCATTACATCGCAGCTTCTTTGACGGGCCGGCTCGAGTAGAGCAGGGCGTCAAAATACGCCGTGGTATGCGCAAGCCCCTGGCTCAGGCTGATCTTTGGCTCCCAGCCAAGTTTTTCCCGGGCAAAGGAGATGTCCGGCTTGCGCTGTTTGGGATCGTCGACGGGCAGCGGCCGATGCACGATCTTCGACTGCGAGTTGGTGCATTCGATCACCTGCGTCGCCAGTTCCAGAATGGTGAATTCGGCAGGATTGCCGAGATTAACCGGGTGCTGCGGCGCGCTCGGTGCGTTCATCAGCCGGATGAAGCCTTCGATCAGGTCGTCCGCGTAGCAGAATGAACGTGTCTGCTGGCCGCTGCCGTAGACGGTCAGATCGTCACCGTGCAAAGCCTGGACGATGAAGTTCGACACGACGCGGCCATCGTCCGGCTGCATGCGGCGGCCATAGGTGTTGAAGATCCGCGCGACGCGGATATCGAGGCCGTACATTCTCGAATAATCGAAGAACAGCGTCTCGGCCGAACGCTTGCCCTCATCATAGCAGGATCGCGGACCGTGCGGATTGACGTTGCCGAAGTAGGCTTCCGGCTGCGGATGCACCAAGGGGTCGCCATAGACCTCGGACGTCGAAGCCTGAAATATCTTGGCATTGTTCCGCCGCGCGAGTTCGAGCAGGTTCAGCGAACCAAGCACGCTTGTCTTGAACGTATGGATCGGATCAGCCTGGTAATGCGGCGGGGAGGCCGGGCAGGCGAGGTTGTAGATTTCATCGACCTGAAGATCCGAAGGCAGTGCGTCGACAATGTCGTGCTCGATGCACGTAAATCGCGGATTGCGCAGGATGGCATTGAGATTGTACCTTTTGCCGGTGTGGAAATTGTCCAGCACGACAACGTCGTATCCATCCAGCAAAAGACGCTCGCATAGATGCGAACCCAGAAATCCTGCCCCGCCGGCAACCAGGGCGCGGCCCCGATTGATGTTGGCGCGCCTTCGGCTGTTCCCGGACTCGAGTTTCAGAACGTTGACAGTCCTACGCATATTCCACCCCTTCGCCCTTACGCACTGCGCACGCTACCGCCCGGACATAGCGTTGCCCGGCCACGCCCCTGCGGACGTCGCAAACCCTCCGCTTCTGCGGAATCGTCACTCCTGATGTCTGTTGATTGCTTTCTGAGTTCGCTGGGCGACGCTATGCGGCTATTGGTTGCCGTTCAGCATTCGACTCCGCCCCGAAATCGCGGTTACGCGTCTGGTGCCACAATCGCCCATTGCTCGCCCAAATTGCATATCCCAACGTGTCAAAAATATACCTGTGGAAATCATAGTCAACTAAATTAGCAAATCCTTAACCGTAATCGTTAGGGAGTGGTTAATCATGAGGTCGGCAGCGTCTGCCGCTTCAACTCAAGCGATGATCGAAAAATGGCAATATACCGGTAGAAAATAGTAATATTAATGGGATTTTGCGATAGCAAAAAGCGCAAATATGACAAAGAAATGTCAGATTTAGAACGAAAACGCCCAGTAGAAAGCTCGCACTGGCCCCATATATCGCATCGTATATTTGAAAATATTTCGATTTATGAAATATCAAAAATATGGTAACACTACGCTTCGTCCGCAAATTCTTAGAAAGAAATGCGACCGGCGCCCGAAACGGTTCGGGCCAGAAATGTTCGTGGCGTTCCCAATGTAGGGGCTTAGGTTCACCCCGTCGGTCGGATAAGGCACGTTCGCTCTCTTTATTTCATGGTCAGATATTCAGATTACCCGAGGGACATTCTATGATACAGTGAGCGACGAACAGTACTGACTCGTTAATTTCGAAAGTTTGGTTTTAAACTATAGTTACAATGAAACTCGTTGACGTGACTCTATGCATGAATGTCTATATCAAAGACATTTCGACTTGAAATGTGCGCCATCTTGCTTCTTGTAGACTTTTGGGATCGAAACCCCCTCGGGCACAATATGCCTCTCAATAATCAAAATCGTGGAAGGTCCTGGCACCATCCATTTATATAGATATTAGCGATGGCTTATGAGCGCATAGGTAGAAATCCTTTAGTGTTGCGACGCGGCCATGACGCCGATGCAATTGGACGGCGGGCAACTCGCTTGGCCAAATCCGCGCAAACATTCATTTGGCTATTATCTTTGTCTTGGACGGACGAGGCTCGCTGCGCAGGCCATCGCCTTTTGATCCTTGGAGCGCTATTGGCAAGCTGGTCGAACACTCGGGTTATTCTCAATGCGCTTTCTGTTTGTCCTGATCCTGCTCGCCGGTATCGCCGTCGGCGTCGTCTATCCCTGGGCGATGACAAATTTCTCCGGCCATGAGGTCGGCAGCTACAGGGTCTACGAGCAGGGCCGCTTCAAGCCGGTGACGGTGGCGCTCTCGCCAAGCGATGCGCCGGTCAGGGTGCTGGTCGACCTGACAGCGCGGGCCGAGCGCATCGCCTCGCAGCAGCGCACTATCTTGACGTTGACCGCGGCTACCGGTGGCAAGACTGTGCTCGCCTCGACGCTGCAGTTCAACCACTCAGACAATCCGCGCCAGGTCAGCCCGCAACTGCCCGACAAGATCTTTCGCGACGAGGCCGGCGTGATCGCGACCGTCAGCCCCGGCTCTTATCTCTTCACCGTCGGCCCGGGCGATGCCGATGATATCCCGATGCGGGGGGTGGACCTGGTGCTGCGCGCCGGTACCGGCGAGATCGACGGCCGCGCCCGGCCGGTCGGCTATGGGTTGATTGCCGTCGGCCTGATCGGCTTCCTGCTATCGTTGCGTTTCGGCGGTAGCCGGCCGGAGAACCCCAACTCGAAGCCGCCGCCGCGCTGGGGCAGGGGCTCCTCGAAATGAGCGCGGCATGAATTACCGTCACGCCTATCACGCCGGAAATTTCGCCGATGTCGTCAAGCATGTCGTGCTCAGCCTTCTGCTCGACTATCTAAAGCAGAAGGACAAGGCGTTCCGTGTCATCGACACTCATGCCGGCATTGGCCGTTATGATCTGTCGTCGACGGAAGCGCAAAAGACCGGCGAATGGCAGGGCGGCATCGGCCGCCTGATCGACGCCCCGTTGGACAAATCGGCGGCTGCGCTGCTTGCCGCCTATCTCGAAGCCGTGCGTTCGCTCAATCCCGATGGTGGCGTGAGGAAATATCCGGGCTCACCACTCATCGCCCGCCATCTCATGCGCAAGCAGGATCGGCTGTCGGCGATCGAACTGCATGGCGAGGATGCCGCCAGGCTGAAGACCTTGTTTGCCGGCGATTTCCAGACGAGGGTCATCGAACTCGATGGCTGGCTGGCCCTCGGCGCGCATCTGCCGCCGAAGGAAAAGCGTGGGCTGGTTCTTATCGATCCGCCCTTCGAGGAAGCCGGCGAATTCGACCGCCTCGTCGACGGGATGCAAAGAGCGCACAAGCGCTGGCCGGGTGGCATCTATGCGCTCTGGTATCCGATCAAGGACCGCAAGGCGATTATCGCCTTCCGCAAGGCTCTCAAGCAATCCGGTGTCGCGAAGCTGCTCGACATCGAGTTCGAGATCCGGCCTGCGTCGCGGGAGCCAAGCCTCGACGGCAGCGGCATGGTGGTGGTCAACCCACCCTTCACGCTGGAGCGCGACCTGCGCATCGTACTGCCGGCTCTGCACAGACTGCTGGCGGTCGAAAAGCCGGCGCACTGGTCGCTGGAATGGCTGGCCGGGGAATAGCAATGCTTCGCTGCGGGCGCCGCATGCGCCCGCAACCTCCAGCGAAGTCATGCTTGCCGTGTCCTGCGACAGCCGTGCGGCGGTCGATGCGATGAACGAGGCGGCGGCGAAACATGGCGGCACGGCCGACATCAATGCCCGGCAGGATTATGGCTTCATGTACAATAGCAGCCTGGCCGACCCTGACGGTCACATCTTGGGAGGCGATGTGGATGGACCCGGCCGCGGTGCCGCAGGGCGACGCAAAGCAGGGCTGAAGCGGGACAGAGCGCCGGCCATGGCAGCCCGCTTTCCCAGATATAGGGAAGGCGGGTTCTTCAAAGGCTCATGACGGTGGTTTGACGGCTTCGCACCGGCAAAACCAGCCGCGAAGCCGCAAACCATCGTCCGCACGACCGCTTGACCGCGCGCCGCCGAATCCGCACAGTGCGCGCAATCGACTTTTGAGAGGCTGCCATGACTCGCTTTGCCAAATCCGCTCTTGCTGCCCTGATTTCGCTTTGCACGCCGCTGGCCGCACCCCTTGGCATCACCCAGGCGGCGCAGGCTGCCGACCTTTCCGTCTATTCCGACGAGGACAGCGGCGTCTGCGGGCAGGCCTGGGTGCTGAACAAGATCTCCAGCCGCTTCTCTTATCAGGTGCATCACGTGCCGCATCTGCCTGATGTCTCGATCACCGATTTCCAGCGCATTCACCAGCATCGCTATCTGCCGGCAAGCGAAGAATGGCCGATCGGCCGCCGCTATTGCGGCGCCACCGTCAGCCTCTCCGATGGCCGTGCCCGCACCATCTGGTACCTGATCGAGGAAGGCCAGGGTTTTGCCTCGATCGGCGACAATGTCGAATTCTGCGTCTCGGGCTTCGACCGCTGGATGGTCTACAACGGCCGCTGCCGCGTCCTGCGCTGAGAGCAGTACCTTTCTCCACCTTTAACGCCTGCGGCGAGATCCGCAGGCGTTTTCGTTTGGCGTGTTGACAGCCGGCCTGATTGGTCGCATAGATAGACAGACCTGTCTCACCACTGGTGGAAGACCATGACGCCATCGCCTGCGGTCGACAAACGCCAGCACGTCGTCGAAACAGCCTACGCCCTGTTCAAGCGCGCCGGCTTCCATGCCACCGGCATCGACCGCATCATCGCCGAGGCCGATGTGGCGAAGATGACGATGTATCGCCACTTTCCGAGCAAGGACGAACTGATCGTCGAGGTGCTCGACTATCGCGCCCGACGTTTCGAGCGTCAGCTCGACCAGCTTGCGCAAGAGGTCGCCACGCCGGAGCGCAAGATCGCCAAGATCTTCGACTGGCATGAGCGCTGGTTCAGCAGCCCGGATTTCCACGGCTGCCTGTTCGCGCATGCACTGGCCGAGTTCGGCGATCCCACCCATCCGGTGTTCCAGGCCGTTGCCAGGCAGAAGAACGGCCTCAAGCGGCGCATGCAGGCGATCCTCGAGGCGGTGATGCCGTCAAAGCGGGCCGAGGGCGCTGCGGCGGCGCTGCTGATGCTGATCGAGGGCGCGACGCTGATGGCGCAGATGGGCGAGGCCGACGCCATCGATAGCGCCCGCAAGGCGGCCGATGCGGTCATCGCCAGCGCGCGTACAGCGCAATGAGCTCGACGGTCATTGCGCTCGCGCTGTTCGCGGCCATTCTGCACGCCGGCTGGAACGCCTTCCTGCGGACCGGAGCAGACAGGCTATGGACGGTCACCGTCATGAGTTTTTCGAGCACGCTCATCGCCATTCCAATGGCCCTTTACCATGCGCTTCCCGCGACCGGCGCCTGGCCCTATGTCGCGCTCTCGGCCGGCCTCCAGGTCGGCTACAGCGTGTTCCTGGTCGCCGCCTACCGCTATGGCGAACTGGGGCAGGTCTATCCGATCGTGCGCGGCAGCGTGCCGCTGCTGGTTACACTCGGCGGTTTCGTGCTGGCCGGCCAGCAGCTCACAAGGCCCGAGATCGTCGGCGTCACGCTGGTCGCCTGCGGCATCATGGGCCTGTCGCTCGGCAGGGGTAGGGCATCGACCTCGATCCTTTACGCACTGGCGACCGGCGCGATCATCGCGGCCTATGCGACGGTCGACGCCATCGGCGTGCGCGTGGCGGGCGACAGCGGCGCCTACACCGCCTGGGTGCTGCTGATCTACGGCGCCTTGCTGCCGGCGACCTTCATCGTCCTGCGCGGCAGGCTCGTCGTCAACTTCAGCGCGCCCGAAACCCGTAAGGCTCTAGCCGGTGGCTTGTTCGCGCTGCTTGCTTATGCCGTCGTGGTCGCCGCGTTCGCTCTCGGCCCGGCCGGCCCCATCACCGCCATCCGCGAAACCAGCGTTGTCTTTGCCGCCTTCATCGGTCGGCTCTTCCTCGGCGAGCAACTGACACCGCGGCGCATCAGTGCCTGCGCCGTCGTCGCGCTTGGCGCCATCTGCCTGGGCTATCAGCCGTGAGCGGCAAGCGATCTCGATCGCCCTATCCTGTTCATGCGCTGCGGCCCCCACCGGAGATGTAAGCGCAGATCAGCTCGACGAGTTGCTTCTGCAACTCCGGCGCATCGAGCATGTCGCGCCGTGCGGCATTGTGGATGACGCCCTCGACCGCCGAGGAGAGCACGCGGGCCACGGTCTCATTGTCCTTCCTGCGCCTGCGATACTGTGCCACCGCCGCAGTATAGTGGTCGAGATAGCGCGACTGGAACGAGGCATGAGCGGCGCGCGAGCCGCGATCGCCCGGCGCCTCGTCGAGCAGCACCTGATGCAGGGTCGGATGGATGCTGTGTGCATCGATCATGCCGCGTACCAGCTCCTGCGCGAATCGCTTGAGCGGCTTGTCGCCTTCTGCTGATTCGGCGATCACCGACAGCACCTGATCGAAATGTCGCCGACGGATTGCCTCGACCAGCGACAGCTTGTCGGGAAAATATTGATAGAGCGAGCCGATGCTGACACCGGCGGCGTCGGCCACCTTGTTGGTGGTGAAGCCGGCCCAGCCGAGCGTGCTCAGAACATGAGCGCCGGCTTCGATGATCGCCTCGACGGTTGCGCGCGAACGCGCCTGGCGCGGCTGCTTGCGCATGCGCGAGCGCGGCTTTGCAATGCGAGTAGACATGCCTGCTCCATCAGCCGAGAATATAGACAACATACTCACATTTTTCGGAAAGGATACAAACCATGAGCGCGCGGGATCTGCTTCGCAGTCTCTTCGTCTATCAAGCCTGGGCCAATGGCGAATTGCTGGAGAAGCTAGCGAGCCTGGATCAGCAGAAGCATGCGAAGGAATGTCATGCTGCGATCCGTCTGCTCAACCACAACCTCATCGTGTCGAGGATATTTTCGGCGCATCTTTCCGGCACGCGTCATGGCTACGCGTCCGACAACACCGAGACCACGCCGTCGCTCGATGAACTCGGCGCCGATGTCGCTGCGATGGACCGCTGGTATATCTCGACTATCTGGACGCTGTGCCGACAGAACTTCTGTCGCAGCCTGTGCCCTTTGTCTTCACCGACGGCGACAGGGCGATGATGTCGCGCGAGGAAATGCTGACCCATGTCGTCACCCATGGCGGCTACCATCGCGGTGAGATCGGGCGGATCCTGGCGCAGATAGGTGTCACGCCCCCATGGGATACATTTGCCGTCCACCTCCACCAGACCGAGCTTGCGCGGCGGCTGCAGATGATACGTGAGCCCGTTGGGGTGTAGGGCCTGAAAGCCTTACAATCCAAGGGAAGTGCGGCTACGCCGGACAGACGTAGTGATCCGCCACACCCCCCTCTGGCCTGCCGGCCATCTCCCCCGCAAGGGGGGAGATCAGCAACCTCGGCGCCTCGCTCATTCTTGCGACGCAGGTTGATTGGCGAAGGCCGACGCGACATCCAATCTCCTCCTTGCGGGGGAGATGCCTGGCAGGGCAAAGGGGGGGTGCTGTCCCGCCGGCTTCAGGTTTCCGCTTCGTCACGGATCCGAATCGTTCGCCGGTTCAGGTGTCCACATCTCGCTCAAAATAAATGCGAGCAAGAAGCTCACATATAGTTTCGTGCTGTTTTTGTTGTCGCCCTGATCAAGCAAGATCAGTCGAGGGAATGCGATGGTTTTCGCAATCCGACAAGCCGCTGATGACCACGCGCGATCGACGCCGCCGCTAGAGACTGTGAGCTTGACGAGAAGATCGCATGAGTCGCAACGCTCAGAAATTCTTCTGCAAAAGTTCGCTGTGACGCGCGAAGAATCTTTGCCGCTTTCGCTGTCGATCATCGCGGACATGCTCTCGGTGTAACCGAAATTTAATCTGCGTAATGCTTCGCTGGCTAGACACGCGCGAGTCAGATATGCATAGGCTCGCCGGGTCACTAACGGCCAACGGCACAAACGCAAGGGGCATCGCATGGCTAAGACGTCATCCAAAGCGCCGGCATCCAAGGCACCGGCAAAGAAAGCACCAGTAAAGGCAGTGGCGGCGAAAGCGGCAACTGCAGTGAAGAAGGCAGCACCTGCTGCCAAGCCGAAGGCGGCAGCGCCCAAGGCAAAAGCGGCACCGGCTAAGAAGCCGGCTGCGAAGGCTGCGGCGAAACCCGCAGTGAAGAAGGCAGCACCGGCCAAGGCCAAGGCTGCACCGGCAAAGAAGGCGGCACCTGCCAAGAAGCCGGCTGCCAAGGCTGCGGCGAAACCCGCCGCGAAGAAGGCACCTGCCAAGGCTCCGGCCAAGGCCGCCGCTGCGAAGTCTACCGCAGCCGTGAAGAAAGCAGCGCCTGCCAAGAAGGCAGCGCCTGCGAAGGCCGCGAAAAAGTAATCGCGTTTCTTCGCGCGCCGGGGACGATGCCGGGACATATGAGGGCGGGCGCCTTGGATACGCCGCGCCCTCCGTCCTGGTGTTAAGGCGCACGAACAGAGGGGCGAACGTACTCTATCTTTCGCAGCTCCCAGGACTTCGCCTCACGGCGAAGTCCGGTGGGGCTTTTTTGTTGCCCTGAGCAGACCGCCTGGCTCTCAATATACCGGTTCCTCTGGCGGTCAGTTTTTCTTCTGCTGGCATTTGCCTGCAGACGTCGATCGGTAGAAACTACTGTCTGCAAACAGGGAACCGATCATGCCGAAGCTGCTCTACTCGTCCTCATCCCCTTACAGCTCCAAGGTGCGCATGGCGGCACTCTATGCCGGCATCGCTGTTGACTTGGTGCCGATCAAGACCGAGGACAAGCCGGCCGAATTGATATCGGCCAATCCGCTCGGCAAGATTCCGGTGCTGGTGCTCGACGACGGCCGCTCGATCCACGACAGCCGCGCCATCACCCAGCACCTCAACCGCGCATCGAAGAATCTGTTGTTGCCGCGCAATGCCGACAAGCGGCTCGAAGCCGAAGTGCTGGAGGCGCTGGCCGACGGTATCTGCGACTGCGCGCTGTCGATGGTTTATGAGCGGCGCACGCGACCCGACGAGATGGTCTATCAGCCCTGGCTCGATCGCCAGTGGACGAAGATCACCGCCGCACTCGACCTCCTCAACGCCAATCCGCCGAACCTGCCGAAGAAGATCACGCTCGGCCAGCTGGCGCTGCGCGCCTGCCTTGGCTATCTCTCGCTGCGCTTCGCAGGCAAATGGGAGAAGGGCCGCGGCCGGCTGACCCGCTGGGCTGCGCGCTTCGACGACAAGTTTCCGGAGCTGAGGGTGGCTGTGCCGGCGTGACTGGCGAAACAAAAAAAGCCGGGCGCGAGGCCCGGCTTTCTTGTGTCGTGGCTTGAACGACAGTTAGAACTTCATACCGACGCCGAAGGTGACGCGGTTGTCGGTTTCCTTGACCTTGGTGCCGACACTGTCGAAGCTCTTGGAACCGAAGTCGGTATAGCGGTACTCGACACGGCCGAACACATTGTCGGTGATCTTGATGTCGGTGCCGACGCCGGCCGTCCAGCCAAGCATGGTGTTGCTGTCGCTGTCGCCCGGAACCGAGATCTTCTGGTTCTTCAGGGCGCCACCGCCGGTGCCGTAGAGCAGGATTTCGGGGGTCACAGCATAGCCGAGACGGGCGCGCAGCGAGCCTTCGAAGCCGCCCTTGGAATTGACGCCGCCGCTGTCACCCTTGACGCCGTTGTAGCCGAGATCGGCTTCAGCACCGTACACGAAGTTTTCCTGCTGCCACTGATAGCCGCCGAAAACGCCGCCGACAAAGCCCTTGGTCTTGATGTCGGGGCCGCCGTCGTGGACCTTGGCATGACCGCTGAAACCGTAGCCGGCGCTGATACCGGCGTAGGGGCCGGCCCAGGAAGCGACGGGAAGTTCGGCAACCGGAGCAGGTGCCGGGGGCTCTTCCGAAACGACGTCAGCGGCAAAGGCAGTGCCGCTGAGGGCGAAGAGCCCGAGCGCGACCGCGATTGGCGCGAATTTGAGATTGGCTTGCATTGTTGTTTACTCCTTAAGCCACAAGACACGTAGGCTTGTTTGTCTTGAACGCCATCAACCCGTCCGGGGGATGAAACGGATCTGGCACTCAACGGTTCCGAATGTCGTGTCAAAATGCGGCGGCAGCGAACCTGAAACTGGGTCATTCCCCGGCGCGAATGAGGCCGAAGCTTGACGTTGCATCTTCGCAACAGCGAAATGTCAGCACGCTTGCGGTGCTGCACTGCACTCGGCTTGGTGCAAGGAGTTCAGCGTCCTATATTGCGGTCCTGCGGCCCGAATCCGGGACGGGTCATAGTGCTGAAAAAGCCGTTTCGCCACATTCCTGCCCCAGGTGGAAACGGCATTTAACCCCCTGGACGCGTCACAATGTGCCGGCTAGCGGAATTGGGGCGCAGATTGAGGATTGACAGATGATCGAAGCCACAGGTGTGGCGCTGGTGACGGGTGGGGCAAAGCGGATCGGCAAGGCGATCGTTGAGGATCTGGCCGCGCATGGCTTTGCCGTCGCCATCCATGCCAACCGATCGGGCGCCGAGGCTGACGCGCTCGCCGCGCGCATCAGGGGCGCGGGCGGGCGCGCCGCCGTGGTCGCGGCGGACCTGACCGACATGGCCGCCGTCGGCGATCTCGTCGGCCGCGCCGAGGCAGCACTCGGCCCGGTCACGCTTCTGGTCAACAACGCCTCGCTGTTCGTCGACGACAGCATCGAGGATTTCGATTGGGTGGCATGGGACCGCCACTTCGCCATCCATGTGAAGACGCCGGCACTGCTGGCACGGAACTTCGCCCGTGCCTTGCCGCAAGGGCAGGAGGGGCTGATCGTCAACATCATCGACCAGCGCGTCTGGCGGCCGACGCCGCGCTATTTCTCCTACGCGCTGTCGAAGTCGGCTCTGTGGACGCAGACCGAGATGCTGGCGCAGGCGCTCGGTCCGCGCATCCGCGTCAACGCCATCGGCCCCGGCCCGACCCTGAAGAATGCGCGCCAGGAAGATCACGATTTCGACAAGCAGGTCGACGGCCTGATCCTGAAGCGCGGCCCGCAACTGGCCGAATTCGGCGCCACCATCCGCTATCTCTGGGAGGCGCGCTCAGTGACCGGCCAGATGATTGCGCTCGACGGCGGCCAGCATCTTGCATGGCAGACGCCGGATGTGACAGGCATGGTGGAATGAGTCCCGCAGACCAGAAACACAAGACGCGCGCCGGCGCCGCTGACGATATGCCGCCGGACATCGACCTCGAGGACGAGGCGGCCGAGGAGATCGTCGAGCCCGAGGCCGCCGGCCCCGATGTCGCCTTCACCGCGATCGACTGGGCGCCGCATGCCGGCGACGCCGACGGCATGGTCGGCCCCGAGGTCATCCAGACGCTGGTCAAGCGGCTGCCCAATGCGCCCGGCGTCTACCGCATGATGAACGCCGCCGGCGACGTGCTTTATGTCGGCAAGGCGCGCAGCCTGAAGAAGCGGGTGACCAACTACGCGCAAGGCCGGTTCCACACCGCTCGCATCGGCCGCATGGTGCGCGAAACGGCGACGATGGAGTTCGTCGTCACCCGCACCGAGATCGAAGCGCTGCTGCTCGAAGCCAATCTTATCAAGCGCTTGCGGCCGCGATTCAATGTGTTGATGCGGGACGACAAATCGTTCCCTTACATCCTGTTGACCGGCGATCATGTCTCGCCCGGTATCTACAAGCATCGCGGTGCGCGCTCGCGCAAAGGCGACTATTTCGGCCCGTTTGCCTCCGCCGGCGCCGTCGGACGCACCATCAATTCGCTGCAGCGCGCTTTCCTGCTCCGGAGTTGCACCAACTCCTTCTACGAGAACCGCACCCGGCCGTGCCTGCTCTACCAGATCAAGCGCTGTGCCGGTCCTTGCACCGGCGAGATATCGCACAGTGACTATGCCGAGCTTGTCGCCGAGGCGAAGGATTTTCTGTCCGGCCGCAGCCAGAAGGTGAAGACCGAGATTTCTGAAGCCATGCAACAGGCGTCGCAGGAGCTCGATTTCGAGCGCGCCGCCATCTATCGCGACCGGCTGGCGGCGCTGTCGCATGTGCAGAGCCATCAGGGCATCAACCCGGCAACGGTCGACGAGGCCGATGTCTTCGCCATCCACCAGGAGGGCGGCCAGGTCTGCATCCAGGTGTTCTTCTTCCGCACCGGCCAGAATTGGGGCAATCGCGCCTATTTCCCCAAGGCCGATCCGGCGCTGGAGGGGGCGGAAGTGCTGGGCTCGTTCCTGGCGCAGTTCTATGACGACAAGCCGACGCCGCGGAACATTCTTCTGTCGCGAGCCGTCCAGGACCAGGAACTGCTGGCCGAGGCGCTTTCCACCCGCGCCGGCCGCAAAGTGTCGATCTCGGTGCCGCAGCGCGGCGAGAAGAAGGATTTGACCGACAACGCGCTGCAGAATGCCCGCGAGGCGCTCGGCCGCCGGCTGGCCGAAACCTCGACGCAAGGCAGGCTGCTCGCCGGCTTTGCCGAGACCTTCGGCTTGCCGAAGCCGCCCGTGCGCATCGAGGTCTACGACAACTCGCACATTATGGGCACCAACGCCGTCGGCGCCATGGTGGTGGCCGGGCCGGAAGGTTTCGTGAAGAACCAGTACCGGAAATTCAACATCCGCTCGACCGTGATCACCCCCGGCGACGACTTCGGCATGATGCGCGAGGTGATGGAGCGGCGTTTTTCAAGGCTGCTGAAGGAGCATGGCGATGTCGCTGTGGCCGACGATGCGGCCGCAGGCGAGGCGGCCGACGATATCGAGGACGACATTTCCGGCAGTTTCCCGGCCTGGCCCGACGTCATCCTGATCGATGGCGGCCAGGGCCAGATGAGTGCGGTGCGCAAGATCCTCGCCGATCTCGGCATCGAGGACCGGGTCGTCGCGATCGGCATCGCCAAGGGCCAGGACCGCGATGCCGGCCGCGAACGCTTCTTCGTCAAGGGCAGGGACTCGTTTTCGCTCCCCGTGCGTGACCCCGTGCTCTATTTCGTCCAGCGGCTGCGCGACGAGGTCCACCGCTTTGCCATCGGTTCGCACCGCGCGCGGCGCAAGAAGGAATTGGTCAAGAGCCCGCTGGACGAGATCGCCGGTATCGGTCCCGGCCGCAAGCGCGCCTTGCTGCTGGCCTTCGGCACCGCCAAGGCGGTCAGCCGTGCGGCGGTCGAGGATCTGGTCAAGGTCGACGGCATTTCCGAGCAGGTGGCGAAACTGGTCTACAACCATTTCCACGAAAGCTGACCGCCGGGGTGCTATTTTCGTCTGGCCAATCGAATCTCGGCTGTTGACCCCCTACATCCGGTTCTGATTTGAGTACGCAGGCAGAAAGAGTCCTCCCGATATGGCCAAGCGCGCGTTCAACCTGCCCAACATGCTCACCTACGCCCGCATCGTCGCGGTGCCGCTGGTGGTGCTGTGCTTTTTTCTCGAAGGGCATCTGAAATCGAGCGACTTCGCCCGCTGGTCGGCGCTGATCATCTTCCTGCTGGCCTCTATCACCGACTATCTCGACGGCTATCTGGCGCGCGCCTGGCAGCAGACCTCCAACATCGGCAAGATGCTCGATCCGATAGCCGACAAACTGCTGGTCGCCACCTGCCTGCTGCTCTTGGCCGCCGATACCGACCGCCACGCCGGCATCGCCGGCTGGTCGCTGTGGGCGGCGATCATCATCCTGTGCCGCGAGATCCTGGTCTCGGGCCTGCGCGAATATCTGGCGGCGCTGAAGGTCTCGGTGCCGGTGACCCAGCTCGCCAAATGGAAGACCGCCATCCAGATGGTCGCCATCGCCTTCCTGCTTGCCGGCCCTGCCGGCGACAAGATCTTCCCGCTGACCACGCAGACCGGGTTGGTGCTGCTGTGGATCGCCGCACTGGTCACGCTCTACACTGGCTACGACTATTTCCGCGCCGGCCTCAAGCACATCATGGACGAGTGAGATGACCACGCGGCTCATCTATTTTGCCTGGGTGCGCGAACGGATCGGCAAGCCTGAGGAAGACGTCGAATTGCCCCCCGGTATCGAGACGGTGGCCGACCTCTTGCGCTGGCTGAAATCCCGTGGCGAGGAGTATGAGCACGCGCTGCAATATCCCGACGTGATCCGCGTCGCCATCAACCAGGAACATGTCGAGCATCGGGAAAAGGTCGCCGGCGCACGCGAGATCGCGCTGTTTCCGCCGATGACCGGGGGCTGACACCGTGTCCGGTGTGCCGATGGTGCGCATCCAGCGCGAGGATTTCGACGTTGCCGCCGAGATCACCAGGCTGACGCAGGGCCGCGCCGACATCGGCGCCGTGGTGTCTTTCCAAGGCCTCTGCCGTGACGAGCAAGGCCAGCTGTCGGCACTCGAGCTCGAACATTATCCCGGCATGGCCGAAGCCGAGATCGGCCGCATCGCCGCCGAAGCCATAGCACGCTGGCCATTGCAAGGGCTCACCGTCATCCATCGCCACGGCAAGATCGCACCCGGCGAAAACATCGTGCTGGTGGTGGCGGCCTCCGCGCACCGGCAGGCGGCGTTTGAAGCGGCGAATTTCCTGATGGATTTCCTGAAATCGCGCGCGCCGTTCTGGAAGAAGGAACATCGCCTGGACGGCACCGACGGCGGCTGGGTCGAGGCCAAGGACGCCGACGACCAGGCTGCGGCGCGCTGGACACAGTCGCCGCCGGACTGATCCGCAGCCGGAATAATGCCATGCAGCCGCCTTCCATTGACCGCATTCGCCTAGCCAAATCGCATCCGGCAAAAGGGAGCAAGGGCATGCTGGGCAGGATCGCTGAATTCTTCGTCTTCGGTTTTGTGCCGCTGGTCGTCGGCATGCTGGCCGTTCCGGAAATGTCTGTCGCCGCCGAGAAAACCCTGAAGGGCGAGGTGATGTATCGCGAGCGCATCGCGCTGCCGCCCAACGCCGTACTTTCGGTACAGCTGGCCGATGTGTCTTTGGCCGATGCGCCGGCCGCCATTGTCGGCGAACGCAAGGTGGCGCCGGCCGGCCAGGTGCCGATCAAGTTCGAGATCAGCTTCGATCCAACGGTGATCCGGCCCAACACGCCCTACGCGCTGCAGGCGCGCATCACCGCCGACGACAAGCTGCTGTTCATCACGGACACACGCTATCAGGTCGATCCTCTGAGCGATGCGCGGCAGACCATCGTGCTGAAAATGGTGGCGCCCAGCGACACGCCGACCTCCGCCTCGCTGTTCGATCAGAGCTGGCTGGTCGAATATATCGACGGCATCGGTGTGATCGCGCAACCGAAGGCGACGTTCAGGGTCAGCGAAGCCGGCAAGGCCGGCGGCAGCGGCCCTTGCAACGCCTATTTCGCCACCGCCAAGGTCGAGGGCTCGACGATCGCCGTCAGCGACATCGGCTCGACCTACAAGGCCTGCGCGCCGGAGGTGATGGCCGAGGAAAAGGCGCTGTTCGAGGCGCTGGTCAAGGCGGCGTCGTACCATATCGATGCTGGCAAGCTCACCATCGCCGACAAGGACGGCCGCGAGATTCTGCGGTTCAACGCGGCAAGCTGACGTCGACGGACCGGGCGTGGCGGCGGCGCGGGAATCGTCTTCGCGACTTTTCCGACCCGGATTACGCGACAGCCTGGAATAGTCCGGCCGCGCGAAGCGTTAACTTCCCATATGGCGGGTAGGCAAAAGGGACATGTCCCTTCACTGAAGCCGCCAGACCGAATGCGGCTCGATCTGGCCACTCAAAAAGGAGTCCAGACATGAAAAAGCACGCGCTTATCCTTGCCGCCACAGGCGTATCGCTGATTACCTTCGCCGGCTTTGCCAGGGCGGACGACCATCTGTTCAATGCCACACAGCATGGCCTCAGTCTTGACAGCCAACCATACCAGACCAACAAGGCCGGCCACAGCGGCGACCTCGCGCCTGGGCAGGGCAGTCCGTTTGTCGGCGCCGACACCCAGACGCCGGCCACCGACACCGAAGCGGCGAACGATCACGCCAACGTGAAAGAGCGTCAAGCGAAGTGACAGCAAACCCGCCGCGAGGGGCGCCGGGAACTCTTGTTCGTCCAATACGCCGCGCCGCGAGTTGACCACTTTGGAGAGCATCACGCCTGCGGTGGCGGCGGTGCCGGCGTCAGGCCGAACCGGCGCATCAGGTCCATGAGCCTGGCGCGGTCGGGCGGGCCGCCGGCGCCAAAGATGGCGAAGGCCTCGCGGAAATAGTCCGGACCGATCGCCGCCGGCGTCACCACGCAAAGCACCTTGGCGTTCTCGGCGGTGTCGTTGTCGAAGCGGTGAACCGCGCCGCGCGGAATGCACAGTGCCTGGCCGGGCCCGATATCGTGCCGGTGTCCGTCGACGGTCAGCGTCAGCATGCCTTCGATCCCGTACATCGTCTCTTCATAGTGGTCGTGGCTGTGTGCCGGGGCGGGCAGGCGCTGCGAGCCGGCGACCGTCAGTTCGAAGGCGGCGATGCTGCCGTTCGACTGGTCGCCGGTCAGCAGGAAGCGGACGGCAAGGCCGCCATGGCTGATTGTCTCCTCCGCAGGATTGACGCGAACCTGGCCGGCTTTGTCTAGCATTCCATCCTCCTATGTGGTAAATCGAATTTACCGAAATGAGTAAACTCAATTTACCCGAGTGTCAATGCCGTCATCCACGGAAGATCCACCAAGGAAGCCACCGTTGATCGGTGCGCTGCTGCGCGTGCCGGCCGTGGCCATTCACCGCAAGCTGATTAGGGATCTCAGGGCATCGGGATTCGACGATCTCAGCCCGCCGCATATGGCAGTGATCCAATATCCCGGCCCTGATGGCCTTCGGCCGAGCGCGCTTGCCGAGCGCGCCGGCATGAGCAAGCAGGCCATGAACCAGCTGCTGAAGACACTGGAAGCGATGGGTTACATCACCCGCTCGGCGGCACCCGACGAGAGTGGCGGGACCATCGTCCATTTCACCGACCGCGGGCGCGCCGCCTACCAGAAAATGGCCGACATCTTGCTGGACGTCGAGCGCGAATGGGCCGAGGAGCTTGGGCAGAAGCGTTTCACGGAACTGAAAACGCTGCTCGGCGACCTTTGGGACACGCCGCTCATTCGTTGAGCTCAGACCGGCTTCGCCTTCTCGAACCGCGCCCCATAGTGATAGGGCGGCACCTCGACCAGTTTAACAAGCTTCAGGCCGCCGGCTTTGACATCCGCGATGGTCTGTCGCGGCGACAGCCTGAGTTCGGTGCGCGGGCCGCGCGGCTCGCCCCAGCACCGTGGTCGTCTCGCGCGGGTGCTGGTGCCAGTTGACGATGGCAAAGTGTCCACCGGGGGCGAGCGCTTCGCGCACGGCACGTGCCAGCCGCGGCCGGTCGGGTACGCCGTGGAAGGCGTTGGCCATGAAGACGAAGTCGATTGGCCGGGACACCAGGCTCGCGAGTTCGTAGGCGTCGCCGGCGACAAATTCGCAATTGGTCACGCCGGCGCCGATCAGCCGTTGTTGCGCGGCCTCCAGCAGGTCGGCACCGATATCGATGGCGATGACACGGCGGGCGACGGCGGCGATCGGCAACGTAAACCAGCCGTCGCCGCAGCAGAGGTCGACCACCTCCATGCCCGGCTTCAGCCCGGTTGCCGCAAGCACGCCGGCGGGATCAGGCCACAGCGCCTCCCACCAGCCGCTCGACGGCATCTCGGTGCCCTGGAAGAAACCGGGGATGGCACTGGTCATGGTCGGGTCGGATCCGCTGGTGCGCGATCCGACCTTAGCGCAGGCCGATCTTCGGGGGGAGTGGTCCGACGCCAAAGAAAAAGGCCGGCGAAACGCCGGCCTTTGCATGCATTCCGTTTGCGTCGGCTCAGCCGACGATCTCGGTGTCGGAGAACCAGTACTTGATCTCCTGTGCGGCGGTTTCCGGCGCATCGGAGCCATGCACCGAATTCTCGCCGATCGACAGCGCGTGGACCTTGCGGATGGTGCCCTCGGCGGCGTTGGCCGGGTTGGTGGCGCCCATCACTTCGCGGTTCCTGGCAATGGCGTTTTCGCCTTCCAGCACCTGCACAATGGTCGGCGCCGACGACATGAATTCCACCAGCTCGCCAAAGAACGGGCGATCCTTGTGGACGGCGTAGAAGCCTTCTGCCTCACGGCGGCTCATCCACACACGGCGCGAGGCGATGACGCGCAGGCCGGCCTCTTCCAGCATCCTGGTGATGGCGCCGGTGAGGTTGCGCCGGGTCGCGTCCGGCTTGATCATGGAAAAGGTGCGTTCGATCGCCATTGGTCGTCCTTGTGATGAAGAGAGGAATTGGGTGATGAAGAGTGGAATTGGGAGTGGCGGGCTCTATACAAGCCGCCCGGCCCATTGCCAAGGGGAGGCGCTCGACCCGCGCTATTGCGCCGCGACCGCCTAAGGATCGTATCCCGGTTGGTGCCACGGCAAGAGGGGAATTGTTGCACGTAAGCCCGATCCGAAGGAATATCGGCTAAACAGAGAGCGCGGCAGCGGAGTATCTTCGACGAGATGAACCGGCACAACCTTAGACCCCGGGATGTCAAAGGCATCCTGTTGATGGTTGGGATATTTGCCGCCGTCGCGCTTGTCATGTTGTTCTTTCCCGGGCTTGGGAAGAACACGAATTTCGGCTTCGGCCCGGAATGGCAATGTACGCCGATGCCGAAGGGCGACCCGATCTGCGTCAGGCTCATCGCCAAGGATGAGGCGAAGTGACTTATCGCCAAAGAAAATGATCGGCCCTACCGCCTGATCAGCACGAGCGGTTGCCGGTGCTCCCAGCCTTCACGCTCCAGCGTCGGCACATCGTGCTCCTCGCTGGGATAGCCAAGGCAGAAATAGCCGATCAGTGTCCATTCGGGCGGTGTGTCGAGGATCTTGGCCATCTCGGCCGCGTCGAGGATCGACACCCAGCCCATGCCGATGCCTTCTGCCCGCGCCGCCAGCCACAGAGTGTGCACCGCCATGACGGCCGAATAGTCGATGGTCGCCGGCATTGTCATGCGGCCGAGCCTGTGGCCCTGTTGCGTTGTGCGGTCGGCGAAAACCGCGAACTGGCAGGGTGCTTCGTTGAGACCGGCAAGCTTCAGCCGCGCATAGAGCGCTGCGCGCTCGCCCGAAAAGCATGTGAGCGCCTCGGCATTGCAGCGCTCGAAAGAGCCTCTCACGGCCGCGCGCCGTTCGGCGCTGTCGACGACCACGAAGCGCCATGGCTGGCTGAGCCCGACGGACGGCGCGATGCTGGCAAGCTCCAGCAGCCGTTCCAGCGTCCCTTCGGGCAAAGCCGTCCGCTCGAAGCGCCGCACATCCCTGCGCCAGCGCAGCAGCGTAACGAGCCCGGCGCGAAAGTCGGCGGTGAAATCGGGAGGTGACGGCATGGCGGTCTCGCTAGGGGAGTAAGGCAGTAGGGCAGTAAGGCAGTAGGGCAGTAGGGCAGTAGGGCAGTAGGGGAAGGTTTAGTTGAGGCAGTCCGAGCACCGTAACCTACTGCCCTACTGCCTTATTGCCCTATTGCCTTAACGTGCCGCCTCCACCCTACGGCCGAGGCCGTCATGAAGGTCGAGGCAGCGTTCGAACCATTGCGCAACGAGGTCGCTTTCGTCGAGCAAGCGATAGGGCGAGGTAATGCGCGCCCATTGCAGCGCGCCGAAGACGATGTAATCGGCAAAGAGCGGCAAGGCGCCGCCGATGAACGGCTGATAGCCGAGCATCGAACGCAGCGGCTCCAGCGCGGCACGGAAGCCGGCGAGCCCGGCATCGCGGGCCGCCGTCACCGCTTCCAGCGGCTTGCCGAAGCGCTGCTCGCGGCTGGAGCGGAAATAGGCGGCGTTCTCGTCGTCCTGCATGGCGTGGATGTCGAGCAGCGCGGCCGTGGTGACATAGGGATGGATGGTGAGCTGCGACCAGCGCTCGATGAAACGCGCCATTGCCTTGCCGCCATCGCCGGCAAACAGCGTCGGCCGCTCGGGATAGGTCTCGTCGAGATAAAGCGCGATGGCGAAGGAATCGGCCACCACACGCTCGCCGTCGCGGATCACCGGCACGGTCTTCGAGATGCCGCCCTCGACCCTGGGCACGTCGAGAAAGCGGGTCGGCAGGCTGGATCTGTCCAGACCTTTATGTGCAAGCGCCATGGCAATCTTCCAGCAATGCGGGCTGAACGGACGGCTCGTGTCGCGTCCGACGAGTTCATAGAACAGAATGGTCATTGGCGGCTGCGTCCTCGCGGTCTAATTAGGCGCCTGCGGCTGAAGCGGAACTCATCGGCGGGAAGAAAAGATGAAACAGCATTTCATGATGTTTGCGGCCTACAATCAATGGGCCAATGGCCGCATCTACGATGCCGTCGCCGAACTTGACGAGGAAGAGTTCAACCGCGATGTGGGCGCGTTTTTCGGCTCGATGATGGGCACCCTCAACCATCTGCTTGCCACCGACCGCATCTGGATGAAACGCTTCACCGGTGAGGGCGATGCACCTGCAAAGCTCGACGCTATCCTGCACCGCGCTTTGCCTGGCCTCCGGCTGGCGCGCGAGGCCGAGGACAGACGGATCGTCGACTGGGTCGGCGGTCTGACTGAAAAGGCCTTGTCCGGCCGCTTCTCCTACATGACCGTTTCCGACATGCGCACCGTCTCGCAACGGCTGGCGCCGGCGCTGGGCCACGTCTTCAACCACCAGACCCATCACCGCGGCCAGGCGCACGCCATCCTGACCATTCTCGGCCGGCCTTCGGTATCGCTTGATCTGGCACTTTTCCAGCGCACGGACGAAGGCCGCGCCTACGCCTGATCTCCTGGCCGCGTTTCGGGTTTGAAGACACTGGAGCGACACTGGAGTGGTTCACCGTTTCACGGAAACGATGGCCGTGCTTTCGACGGGCTGTTAACCACATTACAATTGAAAGCAAGGTTTTAGGGTTTCATTTGTGTTCCTACCGCAAAATGGCGGACACGGTGGAGAATGGCATGCGGATCGATCTGTCGCCCACGAGTTGGGGCAGGGTCATAGCGGTCACAGTTGTCGGCACGGCGATCTGTATCGCGGCTGCCTTCTTTGTCGATTCCTACAATTTTCCGTCGCTGTCGCCTGATGCGTTGCGCTGGGCGCAACTCACCGACCTGTTGCTGCCGCTTGTGCTGGGTGGATCGTTCTTCTCTTTCCTGATGTACAAGATGCGTCAGCTGGCCATCGCCCAGAAAGAGCTGAGCATCGTAGCGGCGACCGACAGCCTGACAGCGGTGTTCAACCGCGGCGCGTTTTCAATGCTGGTCGAAGCCTATCTCGACCAGGCGCGCAGCCAGGCCGTCGTCAACGCCGGCGCCTTGCTGATCGTCGACGCCGACCATTTCAAGACCATCAACGATCGGCTGGGTCACGATTGCGGCGATCAGGCGCTGAAGCTGATCGCCCAGACGATCAAGGCCCAGCTGCGCGGCGCCGACATTGTCGGACGCATCGGCGGCGAGGAGTTCGCCGTTTTCCTGCCCGGCGCCGACCCGTCGCAGTCCTGGCTGGTTGCCGAGGGGATCCGGCGGCGCATCCGCGAGGTCGAATTTGCCCCGGGTGGACGACCTTGTCCGCTCTCGGTGAGCATCGGCGGCGTCGCCTTCAGCGGGCCGACAACCTATGCCGACATGTTCCTGACGGCCGACCGGCACCTCTACAAGGCCAAGTCGAACGGGCGCGACCAGGTCAGTTTTGAGACAACCGGGCCGCGCGGCCTGCTGACCGGCGATCCGGCAACGTTCCATTGAGACTGAGCGATAGCGTCGGAGCAGGCCTGATCAGGCGGATCGCTGCAACGCCGACCTGACAAAGCGCAGTGGAGCTGTTACCGTCCACGATGTCGACTGCAGCAGGGCCTCATTCCTTGTCGTGAGCGTCTGAATCTGCCGGTTCACGGCGCGGCCCGTCAACAATCCGTTCATCCCTTGGCTATTAATCTCTGGCGAGCCGATCTCCGGCTGCAGCGAGGGCAGGGGTGTCCGATCTCGTAGACCTCAAGGCGGTGCTGGTCATCGCGCTTATCTTCATTCCGCTGGAGCGGCTGTTGCCGCTGCATGCGGAACAGTCATCGACGCGCCGGCATTGGCTGAACGACGTCGTCTACCTCCTGTTCAACGGCATTATCATCAAGATCGGCCTGCTCATCGTGATCGGCACAGCCATGCTGGTGCTCCACCAGTTTGTTCCGGCCGGGCTTACGCAGGCGGTGCAGTCGCAACCGGTCTGGCTGCAGGCGGTGGAGGTTCTGGTGCTGGCCGATACCGGCTTCTACCTGGCGCATCGCGCCTTTCACGCCGTCCCGTTCCTGTGGCGCTTCCATTCGATCCACCACAGCATCGAGGAGATGGATTGGCTGGCCGCGCATCGCGTCCATCCTGTCGACCAGATCCTGACAAAATCGGCCTCGTTCGTGCCGGTTTTCGCGCTCGATTTTTCGAGCACCGCCATACTGATCTTCACACTGATCTATCAGTGGCAGTCGCTGTTCATCCATTCCAACACGCGTATCAAGGTCGGACCGTTGAAATGGCTTCTGGCGTCACCGCAGTTTCATCATTGGCATCATGCCAATGAGCGTGAAGCCTGGGACAAGAATTTCGCCGGGCAGCTGCCTTTGCTCGACATGCTGGGAGGCACGCTGTTCATGCCCGACAGGATGCCGCAGAAATACGGCACCGATGATCCGGTCCCGCCGCTCTATCATCAGCAGCTTGCCTATCCGTTTGTCGGCAACGCCGATCAACTCTTTGTCGGCAGCAGCGAACAGCTCGCGCAAGCTGCAAGGCTGGCCGAAGCCTCACCGACGTCGGCCGGCAAGTCCGATTGATCTTTTCGGCAGCCAGGTTTGATCCGCCGTCTCAGGCGGCGTAGCCGCCATAGCCACGCGCCACTGGCTTGGCCGAGATGATCGGCTGAACAGGTGGCCAGAGGATGCCGGCCGTCACCGCAAAGGTGATCAGCGCATCGCGCGCGGCCTCAGTCGAGATTTCGCCGGCGCGTGCCGCCTCGCAGGCCTTCACCGCGGCGCCATAGCTCACGCGTCGGCGCGATGGCGGAAATTCGGTCAGGAAATCATGCATTTCGAACAGCGAAGCGAGCATGCGTTTGTGGCCGGCGCCAACGGTGACGGCAACCGGAGTGAAGAACATCGCGTCGTGCATTCTGGCCTCTCTGGATGGGCGGAAGGGCGACGGTAGCCGCTCTCCGATCAAGGGTTGGACGCCGAAAAACGCGGCGGGCGGCCCGAGGTTCCCTGAGAGATGCCATGACAGGGAGATTTGCTTTCTGAGGTCGCTCCCCGGTCGGCATCCGCAGTTGCGGCCGGCGGCTATTTCCACATGCCGCGCATGCGGGCGCCGAGGTCGACCCTGACTTCAGGTCTGTGGCGCGGATCGTCCTTTGCGTGGACGCTCGCCCACGAGGTCTGCTCGAAGGCGCCGAGGATCGAGGCCGGGATGAAGCGGCTGCGTGAGGCATAAACGTTGCGGTCGCCGCGCGCCGGCTGGTTGTGCGGATAAAAGCGCTGCGGCGTCACCAGGTGCAGGCCGTCCTTGGCCCGCGTCATCGCGACGTAAAGCAGCCGGCGCTCCTCCTCGATGTCTTCCTTTGTGCCGACGCCGAGATCGGCCGGGATGCAGCCATCGACGGTGTTGAGCACGAAGACGTTCTTCCATTCCTGGCCCTTGGCGGAATGGATGGTCGACAAGATCAGATAGTCCTCGTCGCGATGCGGCGGCCCGGCCTGGTCGCTGGTCGCATCCGGTGGATCAAGCGTCAGTTCGGTCAGGAAGCGCTCGCGCGAGGCGTAGCCGGAGGCGATTTGCTCGAGCTGCATGAGGTCGGCTCGCCGCGTCGTTGCATCCTCATGCATGCGCTCAAGATGCGGCTCGTACCACAGCCTGACCTGTTCGAGATCGGCCGGCCATTTGCCTGACCTGGCGCGCAGGCCGGAAAACAGGGAAACGAAAGCTGGCCAGTCCTCCGCAGCGCGTTGCGGCGGCCGGTAGCGGGCCAGCCCCATCGCTTCATCGAGCGATGTCGCCATGGTCTCGACGACGGCGCTGGCCGCCGAAGGGCCGATGCCAGGCAGAAGCTGCAGCACGCGAAAGCCGGCGACACGGTCGCGCGGGTTCTCGGCAAAGCGCAGCACCGCCAGCACGTCCTTGACGTGGGCAGCGTCGAGGAATTTCAGCCCGCCGAACTTGACGAACGGGATGTTGCGGCGCGTCAGCTCGATCTCCAGCGGCCCGCTGTGATGCGAGGCGCGAAACAGCACCGCTTGCGATTTGAGCACCGTGCCGGCCTCGCGCTCGGCAAGGATCGCCTGGCAGACATAATTTGCCTGTTCGGCCTCGTCGCGCACGCTGACCAGTTTCGGCTTTTGTGAGGATTTGCGCTCCGACCACAGATTCTTGGTGAAGCGCTCCGACGCCTCGGAAATCACCGCATTGGCCGCCGCCAAAATGGTCTCGGTCGAGCGGTAGTTGCGCTCCAGCATGATGACGTCTGCGGCTCGCGCGAATTGCTGGGGGAAATCCAGGATGTTGCGCACCTCGGCGGCGCGGAACGAATAGATCGACTGCGCGTCGTCGCCGACCACCGTCAGTCCGGCGCCGTCCGGCTTCAGCGCTGAAAGGATCGAGGCCTGCAGCCGGTTGGTGTCCTGGTATTCGTCGACCAGCACATGATCAAAACGGGAAGAAAGATGCGTGGCGATTTCAGGCTCGACCGCCATCTGCGCCCAGTAGAGCAGGAGGTCGTCGTAATCGAGCACATTCTGCGCCTGCTTGGCCTCGACATATCCGGCGAACAGCTCTTTTAGCTGTTCGGCCCACCCCGAGCACCAGGGAAACGCCGCGCCCAGCACCTCGCCGAGCGGCGCCTGCGCGTTGACAGTGCGCGAATAGATCGCCAGGCAAGTGCCCTTGGTCGGAAACCGGCTTTCGGTCTTCGAAAAACCGAGCTCATGCCGGGCAAGATTCATCAGGTCGGCGGAATCCTCCCTGTCGTGGATGGTAAAGGCCGGATCGAGGCCGATCGTCAGCGCATAGTCGCGCAGCAACCGGGCGCCGATGCCGTGAAACGTGCCCGCCCAAGCCAGCGCGTCGGCGATGACGGACGCGTCGCGGCCCAGCACCTCGCCGGCAATGCGTTCGACCCGCCTGGCCATTTCGGTGGCGGCGCGGCGCGAGAACGTCATCAGCAGGATGCGCCTCGGATCGGCGCCCTTGACGATCAGGTGCGCAACCCGGTGGGCCAGTGTGTTGGTCTTGCCGGAGCCGGCGCCCGCGATCACCAGCAACGGTCCCGCGATCTGGCCGTCGCCATGTTCGACGGCCAGCCGTTGCTCGGCGTTGAGCTTGGCGAGATAGGCGGGCTGCAGGGTCGAATCATTGATGGCGATGGTCATCGCCCATCAAGCATCGTTTCTGCTTTGTTCGCAACGGGCTAGCGCAACCCGGCCTCTACCGGGCCTTTATCCCTGTGGGGATGGCTGGCCTACCTCCGCGGGGCGACTCCCATTGCCGCCGACCGGCGTCGCAAGGCGCGTTCATCGCCGGGCATCGGCAGCGGATCGAAATCGTCAGGCACCTCGTCGATGACTTTTCTGACGGCACGATAGGCCGCATAGGCGACAAGGCCGGTTATGAGCAGACGGATCATGGCGCGATCTCCTTCGGGCAACCAACCCCGGCGGCGGCATTTGGTTCCAGCCGGCGGGAGGCGTCGCCTGCGGACGTGCAACCAAAGCCGAACCACCTCGTTGCCTTTACGAAGGAGAGGGCAGACCTAGGAGGTTGCCATGAAGAGGCTTCTGATTCTGTTTGCCGCAGGCCTGGCGCTCGCGGCCTGCGACAGCGACATCCAGCCAACCAAAGCCCCGGTGCTCGATCAAACGCCGCAGACGGATTCGGCGCCAAAGCCGGCAACTGGTGGCGAACAACCGTCACCGGCGCAATAATCGTCTCAAAATAGGGTGAAGCGAAACGGCGCCTGAGTGAAGAAGGCCGGCGCTGCTCGGGAGGAAGCTGAAAGCGCCGGCCAAGCGGGAAAACAGGCCCGCCGCACGACCGAAGATAGCTGAGTCTTTCCTCTGCGTCATGAGGTGAGCGCGCAAGTCTGCTGGGCGGCCCGGGAGCAACTGTAAAAACTAACAGTAGAACCTGGAATTTTTGCCGGAAATCATCGATCCGGTCGGACAACTTTGCGAAAATACCAGCCGTTGGTAGGAAACTATGGTGAAGTGCGAGAAATAGTAGTGCGCTGGGCAAGAACTCTCAGTAGGAGCGACCTCAGGCCATAGCCTGCCGCATTACCGGGCCGCTGGCGATCTCGGCGTCCAGCTGGCACTGCGTCAGCGCCGCCTCGGCCATGATCCACTGCTTGAACAGTTCCACTTTGCGCGCATAGGGCGCGGTGACCGGGCTGACGAAATACCAGCCGGCGGTGTTGGGGTGATGTACGGCAAACGGCGCCACCAGCCGCTCGGCGCGGATGTCGCTCGCCATATAGGCGCGGTTGGCGACTGCAAAGCCCATGCCGGCATTGGCCGCCTCATAGGACATCATGCAGGAATCGAAATAGATGCTCTTGGCCTCGCCGAGCACGGAACTCGCGCCGGCAAAACCCAGCCACGACTGCCAGTTCTGCGTGCAGGTGTCGGAATGCAGCAGGGTGAAATACCTGAGGTCGTCCGGCGTCACCTTTGACACCGGCTTGCCGCCGAGAATCTCCTGGAACAGCTTCCTGCTGCATACCGGCGTCAAATCCTCCTTGAACAAGAGGTCCGCCGCCAGGTCCGGAAAGTTGCCGTCTCCATAGCGGATCTCAAGGTCGAACTCGGAAGTGGCGAACTCATTGGTGGCGTAGGAGGTCGAGACGCGCATCTCGATTTCGGGATATTGCCGCTGGAACAGCGGCAGCCGCGGAAACAGCCAACGCGCGGCGAAAGTCGGCAGCACCGAAATCTTCAGCACATGCGCTTGCGACTGTCCGGTCGCTTCCATGCTGGCCGCCACGATCCGCTCCAATGCCTCGCGAACGCGCGCCACATAGGTCTCGCCCTCGGGCGTCAGCGAAACCGCATTGCCGCCACGCTGGAAGATCTTGAAGCGCAGCTGGTCTTCGAGGCTTTTGACGCGCTGGCTGACCGCGGAAGCAGTAATAAACTGCTCTTCGCCGGCGCGCGTAAAGTTACGGTGCCGGGCGGCACTTTCGACAATCTTCAGCGAATTGAGGTTGACCTGACTGAGCAGACGCACGGGTTTCGACCTTAAGCTGGGCTTACACTAGCACCAGCATTCCTAATTTTACAGGGGTGGCGAAATTAATCGACTGTTTACCAAGTGATGCCCCCACCCTGGAGAAGTAGAATGAACGCCCATACCATTCCCGATTTGCGCTATGCGATGAGCCGTGAAGCCATTATCGGTCACGAGACAGCCTGGAAAGTGTCGAGTTTCGGCGTTGCGCAGTATCTGCACGGCTACGACCCGGCTTTGCTGGCGGCGATCGAAGAGGCGGCGTTGAAGCTCAAGGCCAGCCACGCCGTGCACAAGCATCTCGATCTGACCTTCATCACCGGCGCCGATCGCTTCATTCCGGAGATCAAGGAACTGCTGCATGACAAGCTGCGCCTGGAGCGTCTGTCCGACATGATGGGCACCAAGCTCGAGCCTTACCCGCTGTCGATCGTCGGCTCGACCGTCACCTTTATGAATCCCAAGGACGGCGCCGTCGATTGGCATTGCGACGGTGTTCCGGTCACCGAACTCATTCCGCTGTCGATCAGCAATCCGCTGGTTGGCGGCCATCTCGAAATCTACTGCGACGATTCCGAGACCGGTCGGGCCACCCTCGAATCCGGCCGCGAGATCCCGCGCAACCGTATCATGCGCATCGACCACAAGATGAACTACGCGACGCTCGGGCAGTTTCTTGGCGTTCTGCACCGGACGGCACCGATCCAGTTCGGTGACCGCGTCACGCTGGTGCTCAACCAGCGCTCGGTGGCCAAGCCCTATGTCGATGACAACCGCATGTTCTATCTCGCAGCCGACAATGATCATGATCGCGAATGGGTCAACGAGCTGGCCGAAGACGTCTGGACAAACCAGTTGCCGGCCTATCGCCGCTTCGAGGAAGAGCGTTCGGTTGCGGCGGCGACCGATGCGCCGTTCCCGGGCGGCTCAAGGGAATCATGGTAGCCAGTGTATAGAAGTGGACACCGGTTTGACCGTCGGTTCGGAAGAAATCATGGTCGGCGACGGAAACAGGGCGCCATCCCGGCGGTTCCGGGATGGATCGGGCTCGCCATCGGCCCTGGTCTTCGCCGCCGGCGCGGTCGCCCTGTGGTCGACCAACGCACTGGTCGGCAAATCCCTGCTGGCCAGCCACCCGGTGTCGCTGGTGCAGTTGCTGCAGTTTTGCGGAGCGGCGCTGGTGTTCGCCGTCATCCATCTGGCGAGCCGCAAGGACGCGGCGCCGGAAAGCGCAGCCACAGGCGCCCGGGCGGTCGCGGTCGGCATCATCGGCCTGGTCGGCACCATGGTGCTGCAATACATCGCCTTTGCCTCCATGCCGGTGATCGAGGCCAATCTCGTTGCCTACACCTGGCCGCTGATGGTTGCGGCGGCGGTCATCGTGCTGGCCAAGCCGCAGCGCCCTGTGCTTCTCGGCTTGACTGCCGTGCTCGGCTTTGTCGGCGTGGCGCTGGTGATCTCGGGTGGTCGCGGCCAGCCATTTCTCCAGGGCAGTATCGTCGGCTATCTCGCGGCCTTCGGCTCGGCGCTGTGCATGGCGTTCTATTCGATCGCGGTCGCTCGCCTGGCCACTCCGTCGGAACGTTTGCTTTTGCCTTCGGCACTGGTCGGCGTCGGCCTGACCTTGCTGTGGTCTGTTCACGACGGCACGGCCTGGCCATCTGGCGCGGACCTCCTGCTTGGCCTCTATCTCGGCGCCGGTCCGATGGGGCTGGGCTATTATTTCTGGTCACGCGCCTTGAAGCTCGAAGGCGGCGGCAAGGTTGCGGTTGTCGCCTATCTGACGCCGATCGCCTCGACGCTGCTGCTGACGCTGTCCGGTGAGAGCCTGACGCTGACCGCGATTGCCGGTGCGGTCCTCGTCATCGGTAGTTGCATTGCGGTGGGCATAGAACGCTCGGAGGCTGAAAACCATGCTTGACGACGATGAACGCCTCGCCAGACAGGAAGCATGCTGGCTGATCAAGGAGTTCGGCGCCGAGGCGCCGCTCTATGCCGCGATGAAAGCCGAAAAGGCGATCGAGCAAAAAGACTTCGGGCGGTGCGCCCGCTGGAAACGTATTCTAGAGATATTGGCCGACTCCAGGCCCGTCAGTTCCGCAACGGCGAAATCTGCTGCTTCGAAGTATTAGATTTTCTAATTTGCAACGTTGCAACCTGATGTGGAAACATCCTCCTGCACCGATTCTTGATGATTTACTGACGCTTAACGACCCGCTGGGGGGGTGCTGTTAAGTGGATACATCGAGAACACTCTTCAAAAAAAAGCCGGCAACTGCATCACCGGCGGGAGAAAAACAAATTGCAAACTCTCGACAACAAGACTGCTATTGAACTGACCGCCGACATTGTATCGGCCTATGTCGGCAACAATCCACTGCCAGCTTCTAGTCTACCGGACTTGATCGCAAGCGTCAGCGCTTCGGTTCGTAAGTTGGGCAGTGCCGCCGCCGTGGAGAGCCCTGTGCTTAACCCGGCCGTCAATCCGAAGCGTTCGGTGTTTCCCGACCACATCGTCTGCCTCGAGGACGGCAAGAAATTCAAGTCGCTGAAGCGCCACTTGATGACCGATCATGGCCTCAGCCCGGACGAGTATCGCACCAAATGGAGCTTGCCGCCGGACTATCCGATGGTGGCGCCGAACTATTCCGCGACCCGTTCGGCATTGGCCAAATCCTCGGGCCTCGGCCGCAAGCCGGCCGTTCCGGCCGCCACGGCCAAGGTGACGAAGCGCAAGACGAAGGCCTGACCTAGGTCGTCTCTGAAAGTTAGCAGTGTGCAGTCATGGACGGCGCGCTTCAGGCGCGCCGTTTTCATGCCTTATGGCCCCGCCGGCCCTCCAAGCCCTTGCGAAGCGCCGCCCTCCCGTGCAAAAGCCCCGGCATGCTTATCATCAACGACCTTTCGCTCCGCATGGCCGGACGCTTGCTTCTCGACCATGCCTCGCTGACCTTGCCGGCCGGCACCAAGGCCGGTCTCGTCGGCCGCAACGGCACCGGCAAGACGACCTTGTTCAAGGCGATCACCGGCGATTTCCCCTCCGAGACCGGCTCGATCAGCCTTCCCAAAAACACCCGCATCGGCCAGGTGGCGCAGGAAGCGCCGGGCACCGAGGATCCGCTGATCGAGATCGTGCTGAAGGCCGACCTCGAGCGCACTGCCCTGCTTGAGGAGGAAAAGACCGCCACCGACGCGCACCGCATCGCCGACATCCACATGCGGCTGGCCGATATCGACGCGCACTCGGCCGAGTCGCGAGCGGCCACCATCCTTGCTGGCCTCGGCTTCGACGATGCTGCACAGCGCCGCCCGGCCTCGTCCTTCTCCGGCGGCTGGCGTATGCGCGTGGCGCTCGCCGCGGTGCTGTTTGCCGAGCCCGACCTTCTGCTGCTCGACGAGCCGACCAACTATCTCGATCTTGAAGGCACGTTGTGGCTGGAAAACTATGTGTCGAAGTATCCGCACACGGTACTTCTGATCTCGCATGATCGCGACCTGCTTAACCGCGCCGTCAATTCCATCGTCCATCTCGACCAGAAGAAGCTGACCTTCTGGCGCGGTGGCTACGACCAGTTCGAGCGCCAGTACACCGAGCAGAAGGAGTTGCAGGAGAAGGGCCGCGTCAAGCAGGAAGCCGCGCGCAAGCATATGGAATCGTTCGTCGAGCGCTTCCGCGCCAAGGCTTCCAAGGCGAGGCAGGCGCAGTCGCGCATCAAGGCGCTGGAGAAGATGAAGCCGATCGCCGCGATCGTGAACGACACAGTGCGGCCGTTCTCTTTCCCCGAGCCGGTGAAGACGGTGGCGTCGCCGATCGTGGCGCTGAACAACGTCAATGTCGGCTACACCGAAGGCCAGCCGATCCTGAAGAAGATGACGCTGCGCATCGACGCCGACGACCGCATCGCGCTGCTCGGCGCCAATGGTAACGGCAAGTCGACCTTCGCCAAGCTTTTGTCGGGCCGGCTGAAGCAGGAAACCGGCACCATGACGGTTGCGCCCGGGCTGAAAGTGGCGATCTTCGCCCAGCATCAGCTCGACGATCTCAGGCCGGAGGAAAACGCCTACGAGCATGTCCGCCGGCTGATGCCGGAAGCACCGGAATCCAAGGTGCGCGGCCGCGTCGCCCAGTTCGGTCTCACCACCGAAAAGATGAACACCGCCGCCAAGGACCTGTCCGGCGGCGAGAAGGCGCGCCTCCTGATGGGCCTGTCGGCCTTCGAGGGGCCGAACCTGTTCATCCTCGACGAGCCGACCAACCATCTCGACATCGACAGCCGTGAATCCTTGATCCATGCGCTGAACGAGTTTCCCGGCGCCGTCATCCTGATCTCGCACGACCGGCATCTTCTGGAAGCGACGGCCGACCGGCTGTGGTTGGTCAAGGACGGCGCGGTCAATCCGTATGACGGCGACCTTGAGGACTATAAGACTTTGGTTACCGGCGTGTCCGGAGACCGTCGCGGCAAGCGCGAGGCCGAGAAGGCATCAAAGGCCGATCGCCGCCGCGATGCAGCCGCGCGCCGCGCCGCCTTCGAGCCGCTGGCCAAGGAAATCCGCGCCACCGAGGCGCTGATGGACCGTATCCGCAGGCGCATAGACCTGATCGAGGACGAACTCGCCAACCCGGCCGTCTATGAGAAGGATCCGTCGACGGCGACGAGGCTGGCCAAGGAGCGCTCGCAACTGTCACAGCAGCTTGCCGGCCACGAGGAGAAGTGGCTGACCATGTCGGCCGAGTATGAGGAAGGCACGGCGGAGTAGGGCAGTTCTTCCCTTCTCCCCCTGTGGGAGAAGGTGGCCGCGAAGCGGCCGGATGAGGGGTGTTCCAGGAAACGCCAACGCCTCACTTCGCTGGAACACCCCTCATCCGTCTCGACGCTATCGCGCCAATCCACCTTCTCCCACAAGGGGAGAAGGAAGAGGCGCCATCTGGCCCTACACGCCGCGTCCGGAACCGGCTAAGCGGGCGCCATGAACCAGCACGCCAAGCTCCGCATCGGCCATTCGGCCTGTCCGCATGATTGCCCGTCGACCTGCGCGCTCGAGGTCGAATTGCTCGACGGCAACCGCATCGGCCGCGTCCATGGCGCCAAGGCCAATACCTACACATCCGGCGTCGTCTGCGCCAAGGTCGCGCGCTATGCCGACCGCGTCCACCATCCGGACCGGCTGCTGAAGCCGCTGGTGCGGGCCGGTGCCAAGGGCGACGGCCTCTGGAAGGAATCCAGCTGGGAGGCGGCGCTCGACCTCGTCGCCGAAAAATTCATCGCAGCCGAGGAAAAATACGGGTCGGAGACTGTCTGGCCCTACTACTATGCCGGCACGATGGGACTGGTGCAGCGCGACGGCATTGACCGGTTGCGCCATGCGAAAAAGTATTCCGGCTTCTTCGGCTCGATCTGCACCAATCTGGCCTGGACCGGCTGGATGATGGGGGCGGGCGCCTTGCGCGGTCCCGATCCGCGCGAAATGGCCAAATCCGACTGCGTGGTGATCTGGGGCACCAATGCCGTGGTCACGCAGGTCAATGTCATGACCCACGCCATCAAGGCGCGCAAGGAACGTTCAGCCAAGATCGTCGTCGTAGACGTCTACGAGAACGCGACGATGAAGCAGGCCGATATGGGCCTTGTGCTGAAGCCGGGCACCGACGGCGCGCTGGCCTGTGCGGTCATGCATGTGCTGTTCAGGGAAGGCATGGCCGACCGCGCCTATCTCGAAAAATACACCGACGATCCCAACGGGCTGGAAGCGCATCTGGAGACGCGCACGCCGAAATGGGCCTCCGCCATCACCGGCCTTGCCGTCGCCGAGATCGAGGCCTTCGCCCGCCTCGTCGGCACGACGAAGAAAACCTATTTCCGCCTCGGCTATGGCTTTGCCCGCCAGCGCAACGGCTCGGTCAACATGCATGCGGCGTCCTGCATCGCCGCCGTCACCGGCGCCTGGCAATATGAGGGCGGCGGCGCCTTCCATTCCAACTCCGGCATCTTCAAGCTCAACCAGGATGTGCTGGAAGGCACCGCGATGCGCGATCCCTCGATCCGCTATCTCGACCAGTCGCGCACCGGCCCGGTGCTGACCGGTGCGGCGGACGCACTCTATGGCGGCCCGCCGGTGACGGCGATGCTGATCCAGAACACCAATCCGGTGAATGTCGCGCCCGAGCAGCGACTGGTGAAGCAGGGTTTCCTGCGCGACGATTTGTTCACCTGCGTGCACGAGCAGTTCATGACCGACACCGCAAAACTTGCCGACGTCGTGCTGCCGGCAACGATGTTCCTCGAGCATGACGATGTCTACAAGGGCGGCGGCAACCAGCACATCACGCTCGGCCCCAAGCTGATCGAGCCGCCGGAAGGGCCGCGCACCAACCATTTCGTCATCGAGCAACTGGCCGAGCGCCTCGGCGTCGCCGACCGGCCGGGCTTTGGCCTGACCGAGCAGCAACATATCGACATCATCCTGGGCAAGCGCGGGCTGGGCAGTTTCGCCAGCCTGAAGGAAGACAAGTGGGTCGACCTGCAGCCTGATTTCGAAGCCGCGCATTTCATCGAGGGCTTCGGTCACGCCGACAAGAAATTCCACTTCCGCGCCAACTGGAGCGGGCAGGCGGCGCCCAACCGGCCGCCGAAAAGCATGGGCCTGTTCGGGCCGGTGTCAGAACTGCCGGAATTCCCCGACCATGTCGACCTGATCGAGGTCGCGGACGCCGAGCATCCGTTCCGGCTGACGACATCGCCGGCGCGCAATTTTCTCAACTCGACCTTCACGGAAACGCCGGTGTCGAGGGCCAAGGAAGGCCGGCCGGAATTGTTGTTGCATCCGGAGGATGCCGCTGCCCTTGGATTGGGCGATGGCGACCGCATCGAGGTCGGCAACCGGCGCGGCGAGGTGGTGCTGCACGCAAAACTGTTCGAAGGCATCAAGCGCGGCGTGGTGATCGCCGAGGGCATCTGGCCGAACAGCGCCCATGAGCGCGGCGAAGGCATCAATGTTTTGACCGGCGCCGATGCGCCTGCGCCCTATGGCGGTGCCGCCTTCCACGACAACAAGGTCTGGCTGCGACCGGTCGGCTGATATCGGTTATCCGGGCAAAGGCACGGTGAGCCCGACCTTGACCCGGTCCATCGCGACGAAGGTGCGGAATTTTCGCACGTTCTTGCTGTCGAAGAACAGTTTGCGCGTCAGCGCCTCATAGGCGCCCATGTCGGCCACGGTGATGACGAGGATGAAGTCGGCCTCGCCGGTGACGTAGTAGCATTGCTGCACTTCGGGCGCCGCCGAGAATTGCCGCTTGGCCGCGTCGATCAGGTCAGAGCGTTCGCTCTCCAGCTCGACCTCGACGAAGATGGTGATGGGCTGGCCGACCGCCGCCGGCTCGACGACAGCGACATTGCCGGCAATCACGCCCGTTTGCTCCATGCGCTTGATGCGCCGCTGCACCGCCGGCGCCGACAGGTTGACGGCCTCGCCGATCAGCCGCTGCGGCGTGGTGTTGTCCCTTTGCAGGATGGCAAGGATAGCGAGGTCGAAACTGTCGAGTGAGGACGATGCAGGCAATGGAGGTATCCCGGCGAAACAAACTTGCATTTGGAAGGTCCAATTACAGCGCTCTTTGCGCCTCTGCTGCAATATGGTCTCGTCTGATCTCAAGGAGGCCGCCCGTGTTCCTGCTCAACAGCAATGCCGTGCACCGCCGGCCGCTCGATCCGGTCGATGCCGAAACGCTGGGGGTTGCCGGCGCCGACACGGTCGAGCGCTTTCTGGCCCATCGCGACAATCACCAGGTAACGCCGCTGCATGCCTTGCCGGCGTTGGCCGGCGAACTCGGTCTCAGCACCATCCACATCAAGAATGAAGCCCTTCGCCTCGGCCTCGGCAGCTTCAAGGCGCTGGGCGGCGCCTATGCCGTCTTCCGCCTTGTGCTGGAGGAGGCAAGCCGGTCGCTCGGCCGGCCCGTCGACGTAGCCGATCTCAACCGGCCCGACGTCCGGGCGATCGCTGCCGGCATGACGGTGGCCTGTGCCACCGACGGCAATCACGGCCGCTCGGTTGCGCAAGGGGCGCAACTCGTCGGCGCCAAGGCGGTAATCTTCGTTCATGCCGGCGTCAGCGAGGAGCGGATTGCGGCCATCGCCCGCTATGGCGCCGAGATGATCCGCGTCGACGGCAACTATGACGACTCGGTGAGGCAGGCCGCCAAGGTGTCCGCCGACAAGGGCTGGACGGTGGTGTCCGACACCTCCTGGCCCGGCTACGAACGCATTCCCGGTCTGGTTATGCAGGGCTATACGGCGATTGTGCGCGAAGCGTTGCACCAGTTGCCGCAGCCGCCAACCCATGTCTTCGTGCAGGCCGGTGTCGGCGGCATTGCCGCAGCGGTGGCCGGTCATCTCGCCATCGTGCTCGGCGATGCGAGGCCGATCTTCATCGTGGTCGAGCCAGCGCGCGCGGCCTGCGTTGTCGCGGCCGCCCAGGCGGGTCGCGTGGTCAAGGTCGCGCACGACCAGCCAACCGTGATGGCGATGCTGGAATGCTACGAGGCCTCGGCGGTCGCCTGGCGTGTGCTGGCGCGGGTTGCCGATGCCTTCATGACGGTGGACGAGCATGAGGCCGTCGCGGTAATGCGGCTTCTCGCCCAGCCAAGTGCAGGCGATCCGGCGATCGTTTCAGGTGAAAGCGGCGGTGTCGGTCTTGCTGGGCTAATCCGGGCGGTGGCTGACCACAAGGTCGCTCTCGGGCTCGATAGCCAATCCCGCGTGCTGCTGATCAATACCGAAGGCGCTACCGACCCGCATCGCTATGCCGAACTGGTCGGCATGACACCGGCCGATGTGCTGGCCGGCAAGATGGCAGCCGAGGCAGCATCATGATCGCCATCGATGCGAAGCGCCTGCTAGGCCGCATCCGTGAACTCGGCGCCGTCGGTCGTGACAAGGACGGCAGGCTGATCCGGCTCGCCGCGTCCGATACCGACAGGCAAGGCCGCGACCTCTTCGTCGGCTGGCTCAACCAGGCCGGGCTCGATGTCGCGATCGACCGGGTCGGCAATATCTTCGGCATCTGGCAAGGCCCCGACAGTGCCGGGCAGGCGCCCCTGCTGATCGGTTCGCACATCGACACCGTCATCGATGCCGGCATCTATGATGGCTGCTATGGCGTGCTTGCCGGGCTGGAGGTGATCGAGACGCTGAAGGCCTCGGGCTTTTCGCCCTCACGTCCGGTCGCGGTCGCCGCTTTCACCAATGAGGAGGGAGTGCGCTACACGCCCGACATGATGGGCTCGCTGGTCCATGCCGGTGGCGCCGGCCCGGACGCGATGTTGGCCGCCATCGGCACGGATGGCAGCGTGCTCGGCCAGGAACTCGCCCGCATCGGCTATGCCGGCGACCGCGAACCCGGCTTCCTCAAGCCGCACGCCTATCTCGAACTGCATATCGAGCAGGGGCCGGTGCTGGAGCGCGAAGGCGTGCCGATCGGCGCCGTGGAAAATCTGCAAGGCATCTCATGGCAGCGCATCACCATCGACGGCGCCGCCAATCATGCCGGCACCACGCCGATGTCGATGCGCAGCGATGCCGGCCACGCCGCCGCCCGCGTCATCACCTTCCTGCACGATCGAGCCAAGGTTTCGAACACGCCGATGGTCGTCACCGTCGGCACGATGCGCTTCGAGCCGAATGCCATCAATGTCATTCCCGGGCGCGCCGTCTTCACTGTCGACCTGCGCGATCCCGATGAACAGCGCCTGCAGGCACATGAGGCGGCGCTTGCCGCATACCTCGAAGAGCTTGCTGTGGTCGAGAACGTGTCGATTTCTGCCGAACAACTGGCCCGCTTCGAGCCGGTCCTGTTCGATATCGGCATCGTCGAACGGATCGAGGCCTCCGCGAAAAATCGCGGTCTCGGCGTCAGGCGCATGACATCGGGCGCCGGCCACGACGCGCAGATGATGGCCCGCATCGCGCCGGCGGCGATGATCTTCGTGCCGAGTGCCGGCGGCATCAGCCACAGTCCGCGCGAACATACCGACGATGCCGAGCTTGTCGCCGGCGCCAACATCCTGCTTGATGTCGCCACCCAGCTTGCAAAATAGGTCGGGGGAGAAAATGGCTGAACTCGATCGTGATGCGCTGAGACGGGAGATGACGGGCTGGCGGCGCGATCTGCACGCGCATCCTGAATTTGGCTTTGAGGAAAAGCGCACCGCTGCCTTCGTCGCCGCCAAGCTGCGTGAATTCGGGTTGGACGATGTCACCGAGGGTGTCGGCGGCACCGGTGTGGTCGGCACGCTGAAGCGCGGCAGCGGCAACCGGGCGATTGCGCTGCGGGCCGACATGGACGCGCTGCGCATCACCGAGCAGTCAACGGCCGCCTATCGCTCGCAAAACCCCGGCTTCATGCATGCTTGCGGCCATGACGGCCACACCACAATGCTGCTCGGCGCGGCAAAGCTGCTGGCTACCGAGGGCGGGTTCGATGGCACTGTGCGCTTCATCTTTCAGCCGGCCGAGGAGTGGGGCAAGGGCGCGCTGGCGATGCTCGACGACGGCCTGATGCAGCGCTTCCCCTTCGACGAGATCTTCGGCCTGCACAACATGCCTGGCCTGCCCATCGGGTATTTCGAAACCCGCGCCGGCCCGATCATGTCGGCCGAGGATAATTTCGAGATCGTGCTTAATGGCATCGGCGGCCATGCCGCGCGACCGCATTCCGGCAATGAAACCCTGGTTGCCGCCTGCGCGCTGGTCACCAATCTGCAGACCATCGTCTCGCGCCGGCTGAGTCCGGCCGACATATCGGTGGTTTCGGTGACCGAACTGATCACCGATGGCACGCGCAATGCATTGCCCGGCCTTGCCCGCATCCTCGGTGACGCCCGCAGTTTTCGGCCGGAGGTCAGCGCCGAGATCGAGCGGCAGATGCGCATCATCGCCGAGGGTACGGCCGCCGCCTACAATGTCTCCGCCGAGGTCACCTACACCAGGGAGTTCGTGCCGCTGCAAAATGATGCTGAACTCGTGGACGAAGCCTTTGCCGCCGCAAAACGCGTGCTGGCCGACGTTGGCGTCGCGGCGGAGCCGATGACCGGTTCGGAGGATTTCGCCCGCTTCCTCGACCACGTGCCGGGCTGCTTCGTCTTCCTCGGCAATGGCGAGGCGTCAGTGCCGCTGCACAATTCCAGTTACGACTTCAACGATGACGGGCTGTTGCACGGCACAAATTTCCACGCCGCGATCGTCAGGCAAAGACTGGGCGGGGAGGCCGGCAAATGACGGCTTGATTGCCGGTTCGCCTTCGCTGCTGGCCCAAGCGGCACCGCTATCGCCAGCCAGCTCCCGGGTTTAGTGAGATTGCCTGTTGCCGGAGATCGCACGCCAATGGCCAGGGTTTCGCTTCTGGGAATACCGCATGACGACAACTCGTCCTATCTCAAAGGTGCCGCAGCAGCGCCTGCCTTGATCAGGCGCGAGCTTAAAAGCGACGCCCACAGTTCCTGGAGTGAGACCGGCTTCGATGTGGCGGACAGTTTTCTCGACCATGGCGACATCGATTTTTCAGGCGTTGGCGACCCGTGGGAGCGGATCGAAAGTGAGGTCGGCCGCGCGCTCGATGCCGGCCATCCGCTGATCAGTCTCGGCGGCGACCACGCGATCGCATGGCCGCTGCTGCGCGCCGTGCGGCGCCGCCACCCCAGCCTGACGATCGTCCAGATCGACGCCCATCCCGACATCTACGATGCCTATCAGGGCAACAAACGCTCGCACACCTCGTCCTTCGCACGCATCCTGGAGGAAGGGCTGGCCGACCGGCTGGTCCAGATCGGCTTGCGCACGCTCGACGACGAGCTTCGTGACCAGCTCACACACTTCGGCGTCGAGGTGATCGAGGCGCGCCATTTCAGCGATGATCTGCGGCTCGACCTCAAGACGCCGGTCTATCTCTCGGTCGATCTCGACGGCCTCGATCCGGCCTGTGCGCCCGGCGTCTCGCACCGCGAACCCGGTGGTCTTACAACCCGGCAAGTGATCGGCCTGATCCAGCGGATCGACCAGCCGATCGTCGCAGCCGATGTTGTCGAATACAATGCGAACCAGGATGTCTCCAACCTGACAGCGCTTGTCGCCGCCAAGCTGGTCAAGGAAATCGCCGGCATGATGCTGAAGACGCATGGCGCCGCCTGAATCAATCTGGCAAGGCGGCATGGTAGACCATTGTTCGGTAAAGCATTTCCAACGAAAGCCGCCATGCCGCATCCAGTGAAGATTGCCATAGCCGGCGCGCTCGGCCGTATGGGCAGGCAGATGGCGCTGGCCGTCGAAGCCGATCCCAGGCTAGCGCTCGTCGCGCGATTCCACCGGCCTGGCAGCGCCGGCGGGGGCCTGATCGAACGCGACGAGGCGCTGGCGATTGCCGATGTCATCATCGACTTCACCACGCCGGCGGCCTCCGTCGAACTGGCAAAGGCCTGCGCGGCCCGCGGCGGCCCGGCACTGGTCATCGGCTCGACCGGATTCAATGCCTCTGAACTTGCAGCCATCGCCGAGGCGGCGAAGTCTATCGCAATCGTGCGCTCGGGCAGCTACTCGCTCGGCCTCAACATGCTGGCGGGGCTGGTCGAACAGGCGGCGCGGGCGCTTGGCCCCGATGCCGACATCGAAATCCTCGAAGCGCATCACCGTCTGAAGGTCGACGCGCCGTCTGGCACGGCGCTGATGCTTGGCGAAGCGGCCGCGAGGGGGCGCGGCGTCGGCCTCGACGATGTGGCGAGACGCGGTCGCGACGGCGTCACCGGTCCTCGCCCTGCCGGTGAGATCGGCTTTGCCGTGCTGCGCGGCGGCAGAATTGTCGGCGATCATACCGTGAGCTTACTCAGCGAAGGCGAGGCCCTCACGCTTTCGCATTCGGCCGGTGACCGCTCGATGTTCGCGCGGGGCGCCATTGTCGCGGCACTTTGGCTGGTGGAACGTCCGCCCGGGGAATACGACATGCGCGACGCGCTGGGTTTTACCGCCTTTGAGATGCAATGGTAACGGCAGCGAGGGGCGGTTGCGATGGGTCCTTGAGCCGCCTAATCAGTCGAGATACTAAAGAAGCAGAACCGTTCGGTTCGATTCACATTGACGCACTGTATCGTGATCGATGCACGTCGGCTCAACGAGTCGACCGCGCATTATAGCAAGTGCTATAATTTAACTATTTGATATCACTGTAGAAAATTGCAACCGCCGAGTCATTCGGTGAATTTCAAGATCGAACTGAACGGTTCGGTTCACACATTTTAGTGATTGGAAATGGCGGCAAGACAGACCCATCTCGGGGTGGTCCGAGCGACGCGAATTCCTCCCAAGGCACGCCACTAGACGGACAGGACCAGATATCTGGAGTACTTAAAATGACCAAGATCGCTCTTACCGCCGCTGCCCTCCTCGTTGCCACCGGCACCGCTTTTGCAAGCAGCGACCACTACGGCTCTGACGGTGTCAACCAGCCCGCCGTGACCGCTCCTGCCGGCAATATTGACCACAGCTATGGCAATATCGACCACAGCTATACGGCCTCGATCAGCAAGCCTGTCAGCCTCGGCGGCTTCACGATCAAGGGCGACTCTAACCAGCCGCAATCCGGCCAGGGCATCTGGGGCCGCTAAGCCGGCTCCATCCGAATCGATCATCGTCTCAAATCAGGGGTATTTAAAAATGACCAAGATCGCTCTTACCGCCGCCGCCATTCTCGTCGCCACGGGCTCCGCTTTCGCGGGCAGCGACCACTATGGCTCGAACAACGCCAACCAGCCGGTTGCCAGCCAGTCGACTTCCGTCGACCACATGTTCACCGGCTCGATCCTGAAGCCCGAAAAGGCACAGGCTGACGCCAATGCCAAGGTTCCCGGTGAATCCGGCCAGGGCATCTGGGGTCGTTAATTTCCAGAGAGATTTACGACCACAAAGAGCGGTGGGCTTGGCCCGCCGCTCTTGTTTTTTTGTGCAGCCGGCTGGGTTCCGTGAGGCAATCCGTTTCGCCCGGGAATAAAACCCGACCGTTCCGGGTCTTGTTGACAGCGGACCATCCTCCCAAGGCGCCCGCGCAATGAAACGACAGACAAGGAACACTGAAATGACCAGGATGGTATTCGTCGCAGCCGCGATGCTCGTCGCTGCCATGGGCAGCGCCTCTGCCGGCAGCGATCACTATGGCGCCGACAACGCTAACCAGCCGACCGCCGGCGTCGACCGCGGCTTCACCGCCTCGATCCGCAAGCACAGGATGACCAAGCCTGCGGCTAACGTCGATACGACGACAACGGGATCGGCAGGATCGAAAGCCTCGCCGGATCCTGGCCAGGGCATCTGGGGCAACTGATCATTTGCACCAAAAGCGGCGGGCGTGGTCCACCGCTTTTGATTTGGACAGCATCAGCCCAAATCCTTCGGCCTGATGCAATGCATTAGCCGGGCTGTGCCGAAGGCGAGTTCCGCCCAGCCATCGTCGACGACAAAGCGGGCAAGGGCGCCGGTCGGGAATTTCTCTTCAAGCTTCCTGCGAGCCCCGGCATCCGATCGCGGACCGGCAAGCCGGCGTGCCAAATCCTCCAGGCCTGGATTATGGCCAAGCACCAGGAGACAGCCGACCGACGCCATTGCCTGTTGCACCTCGGCCAGAATGTCGCCGGCTGTGGCTTCGAACAGCCCCTCGGAAAACTCCACCGGCACTCTCGTCGGCAGTTCGGCCGAGACCAGCCGCCATGTCTCGCGCGTGCGCAGCGCCGGTGACACCAGCGCCAGGTCAGGCAGCCAGTCGCGCCTGGCCAGTTCGCGCCCCATCATCGGCGCTGCCTTCAGTCCGCGCGGGGCAAGCGGCCGGTCGAAATCGGCAAGCGCCGGATCGTCCCAGCTCGACTTGGCGTGGCGCAGCAGGAGCAGCTGTTTCATAGGTTCGGCTCGTTGTGGGTCTAGGCCCTCAAGGCGTGATCCGCGCCAGATGCTCGAGATCGCGCTCTTCGCGCAACGGGTTAGGCGCCATCACAACCGAAGTTGCATTGTCGGCGTCGTCGGCGAAATGGGCGAGAACCGTGCGGCCGCCTTCCATGCGCGCCTTGCCGTCGGCAACGAGGCCGAGCGCCAGCGCATAGAGCCGGTGTTCGGCCTTCAGCACGCGCGCGGCCAGCGTGTCCTCATTGTCGCCGACCATCACCGGCACCGCGGCTTGCGCTATGATCGGGCCGTCATCCATCTCGGGCGTGACGAAATGCACCGTGCAGCCATGGATGCGCATGCCGGCCCGCAGCGCGCGCGCATGCGTGTCGAGCCCCTTGAAGGCCGGTAGCAGGGCAGGGTGGATGTTGAGCATGCGCCCTTGCCACTTCTCGACCAGGCCCCGGGAAAGGATGCGCAAATAGCCGGCCAGCGCCACGATCTCGGCGTTGAACGCAACCAGTGCGGCGTCGATCGCCGCATCATGGGCTTCCTTGCTGGCATGGTCGGAGCGCACGATGACCTTGGTCGGGATGCCGCGCGCGGCTGCGATGCCGAGGCCGGCGGCGTTCACCCGGTCGGAAATGACGCCGACGATTTCGGCGGGATAGGCCGGATCGCTCGCCGCCGCGATCAGCGCCGTCATGTTGGAGCCGCGTCCCGAGATCAAGACAACCGTGCGTTTCCTGCTCATAGGCCGATCGAGCCCCGATAAATGACGCCGGCGTCGCGGCGCGGTACGATGCGGCCGATCGGCGTCACCGTCTCGCCGGCCTCCTGCAGCACGGCGGCGACCTGCGCCGCCTGGCCGGAGGCGACGACGAGGATCATGCCGATGCCGCAATTGAAGGTGCGCATCATCTCTTCCGGCGCCACGCCGCCGGTTTTCGCAAGCCAGGAAAAGACCGACGGCACATCGATGGCATTGAGGTCGAGCTCGGCGGAGAAATCCTTCGGCAGCACGCGCGGGATGTTTTCGGGAAAGCCGCCGCCGGTGATATGGGCGAGCGCCTTGATGCCGTGCGTGTTGCGGATCGCCTTCAGGATCGATTTCACATAGATGCGCGTCGGCTCGAGCAGCGCCTCGGCCAGCGTCGCCTCATCGTTGAACGGCGCCGGATCGCTCCAGGCAACGCCGCTGACGCCAACGATGCGGCGCACCAACGAAAAGCCATTCGAATGCAGGCCTGAGGAAGCCAGACCCAGTAGCACGTCACCCTCGACAATATCGTCGGTCGGCAGCAACTGGCCGCGTTCAGCCGCGCCCACGGCAAAGCCGGCAAGGTCGTAGTCGTTGCCATGATACATGCCTGGCATTTCAGCCGTCTCGCCGCCGATCAGCGCGCAACCGGCCTGCCGGCAGCCTATTGCGATACCGCCGACGATCGCTGCCCCCTGGTCGGGGTCGAGCTTGCCGGTGGCGAAATAGTCGAGGAAGAACAGCGGCTCCGCCCCTTGTACGACAATGTCGTTGACGCACATGGCAACGAGGTCGATGCCGATCGTGTCATGCTTGCCGGCATCGATGGCGATCTTCAGCTTGGTGCCGACGCCGTCATTGGCGGCAACCAGCACCGGGTCTGTAAAGCCCGCGGCCTTCAGGTCGAACAGGCCGCCAAAGCCGCCGATCTCGCCATCGGCGCCCGGCCGGCGCGTCGCGCGCACCAGCGGCTTGATCTTCTCCACCATCAGATTGCCGGCATCGATATCGACGCCAGCCTCGGCATAGGTGAGCCCGTTCTTGCGCTTGGCCCGGTCGCCCTTGCTCATCGTCGGCGCATCCCTGTTTCCCTTGCGGGCTCTTCGCATGAATGGTTTCGGGGGGCAAGGAGGGTGACAGCCAATCTCCGCCCTTGTGGGGGGAGATCAGCTGCTTCGGCGCCTCGCGACTTGCGCCCACCCGCCATCTCCCTCATCTATCTCCCAACAAGCAAAGCGGGACATGCCTTTGACCATTCCCAACCTGATCACCATCATGCGCTTCGTGCTGGTCCCGGCCGTGGTGCTGGCGATGCTGAACATGCGCTGGGACTGGGCCTTTGCCGGCTTTCTCGTTGCCGGCATTTCCGATGGCGTCGATGGCTTCATCGCCCGCCGTTTCAACCAGCATTCGAAACTCGGCGCCTATCTCGATCCGATGGCCGACAAGGTGCTCCTGGTCTCGGTGTTCGTGGTCATGGGATTCATTGGCGAACTGCCGCTGTGGCTGGTCGTCACCATGGTCTCACGCGATGCGCTGATCATCTGCGCCGTGCTGTTGTCCACCGTCATGGCGCATCCGGTCGAGATGAAACCGCTCTATGTGTCGAAGGCCAACACCGCCGCCCAGATCGTGCTGGCGGCCGTGGTGCTGGGTGAACTTGCCTTTGGCCTCCACCTTGACCCGCTCAGGCCCGCGCTCATATTGCTGTCCGGGGTCTTGACCGTGGCTTCGGCCGCGGCCTATCTCGTGGCTTGGCTGAGGCATATGAGCGGCTATGGCGAAGGCTCCACCCCGGGCACCTGATCGAGAATCCATCGAAGTTGCGGCCGAGGCAGCGGCCGCCGGCGAAGCTGCGTCCCTGGCGTTTCGCCGCCAGATCTTCTTCTGGCTGGGCACCGCCGTCTTCCTGGCGCTGTTCCTCTACATCTTCTCCGGCATCCTCTTACCCTTCGTCGCCGGCATGGTGCTGGCCTATTTCCTCGATCCGGTCGCCGACCGGCTGCAGCGCCTCGGGCTCTCCCGGCTGATGGCGACGGTGGTCATCCTCATTACCTTCATCGTCTTGCTGGTGCTGGCCTTCGTCATCCTGGTTCCGGTGCTGGCGACGCAGATGGCCGACTTCGCCGGCAAGCTGCCGGAATATCTGACCCGGCTGCAGTCGTTGATCACCAGCTTCGATCCGAAATGGCTGGAGCAGAAATTCGGCGTCAACGCCAATGGCCTGCGCGATGGTCTGAATTCGCTGCTCACGTCAGGCTTCGGCCTGCTGAGCACCGTTTTTACCTCGATCTGGAGTTCCGGCGTGGCTCTGGTTTCGGTGGTCAGCCTATTCGTGGTCACCCCGGTCGTTGCCTTCTACATGCTGCTCGACTGGGACCGCATGGTGGCGGTGGTCGACAGCTGGGTGCCGCGCGATTATGTCGGGACGGTCAGGGCGATCTTCAGGGACATCAACACCGCGACCGCCGGCTTCGTGCGCGGCCAGGGCACGCTGTGCCTGGTGCTTGGCGGCATGTACGCCACCGGCCTGACGCTGACCGGGTTGAATTTCGGCATCCTCATCGGCTTGTTCGCCGGGCTGATTTCCTTCATCCCCTATGTCGGCTCGCTGACTGGCCTGGTGCTGGCCGTCGGCGTCGCCTTCGTCCAGTTCTGGCCGGACTGGACCATGGTGGCGTTGGTCGCCGGCGTGTTCTTCATCGGCCAGTTCATCGAAGGCAACATCCTGCAGCCCAGGCTGGTCGGCAAAAGCGTCGGCCTGCATCCGGTGTGGCTGATGTTCGCGCTGTTTGCTTTCGGCGCCCTGTTCGGCTTCGTTGGGCTGCTGATTGCCGTGCCGGCCTCGGCCGCGGTTGCCGTGCTGGTGCGCTTTGCCATCGCCCGCTATCTCGAATCGCCGCTCTACAAGGGGCACGCCACTGAGCCCGTCCCGCCGCTCCCCGCCGATCGTGGCGGAGGCCACCGCTCGCCGCGCAGCTGAACGTGGCTGATCAAAAGACCGAACCGCCACGCCAGCTGCCGCTCGATCTCGGCCACGGCACCGGCTATTCGCGCGACGAACTGGTGGTGTCGGCCACCAACCGCGAGGCGGTGGCCCTTGTCGACCGCTGGCCGGACTGGCCCTCGCCGGTGATCGTGCTGGCCGGCCCGGCTGGTTCCGGCAAGACACATCTGGGGTCGATCTGGCAGGCGCGGGCCAACGCTGTGGCGGTCGATGCCCAGCGCATCGGCAATGCCATCACCGGGCTCGGCGGCAGGCCGGCGCTGATCGACGATGTCGACAAGACAGCTATCGACGAGGCGGGCCTGTTCCATCTCATCAATGAAGTGCGCAGCGCCGGGTCCACCTTGCTGTTGACGGCGCGGCGCTTTCCCGCCGCGTGGGGGGTAACGCTGCCCGATCTCGCCTCGCGGCTGAAGGCGGCGGCGACGGTCGAAATCCACGAACCGGACGACCTGCTTCTGGCCGGCGTCATCACCAAACTGTTCGCCGACCGCCAGGTCGAGGTCGAACAGCATGTTGTGCAATATCTCGTGCGCCGCATCGAGCGCTCGCTGGCCACCGCAATGCGGGTGGTCGAACGGCTCGATCGCACCGCGCTCGAACGCAAGACCCCGATCACCCGTGCGCTGGCAGCCGAGATCGTCAGTGCGATGGATGAAGGTCAGGGCGAGTTCGAAATTTAGGCAGTGGAAGGAGAAGACTCCGCTCCTGTCCCATTTCGAGAAAAAACCTCTGGCATCCATCTTGCAGCACTACGCCTGCCGGCTGACCCCGGTCCTGATCGCGTTCCTGATCGGGTTGTAGGCTCGCCGGGAGTGATGATTGGGGTTCTCGCCCGGCGAGCTTACCTTCAGGCAGAATGGTCGCCAGAGTGCCCGGTAAAAGTTCGCGCGCTCCTGTCACGCCCACAACGGGGCCAGATACCGGACCAGAAGGTAGACCGTTATATGCGCCGCCACGTAACAGGCGGCGACGACGCCAAAGAACGCCAGGCTGGCGGGCCACGACCGGGGAAGGCCCTGCCTCTTGCTTGGCCGGTTGTTCCAGATCCACAGGGCAGCACAAATAATGGCCCAGACGACCACGAACGGAATCGCAATGCCGATATAGGCGAAGTAGGCAGGGCCTATCAGCGACAGCCATGCCTCGAGACCAAGCATCCGGAATCTCCCCTTTTGCCAAAGTCTAAACCGACGGCAGCGATGGAAGCGATGGATTATCCGAGCGGAGCGCTTTGCGTCAAATCTTCAGCACCACCCGGCCGAACGGGCGCTCCTCGATGAGATACCGCAGGCCGTCGGCGGCATCCTCCAGCGCAAAGACCTTCGCCACGACCGGCTTGACCGATACAGGTCTGCGGGGGGTGCGAACGCGCACCGCCATGCGCCGGCGGCGAGGCCGCCGTTGGCGACCTTTGACCACAAACAACCTTTGCAGGGAGAAAAATGGTCGGAGTGGAGAGATTCGAACTCCCGACCCTCTGGTCCCAAACCAGATGCGCTACCAGGCTGCGCTACACTCCGAGGCCCTGCGGCGTATAAGGTTCCGGGCCCTGCCGCGCAACCCCTAAAACGTCAAACTGGACTCGGCGGTTTGCGCTCCCGCGCAATCCTGGCAGCGATCCCCTTGGCCTGGATGCGGGCGTTGGCGAAGCAGCCGCGGATGCTCGGCCGCATGCCGGTGAACCACAGGCCCGGCAGTTTCGGGTCGCTGTCGGCGCCGTTGAACAGCGGCACGCCCTTTTTGTCGAGCACGCCGAGCTTGCCCAACATGGCCTCGAGACCGGTGCGGTAGCCGGTCGCGGCGATGACGATATCGGGCTGGATCGTCACGCCATTATCGAAAATGACCGTGTCGCGGGTGAATTCCCGCACCGTCGGCACGACGATGATCCGGCCGTCCTTGATGGCGTCGACGGCGCCGTCATCGGCGGCGATGGCGGTATAATCCGACGCCAGCCGGCTTGCCCCGCCCGAAGGTGTCGGCGGCAGGCCGAAGGCGGTGAGGTCACCGAAGACCAGCCGCTGCGTCGCTGCCATCACCGCATCGGCAAGCTTGAACGGCAGCCGCGCCAGAATCGGCGAAAAGCGGTGGACAGCGATCTGGCCGATGCGCTTGGGCAGCAGCGCCGGGCCGTTTCGCGCTGATAGCCAGATCTGCGCCGTATCCACCCGCGCCAGATGGTTGAGCGCGTCGAAACCGGAATTGCCGGCGCCGACCACCAGTATCTTTCGGCCGGCATAGTCGTTGGCGTCGCCGAACTCGGCCGAATGGATGACGCGCCCGGCAAAGGCCTTCATACCTTTCCAGGCCGGAATGACGGGCTGCCGGTCGCGCCCGGTGGCGATGATGACATGGCGCGCCAGTCGCGGCCCGGCGCTTGTCTGCACAAGCCAGTGGTCACCGTCGAAAGCGATCTCATCGACCGAGACGCCGAACTCGACCGGCAGCCGGTGCATGGCGCGGAATTCGTTGAGATGGCGGATGATTGCGCTTCGGTGCGGAAAGGCAGGGGTGCCGGCGGGAAACGAGACGCCCGGAAGTGCCGAGAGATCGCGATGCGTGTTGAGGTGAAGCTGTGGGTGGCGCCGGTGCCATGGCTCGGCCAGCCGGGCCTCCTTTTCCAACACCATCACTTGTACGCCGGCCTTGAGCAGCGCATGGGCTGCGGTCAGCCCGGCCCCGCCGGCGCCGATGACGATCACGTCGTTGAAAATCGCTTGCTGGCCGGCCTTAGCGTGCAAAATCCCTGCGTCCATGCCTCTATATGTCGCCATCATGACCATGACTTTTGATGCCACGCTAGTGTATCGGACCTATGCCGCTTCCGAAGCGGCGCGGTTGCAAGCCGCTTCGGCCTTGCCGTCGGCAGTGTTGCACAGTATTGACTGAAATAAGGCGGCGCTACCGCCAACGCAGCCACGAGGTGCCCATGTCCGCGCGTATTTTCAGCCCAGCCAAAACCGCGATGCAGTCCGGCAAGGCCAAGACCGGCCATTGGGTGCTGGAATTCGATCCCGCCCAGCGTAAGAAGATCGACCCGCTGATGGGCTACACCACATCGGGCGACATGCTGAGCCAGATCCGGCTCACCTTCGACACTAGGGAAGAGGCGGTGGCTTATGCCGAAAAGCAGGGGCTGACCTTCCGCGTCGAGGAGCCGAAGGAGACCAAGCGCCGGCAGATTTCCTATGCGGAAAATTTCCGCTATGACCGCAGGATACCCTGGACGCATTGACCGGCATCGCCTCGGCAGCGTCCGGCACATAGACATCAGCCGGCCAAGATATCAAATGGCTTGTCCGGCCAGCGGTCCCGTAGCTCAGCTGGATAGAGCACCGGCCTTCTAAGCCGATGGTCACAGGTTCGAATCCTGTCGGGATCGCCAATAATTCAACGGCTTAGCTCAGGCGCCGCTCCAAAGTTCCAACATCTCACCCTGTTTCCGCCGGGCGCGAAGTGGACGTCAGCGCCATTTCTGCGTGCTGCCTGAAAGCAGGTCGCCGGCAGATATCGTTATGGTCTTGTAGAAAGAGCGCAGCGCTGATAGTCTTTGGTCTGACATTGGCTAGGACTTTGGTCTGATGATTCTGACTGGAGTCTTGGTTTATGCCGACTGGAACTTGGCGCTGGTTTTCACCGCATAGGTCGCCTCGGTTGAGTGGGCGAAATGCGATGAAATCATCGCAACGGTGTATCCAAAGGTCGCGTTTGGCACGGCGCCGGATGAGCGCGAAAGTAAGAGATCTGGAATCGATGATTTCGAGAACACTTGCCGCCAATGCAGAAACTGTCGCCGCCTTTCTCAACTTGATGGGAAATGAGAAGCGGCTTTTGATCATGAACCACCTGGCCGGCGGCGAACTTTCGGTCGGTGTTCTTGCCGAGAAAGTTCTGCTGAGCCAATCGGCCCTGTCGCAGCATCTTGCCAAGCTCCGCGCCTTCGGCCTTGTCGACACCCGTCGCGACGGCCAGATGGTCTACTATTTCTGCTCGTCCGGTGCGGCGCGCGAACTGCTTTCCATGCTGGATGGCTTCCTGGCGACCGAAAGACCGCTCACGGGGCCGGGCCCGCATTACGTCGCCGAAAGGCTGCGGCGGGCGCGAGCAGCCTGAGGGCAGGCATCGGCCTGGATTGGTTGACCCTTATGCCGGACTTCATTGTCGCTAACGCGAAGTCGATGTCCGCACCATCCCGGCGTTGATCGCCAGTATTTTCGACGTTTCTGCGCCTCTCCAGCGTTGGGCCGTCCATGCCGGCCAGACCGCACGTCGTTGGGTGCCAACATGGGCGCAGCACCGGTCCGTGCCAAACTTGCGCGATCTCTAATATAAGCGCACAGTTCGAAGCGTTTGGGGGGAGAACGGCTCACAAACAAAAAATCGGGAGGAAACCATGAACAGCATGAGCCTCACCACGCTTGAACGCGGCAAGACGACCGTCGACGCTGCGGTCGTTGAAGCGCTTTCGGCACAATTGCGCGGCACACTGCTTCAGGCGGGCGACGCCGCCTACGACGAAGCGCGCACCGTCTGGAATGCCACGGTCGACCGGCGCCCCGGTCTCATTGTGTGTTGCGTCGGCGCCTCCGACGTCATCAGTGCCGTGAATTTCGCCCGGGAAAACAGGCTTCTCGTCTCCGTGCGCGGCGGCGGCCACAACATTGCTGGCAGTGCCGTCTGCGATGGCGGCCTGATGATCGATCTATCAGCGATGAAATCGGTGCGGGTCGATGTCGCGGCGCGGCGGGCATGGGTCGGCCCCGGCGCCACGCTCGTCGATGTCGATCGGGAAACACAGGCTTTTGGCCTGGTGGTGCCGACGGGTATCAACTCGACCACCGGCATATCAGGCCTGACGCTGGGCGGCGGCTTCGGCTGGATCACCCGCAAATTCGGCCTGACCATCGACAATCTTGTTTCAGCCGATGTGGTCACCGCCGATGGCAAGTTGCTGCGCGCCAGCCAAAAGGACAATCCGGACCTGTTCTGGGCGCTGCGTGGCGGCGGCGGTAATTTCGGTGTCGTCACGGCGTTCGAGTTCCAACTCCACCAGATGGGTCCGCAGGTTCTGTCGGGGCTCGTCGTCCATCCCTTCGCCGATGCCGAAAAGGTGCTGCGGGACTATCGCAAGGCGCTCGAAACCGCGCCCGACGAACTGACCTGCTGGGTGGTCATGCGGCAGGCGCCGCCGCTGCCGTTCCTGCCGACCGAATGGCATGGCAAGGAGGTGCTGGTTTTGGCCATGTGCTATTGCGGCGACATCCAGGCGGGCGAAAAGGCGACGCAGAAGCTTCGCGCCATCGGCACACCGATTGCCGATGTCGTCGGCCCCAACCCGTTCACCGGCTGGCAGCAGGCCTTCGACCCGCTGCTGGCGCCCGGCGCCCGCAACTATTGGAAGAGCCATGACCTGACCGGGCTTTCGGACGGCGCGATTGGTGCCACCACTGCGGCGATTGCCAGGCTTCCCGGCCCCGAATGTGAAATTTTCTTCGGTCATGTCGGTGGCGTGGCGGGCCGGGTGGCGGCAGATGAAACGGCGTTTCCGCAGCGCAACTCGCATTTCGTCATGAATGTCCACGCCCGCTGGCGCGAACCGGCAATGGACAAGGCCTGCATCGATTGGGCTCGTGGTATCTACGAGGCGACCAAGCCCTATGCCGCCGGCACGGCTTACGTGAACTTCATGCCGGAGGACGAAGTCGACCGGGTCGAAGCGGCCTATGGCGGCAACTATCGCCGGCTTCTGGAAATCAAGCAGCGCTACGACCCACTGAACCTGTTCCGCATGAACCAGAATCTGCGGCCGAAAGAAAGCCAGCGCGCTGCTTGAGGTGGCAGCGCGTGATCCCGAACCGAAGATCCGTGCGTGCGAATATCGGAATCGACTTTGCTGTATTGACCTTCGGTTCGGAGCGGGTTGAGGCCTGGTTGTTCCCTATGGCGCCGGCCTGGACGGCCGGCCTCAAGGCCCGGGTCTCAATACCCCTGAGGCAAGCTGATTGTCACAAGTTCGAATCCTGTCGGGATCGCCTTTTTCCTGCGGCCCTTTTGTCAGGAGCTTCAGCTGACCGCTGGAACGTGGCTTGCGCTCAGGTGTTTATGGGAGATGGCACCGAAAACCCCGACCATCGCCCGCATCTGGCGCGGCAGGACGTTGCCCGACAGAGCAGACGCCTACGAGCGCTACAACTACGAGGCCGGCATCAAGCCGCTGATCGAGAAAGCGCTCGGCGTGCAGACCTTTCGCGAGGACACGGCCACCCATTCGGAATTCGTCACCATCTCCTATTGGGGAAGCGTCGAGGCGATGGCGGCCTTTACCCGCGGCGATCCGAATTCCATTCACCATCTCGACCGCGACAAGGAGTTCCTGATCGAATTGCCGAAGGGCGTCCAGGTGCTCCGCATCCGCTCCAGTCACGGCATGGTCGGCGGCGACTGATGTTTTCGGGCTTTGGCGCCAGAACCGTTCAAGTGGAGGAGACATCGATCTTCGTCAGGGTCGGTGGCTCAGGGCCGCCTTTGCTGCTCCTGCATGGCTTTCCCGAAACACATGTGATGTGGCGCGACATTGCCGTGGCTTTGGCGCAGCGCTTCAGCGTGGTCGTCGCCGATCTTAGGGGCTACGGCCAAAGCGGTTGTCCGGGTTTCGATGCTGATCACACTGCCTACTCCAAGCGTGCGATGGCGCGCGACATGGTGCAGGTCATGAACGCGCTGGGCTTCGACCGCTTCATGCTTGCCGGCCATGACCGCGGCGGCCGCGTCGCCTATCGGTTGGCGCTCGACCATCCCGACACCGTGTCGAAACTCGCCGTCCTCGACGTCATCCCCACTGCCGCCGCCTGGGATCGCGCCGATGCCAGGCTGGCGCTTGCCTTCTGGCCATGGAGCCTGCTTGCCCAGCCCGAGCCGCTGCCGGAGCGTCTGCTGGCCGCAGCCCCGGATGCTGTCGTCGACAATGCGATCGCCGGCTGGGGCTCGGCTCCCGATGCTTTCCCCGCCGAAGTGAGAGAGGCTTACATCGAGGCGTTGCGCGATCCCGCCCATGTGCACGCCATTTGCGAGGAATACCGCGCCGCCGCCGGCATAGACCGCGAGCACGACGCGCAGGATCAGGCTGACGGCAGTCGTATCAAATGTCCTATGCTTGCGCTCTGGAGCGGCGAGGGCGGCTTGGAAAACTGGTATGCGGACGAGGGCGGCCCGCTGGCGATCTGGCGGCAATGGGCCGACAGCATCGAAGGTGGCGCTGTCGAGGGCGGGCACTTTTTCCCGGAGGAAAACCCCGACGGGACGGCGAAAATTCTGTTGAATTCCTTCGCTACGTGAGGCCCGGTTGGGCGAAGCGGCGACCAGGCCGACGGTTGCAGGTTCGAATCTGCCAGGATCGCCTGTGCTGCCCGAGGGGTTATTCCGGCCACATTTGAAGGTCAGTATTCGCCATGCCTTCACGGCTCCCGCCCGCCCGCTCGTCCGATCCGATCGCGACCGCAGCCGGGCTCGGCTGTGGCATCGTCCGCGTCGAACCGTCGGAGCCTTGGCTGCCGCAGACCACAGCTCGGCGGCCGGCTTCGAAGGCAGATGGCGGCCCGAAGTCGCAATGAGAGACGTGACCCGTCTCCTGAAGGAAAAGCGCAGCTTTTCCCTGGGAAACTCGTCGGGCACTTGAGAGGGGGGCGGGCCCATGGAGCGGGCTGTCGCCGAAACCGAAGCAAGATGCGAGGTCGAATACGATGCAGTCGAACGGAACTCCGGTATCCATCATCATCCCGAATTACAATTACGCGCGCTTCCTCAACCGCAGCATCGACAGCGCCCTGGAACAGGACTACGGCGACGTCGAGGTCATCGTCGTCGACGATGCATCGCAGGACAATTCCACGACCATTATGGAATCCTATGGCGACAGGATCGTCGCCTGCCCGCGAGCGCAAAACGGCGGACATGCGGCGGCGTTCAACACCGGTTTTGCCGCAAGCTCGGGCAGGATTGTCCTGTTCCTCGACGCCGACGACTATCTCTATCCGCCTGCTGTCTCCAAAATCGTCGACACTTGGGATCCGGCAACCGCCCAAGTGCAATCCAGGCTGCATATCGTCGACGAACAACAGCGCATCAAGGACGTCTTTCCGCCACCCGAACTGCCCTTCGACAGCGGCGACGTCAAGCCGAAACTCCTGCACAAGGGGCGCTACCAGACGACCGTGACCAGCGGGCTGGCTTTTGACCGTGAGACCCTGGAAACGATCATGCCGATTCCCGAGCCGGATTTCCGCCAGGGCGCCGATGGCTATCTGGCAACGTTGGCACCCTTCCACGGACACGTCCAATCCATCGACGAATGCCTCGGCGCCTACCGGATTCACGGCGCGAACCATTCGATATTCGGCGCGCAACTCGCCGAGCGGGCGCGTTGGCGCGTAAGGCACGATTTCCGCCGCCTGGAGGCGTTGTCGGAGCAGGTCTCCGGGACCGGCCTGACGGTTGTCCCGTCGGATGCCGTCTGCCGCGATCCGATCCATCTGGAGGAGCGGCTGGCCTCACTCTGCGCGGACAGCCACCAGCACCCGGTGGCCGACGATTCGCGGCTGGCGCTGGCGGCGGCGGGTGCCGTCGCCAGCCTGGAGATGACTGCATCTTGCGGCGGCGTGCCGTCCTTGCCGCCTGGTTTCTGTCGGTAGGCATGTTGCCGCCCAAAATGGCCATGGCCGTGCTGTCGTGGAAACTCGACGCTTCATCCCGGCCGGCATTTCTTACCCGCCTGTCCAAGACCATCCGCAACGCAATGGGATAGCATCTGGCGGCGCTGCGCACCGCCAGCACGGTGATGACGATCGGGATCACCGAAAGGGCGGCGCTCGCCGGTGCGCAGGCTCGTCGATATTTGCCGGCACGCGCCTCAGAGATGCCCGGGCGACTGCAGGATCAAAGTGCTCGAAAGACCAAGCAGGGCGATGCCATACAGGCGGTCGATCCAGACGGCGTTTGGCCCAGCCAAAAGCCTCGTCGACCGCGAGCCAAGCGTCGCGTAAAGCATCAGCATGAGGACATCGGCAAGCGCGGCGATAGTGGCAAGGATCGCATATTGGATTGCGATCGGGTCATCTGCTCGGACAAGTGCGGTAGGATTGCGGGAAACAGCAGCCAGGCCGCCGGATTTGTGACCGCCACCAGAAAGCAGCGCCCAATGAGGGCCTTGGCTGAATGGTGTGTTTCGGGAAGGTTCGGATTGAACGCAGGTCGAGATGCGTTGCGCAGGGTGCCGATGGCGACGAAGAGCAGATAGAAGGCGCCGAACATCCTGAGTGCCGAGAGATAGAATTCCGAGGCCGGCAGAAGGGCGCCGAAGCCGAGCGCGACGATGCTGATGAGGACAAAATCCGACAGCACAACGCCGGCAATGCCGAGAAATGCGTGTCGAGCCCCGTAGCGGGACCCGTTGGTGATGGCGAGCACAACGTCCGGTCCCGGAACCGCCATCCCGAGCACCGATACGAAGGCGAATGTCACCAGCGGCAGGTTTCCCATGCCGGCGCGTAATGTGCCCCGCGCTCCGTCGGTAACGTCGTTCACAAAGCTGTTGTTGCTACTTGGCTTGGTGCCCGCCGCGTACCTTGACCACAACGCTGCGCAGCGCCAGCACCAGCACGGTGATGATGATCAGGATCACCGAAAGGGCTGCGATCGCCGGGTCAATGTTGTCGCGCAGGCCCATCCACATCAGCCTGGGCAGCGTGATGGCGTTGACCGAGGTGATGAACAAAGTGACGCCGATTTCTTCCCAGGACAGCACGAAGGAGAGCAGGGCAGCGGTGACGATGCCGAACTTGATGTTGGGCATGATGATGCGCGTCGCGCGCTCCCACACGCTGGCCCCCAGGCCGCGCGCGGCGAGGTCGATGCGGCGGTCGAGCTGGCTGAGCGAGACCAGGATCAGCACGGTGGCGAAGGGCACCGTCATCACCGAATGCGCCATGGCGACACCCAGCCAGGTGTCGTAGCCGAAGAACGAACTCATGCCGGAGATCGAAGTCAGCAGGAAGTAGAGCGTGATCGCCGACACCACCGGCGGCACCACCATCGGCAACAGCACGAAGCCAACGAGCGCTGCGGTAAAGCGCGGCTGGAACATCCAGACGCCAAGGCTGAAGCAGAGCGCCAGCACGGTGGAGATGACGCTGCTGACGATGCCGATGCGGATCGACAGCAGGATGGCGTCGAGCCAGCGCGGATCCTCGATCAGCGAGCGGTAGTGGCGCAGCGACAGTTCGCCCGTCGGCATCGCCAGCATGCGGCTTGGCGTCAGCGACACCGGGATGACCGCGAGCAGCGGCAGCAGCAGGAACAGCGCCACCAGCACGGCGAGGATCAGCGAGACGGGACCGGGGCGATAGGTCGGCATCAGATCAGCTGCTTCGGTCTGACATAGCGGAACAGCACAGCCATCAGCGCGCCGACGAACAGCACCAGCACGACGCTGATCGCCGCGCCCAGCCCCCAGTCGGGGCTCTGGAAGATCCTGAGATAGATCAGTTCGGCGATCATCACGCTGCGGCCGCCGCCGAGGATCGCCGGCGTGACGAAGAAGCCGAGCGAGAAGACGAAGACGATCATCGCCGAACCGATGATGCCCGAGCGCGTCATCGGCACGAACACCGTCCAGAAGGTGCGCATGCGGCTGGAGCCGAGCCCGCGCGCCGCCAGCAGCACACGCTCGTCGAGGCTGCGCATGGCCGACGCCAGCGGAAACACCGCGAAAGGAATGAGGAAATGCGTCATGCCGACGATGACGCCGAATTCGTTGCGCACCAGCGCCAGCGGCTCGGAGATGAAGCCGATCGATTGCAGCCAGGTGTTGATCAGGCCGCGGTTGGAGAGCAGCGCTACCCAGCCGAAGGCGCGCGTCAGCACCGAGATCCAGAAGGGGACGAGAATGCAGAATTCAGCGACTATGCGCTGCGCCGGGCTGCCGCGCACCCACACCATGGTGATTGCATAGGCCGCCGCGACAGACACGACGGTGACGATCAGCGCAATGCGCAGCGTGCGGATGAACACCGACTGCACCAGCGCGTCGGTGGCGAGCGCGCCATATTGGCCGAGGCCAGGCGTCGGCAGCGTGACGCTCCATTTGACGACGCCGAGGAACGGCCAGGCATAGGCCAGCACAAGAAACAGGAGCAGCGGCGCCATCAACAGCGCCGCGCCCATCCTGTCTGAGAGGGTGCCTCTCATCTGAGGGTCACACCCGGCTTGGTCAGGCCGAGATGATCTTGGTGTACTCGTCGAGCGCCGGCCCGTAGTTCTTGGCGTACCAGTCCATGTCGAGCGCGATCTGCTTCTTCATGTTTTCGGGATCGACCGGGTTTATACGCTTCTTGTCGGCGGGGATCAGCGCATCGGCGGCCGGATTGGCCGGACCCTGTCCGAGCTTGTCGAACATCACCAGCTGCTTTTGCGGGTCCTGGGCGCTGGCGATGAATTTCATCGCCGCGTCCTTGCCACCGGGATTGTTCTTGAGCACGGCCAGTGCGCCGGGCGAGATCAGGCCCTGGTCCCAGATGAACTTGATCTTGCCGCCCGAGTCCTGCTCGATCAGCGAGGCGCGGGTCGACCAGACGATCGCCATCGAGGCTTCGCCGTTGAGCAACACGCTCTGGCTCTCGGCGCCGCCACCCCAATAGGCCACGACGTTTTCCTTGAAGGCGGCGATCTTGTCATGCGCGCGCTTCAAATCGAGCGGATAGAGCGAGGCCGGCGCGATGCCGTCGGCAAGCAGTGCGGCTTCCCAGCTCGACACGCCCCATTTGTAGAGCGAGCGCTTGCCCGGGAATTTCTTCACGTCGAAGAAATCGGCCATGCCGGTCGGCGCGTCCTTGCCGTATTTCTCGGAATCATAGGCGATGACATAGGAGAAAAAATAGGTCGATGCCGCGTATTCCCAGCCGAAGCCCTCACGCATCTTCTTCTTGTCGACGATGGTGTAATCGATCGGCTCCAGCGCGCCCTGGGCGCCGAGCGTGATGGCCGAGAACGGGTCGACGTCGACGAGGTCCCAGGTTGGGGCGCCGCTCTTGAACTGCGCGGCAATCGCGCCTTCTGTCGGGCCCGAGCCGTCCATCTTGACGGTGATGCCGGTCTCCTTGGCGAAAGCCTGGCCATAGGCGGCGTCGTAAGCCGTGAGGGCATCGCCGCCCCAGTTCACCAGCACCAGCTCCTTAGCCGCGGCAAAGGCACCGGTCGAGCGCAACAGCATCGGCGTGCCGGCCAACACAAGAGCGGCAAGCTGCGTGAATTGCCGGCGCGAAATCTCGCCGCGCGCTGCCCTGGCGGACAGGCCGTCCATGGCTTGTTTCTTGGTTTCGTTTGTCATGTCAGTTCCCCTTTTTTCGTTGATAGTTCTGGTGGTTGTGGCGCGCTCCAGATTCTTTGCTGGAAGACTTCGCCGGTTTGGTCGTCATCCTCCGTCCGGAAGGAGGAAACCTTTTTCCGCTGGCCAGGTCAGCCAGACGGAGTTGCCTTTGCTCAGCGCCGCTGCCGCGACCTCGTTTGGCACCGACACCGTCACCTTGGCGCCCTGGCGCGTTGTCAGGTCGAGCTTGGTCGCCGCACCGAGATAGGTCGAGCCGACGGCGGTTGCGGCAATGCCGTTCTCGCCGACGGCGGCTTCGCGCGCGATCGACATATGCTCGGGGCGGATCGCAAGGATGACGTTGCCGTTCACCGCCTCGGCATTGCCGCGCAGAGTGATCGCGCGGTCCTCGCAAAGTGCTGTGGCGCCATCATCGGCGCGCTTCACGCCCGTCAGCGGCAGCATGTTGATCTCACCCAGGAACTCGGCGACGAAGCGGTTGGCGGGACGGTCATAGACCTCGTCCGGCGCGCCGACCTGCAGCAATTTGCCGTGGTTGAAGATGGCGACGCGCGACGACAGCGCCAGCGCCTCGCTCTGGTCGTGGGTGACGAAAACGAAGGTGGTGCCGGTCTCCTGGTGCAGCCGCTTCATCTCGGCCTGCATCTGGCCGCGCAGGCTCTTGTCCAGCGCCGAGAAAGGCTCGTCGAGCAAAAGCACGCCCGGTTCGAACACCAAAGCGCGAGCCAGCGCCACACGCTGCTGCTGGCCGCCGGAAAGCTGCGCGGGCAGCTTGGTCTCATGGCCCTTTAGCCCGACGCGCTCGATCATCTCGGCGACGCGGCGCTTGATCTCGGCTGCCGATTTCTTGCGCACCTTGAGCGGGAAGGCGATGTTGGCTTCCACTGACATATGCGGAAACAGCGCATAGCCTTGGAACACCATGCCGGCGGCGCGCTGCTCGGCCGGCCGCTCGGTGATGTCGGCGCCGTCGCTGAAAAGCTTGCCCTCGGTCGGCTGCACGAAGCCGGCCAGGATCATCAGGAAAGTGGTCTTGCCGGAGCCGGACGGACCGAGCAGGGTCAGGAACTCACCGCGGCCGATGTTGAGCGACAGGTTGTCCAGCGCACGGAACGAGCCGAAGCTCTTGCCGATCCCGATTGCCTTGATCTCTGCGGCCCGGCGGGGTTGCTGCATCCTGCCTCTTCCTTGGTCGTGGCTTGAGCGTAGGGCAGGGCGGCGGCTCACCGCAACCAAATAGTTTTCGCCTGATCGGCAAATTTGATTCACGGATGGCGCCAAATCTCCCCCCTTGAGGGGGAGATGGCCGCGAAGCGGCCAGAGGGGGTCGGTTCGACTGGGCTCTACATCGTGCCGCAGATGGAGGTTGGCGCTTCACGCGCGGCGACCCCCTCTGTCGCCTTCGGCGACATCTCCCCCTCAAGGGGGGAGATCAGCTAATCTCCGACAGCTTCGACCGCAGCCACCCCGCAAACGCCTCCAGCACCGGGTGGCTGGCCTTGGCATGCTCCGAAACCAAAAAGTAAGAGCGCGGCGAGGGGATCGCGATGTCGAACGGCTTCACCAGCCGGCCTTCGCTGAGCGCCCGGCGGCTGGTCAGCTCGTCGCCCAAGGCAATGCCTTGACCGGCGATCGCGGCGGAAAAGACCAGGTTCATGTCCGAGAAGAAAATACCGCCTTCAATGTCGGGATTTTCCACCTTGGACAGCGCCAGCCAGCGCGCCCAGTCCTCGGTGTCGCCGAGATGCAGCAGGTTGGCGCGCAACACGTCGGCCGGTTTGGAAAAGCCGCCGACCTTGTTGAGCAAGGTCGGGCTGCAGAGCGGCGTGAACGAAATTTCGCAGAGCAAATCGACCGCCCGGTTCGGCCAGTTGCCGACGCCGAAGGCGATGAAGGCGTCGGCGTCGGGATTGCTGACATCGTCCAGCCGCCTTGGTGTCAGGATGGACAGCGCCACATCCGGATACATCTGCCGGAACTCGCCGATATGGGTGCATAAAAACAGCGAGGCGAAGCCCGGCGTGCAGGAGACGGCGAACGAGCCGCCGACGCCGGTGCCGGCCTGGCGTGTCACCGCGTCGCCAAGCACGGTCAGTGCCTTGCGCACGTCAGCGGCATAGCGCTGGCCGCGTGGCGTCAGCGCGACGCCCTTGCCGATGCGCTCAAGCAGGTCGAAGCCGAGATCGCGTTCGAGCAAGCGCAACTGATGGCTGACGGCGCTGCGGGTGAGATGCAGTTCGTCGGCGGCGCGCCAGACGCTGCCGTGGCGGGCAAAGCTATCAAGGGCGCGCAGCGCCTGTGTGGAGGGTATTCGCAAGAAGCCTCAGGTGAACCGAATTTGCACGAACCGGGAAAACATATCACTTTTTGGAAAGCCGCTTCACTGCTTTCTTGGGCTGCATGGAGAAACCGGTGACGACCTCGGCACAAGCCACCGCGCTTGCCTGCCTCGACGATATCCAGCCGTCGCTGTCGGCCTGGACGCGGACCATTTTCGACTTCGGCGAGACCGCCTGGCGCGAGTACCAGTCGGCAGCCTGGTATGTCGAACGACTGAAGCACGAGGGCTTTTCCGTCGAGGAAGCCTCGGGCGGCATGCCGACCGCCTTCTGCGCGCACTGGACCAACGGCGCCGGCCCGACCATCGGCATGTATGCCGAGTATGACGCCGTGCCCGGCAATTGCCAGGATGCGGCAACGGTGAAGCGGCCGCGCCTAGGTCTTGGCAGCGAGGCCGGCGGCCATACCGATCCGCATTCCGGACTTGGCGTCGCCAGCCTCGGCGGGCTTCTGGCCACCAAAGCAGCAATGCAGCGCCACGGCATCGAGGGCACGCTGCGCTTCACCGGCGAGCCGGCCGAAAAGGTGAGGGGCTCAAAGCCGATCCATGCGGCCAAAGGCTATTATGATGGCCTTGCCGGGATGATCTCCTTCCACCCCTTCTACATGCTGCCGCTCTGCAACACGGCGCGCTGGGACACGCATTGCGGTGCCGCTTATGCGATGATCTACCGTTTCGTTTGCGACGAACCCGAAAACTGGGTGCGCGCGGGTGATGGCGCGCCGATCCCGCAGGCGCATTCGGCCGTGCGGGCGCCCGGCGCCAACGACGCGCTGATGACGATGTATATGGCCTCCAAGGCGCTGCGTGATTCCATGCTGCCGCACCAGGGCGGCTGGTCGATCAGCGAGGCGATCCTGACCGCAGGACAAGCTACGGCCGACAATCTGCCGGCGGGGCTCTCAGAGATCCAGTACATGATCCGCGTGCCGACCATTGCCATGGCCGAACAGGTTACCGCCGTGCTCGACCGCAACGCGCAAGCCGCCGCTGCGATCAGCGGCTGCCGCTACGAGCGCCATTGGGTGTCGAAGTCGCGGCCGGGGCTCGCCAATCACGCCATGGCCGGGATCGCCTATGAAGCGCTGTCTACGGTCGGCCCGCCGCACTGGGACGAGGCAGCGAAGACGGTCGCCCGCGAGGTGCAGGTCAATGCCGGCGGCACGGCGAGCGAAAACCCGTTCATCGACGAGATGGAGCGGCTGATCACGCCGCAAGACGCCGAGGCCATCCTGCGCCGCGATTTGCCGCCCTCGCAGATCAACTCGACCTCCGACGATTACACCGACATGTCGTGGCACGCCCCGACGGCCCGCTTCTATGTCGCCCGCCCGGCGCTGCGCTCGGCGAACGGCCACGCCTATCCGTCCTGGGCGATGAATGCGCTGGGTGGCATATCGGCCACCATCGATCCGATGGTCATTTGTGCCGCCAAGACGGTTGCGCTTGCAGCCCTCCGCTTGCTTGAAGACAAGACCGCGCGCGATGCGGCGATGGATGAATTTGCCACCCGCACCAGCGGCGGCATCGGCGGCTCGAACTGGATCGCACCGCTTTGCGACTATGACCCGCCGATCAATTTCCGCTGGCCGGAATATGTCACCACCGCGCGCGGGCGCGACTGGTGGATTCCGTCCGCCGGCACCGCATGATCGACCACCGATATCACCAAGAGGAGAACCCCATGACCGTCCATGATCGCATCGTCGCCGAACCGTTCTCGCTGCAGCGCCGCAATCCCGCCGGCGGCACCAAGCCGCTCACCGCCTGGGGTTTTGCCAACGAGACCGATGTCTTGACCGACGTGCTGCTCGGCTCGCCGAATTTCCTGCGCCATCTGTCGACCAGCTCGCTGTCGCGCAAACATCTGCGCGAGGCGCCCTGTAACGTCCAGATCGCGCAGGCGCAGCACAAGGACCTGGTCGCCGCCTACGAGCATTTCGGCGTCAACATCCACTGGCACGAGCCGACGCCGGAACTGCCGATGCAGGTCTATTCCCGTGATTCCAGCGTCATGACACCTTATGGCGCCTTCATCACCGCTATGGCCAACTGGTGGCGTCGCGGGGAGAACTATGCTGCCATCCGCACCTATGAGAAGCTCGGCATCCCGATCTACGACATGGTCACATCAGGTACCTTCGAGGGCGGCGACTTCAACGTCATCGAGGAGGGCGTGGTGCTGATCGGCTGCGGCGGCGCCCGTACGCAGGAAGAGGGCGCCCGTCAGGTGCAGTCCTGGTTCGACAAGGAGGGCTGGGAGACACGGCTAGCCTTCATCGACGAATACTACGTCCATATCGACCTGATGGTGGTTCCGATCGCCGAAAAGCTCACCGCCGTCTGCCTCGCCTGCACCGAGCCGGGCATCGTCGACTGGCTGAAGGGCAAGGGCCACGAGATCATCGACGTGCCGTTCCAGGACACGATGGCGCTCGGCTGCAACTTCATGTCGCTCGGCAAGGACAGGGTGATCGCCCCGACGTCGAGCCAGTCGCTGATCGGCCAGCTCAAGGCGCGCGGCTTCGAGGTCGCGGCGATAGACATGAGCGAGATCTCCAAGACCGGCGGCGGCATCCACTGCATGGCGCAGGCGCTGAAACGCGAGCCGGCGTAAAGGGCACGCGTTGCTGCCGAGGCCTGTGATGTCCTGCTGTCGCATTTGACAAGACGGGCCCGGCAGGGGAAACATATGCCGTCATCCGAGGAGGGATTCTGTGAAAAAAGCCTATGAAAAGCCGAGTCTGGCCAAAGCAGGCAAGCTCGGATCGGTGGTCGCTTCAATCTCGTCGAAGCCCGCCCCCTGAGCGCTTGCGGCCGCCGCAGGCCGACATTCGGTTGTCGTGGCTAGCGACAATCGGATCGAACTGTATGATTGATGCCGCCCGCCGGCTTTGAACGGCGGGCTTTTTGCTTTGCGCCAGTGCGCTGTCGCGTAAAACCACTCGCCGCGCGTCAGCCGGCTAGTCAGATCTGCCCGAACCTGAATTGAACTTGCGCCTGGCGTTTTCCAGATGCGCGCGCATCGCCTGGCCGGCTGCTTCCGGCTCGTGGCGCTCGATCGCCTCGAACACCGCCTGGTGGCCGGCGAAACTCTTGCGGTTCTCGATTTCGGTGTTGGCCATGTGGATGCGCTGATTGATCAGCCATTCGACCAGCGCCTCATGCGCGGCGAGGAAGATCGGATTGCCTGGGATGACGGTCAGGACGCGGTGAAACGCGACATCGGTGACGGCGAAAGCCCGCGCCCGGGGAATGGCACGCTCGTTTTCGACCAGTGCGGCGGCCAGCGCGTCGATCTGTTCGCGGGTCGCCACCTCGGCGGCATGGCGCGCGATCGAGACCTCGAGAAACAGCCGCAATTGCTCGAAATGGCCGATGCCGTCGGGCTGGTCCATCAAAAGATGCGCCGTTCCAGTCAGCTGCTCCAGCATGTTTTTCGGCGTCGGCCGCGTCACCTTCGGCCGCTCCCCGCTGTTGATGCGCACCAGCCCCATCTTCTCCAGTGCAAACAGCGCCTCGCGCACCGACGGGCGGCCGACGTCGAACATCGACATCAAGTCGCGCTCGGACGGCAGCGAAGCGCCGACCGGGTAGACCTCGTCGCGGATCATCGCCTCCAGGCGAAGGCGAACTTCATCGGACAATTTTTTTCGAACCGGCATATTGTGCATGGTCTACCTTTTAAGCTATTAGACCAATCGCCGCAAGCGAGGATCTTGCGCAACCGAAGGGATGGAGATCGCCGTTTTGCCGATCGGCGCGGCGGTCGCGCGACAGGCGAGGACCTGGTGCGAAATCGGCCTGGAGCAGGGGCATGGCATCGATTTCGGCCGGCGAAAGCAACGGGAGGAAAATTCCATGAGAAGACTGTTGATGAGCTTTCTGTCGGCGCTGGCGCTGACCTTTGCGGCCGGCGCCGCGAAGGCCGCGGATGGCGGCACGTTCCGCTCGGCGATGCGCACCGGCTGCATCGAGATGGGCACGCTGCACACCACCTGCGGCCACCGGCTCGATGAGACTGTGCTGCAAGGCCTTGTTCACATCAAATGGACGGGCGACGGCGTGCAGCCGATGCTGGCCGAGAGCTGGAAGACGCCCGATGGCGGCAAGACCTACATCTTCAGCTTGCGCCATGGCGTCAAATGGCATGACGGCGCGCCCTTTACCGCCAAGGACGTGGTGTTCAGCCTCAACCTCTACGCCAACCCCAAGGTCGGCTCGCCCTGGGCGCAGAAGCTTGGCGCGGTCGCCGGATACAAGGCTTTCCAGGATGGCTCGGCCTCCTCGCTTGCCGGAGTGAAAGCGCTCGATGACATGACCGTCCAGGTCGAGCTCGACAGCGCCAAGCCGCTCTGGGTCGAGCTGCAGCTTATCGCCATCAGCATCTTTCCCGAACACATTCTGGGCAAGGTCGCACCCGGCGACATCAAGGGTAACGCCTTCTGGGTCAACCGTGTCGGCACCGGCCCGTTCATCTGGAAGAAATACGAGAGCGACCAGTATGTCGAGGTCGACCGCAATCCCGACTATTTCCTTGGCGCGCCCAAGCTCGATCGCATCATCTACCAGATCTACAAGGACGTGCCGCCGATCATCGCAGCACTCGAGACGCAGGAGGTCGACGCCATGTCCTATGAGGGCGGCGGCGTGCCGGTCTCCGAACTCGCCCGCCTGCAGAAGCTCGACTATCTCACCGTGCTGCCGAGGTTCTCCGCCGGCCTGCCGACCTACCTGCAGTTTAACCTGGAGAACAAGCGCTTCGCCGATGTGCGCGTGCGCCAGGCGATGCTCTATGCCATCGACCGCAAGGCCATTATCGAGACGGTCAAGCAAGGCGCCGGCGAACTCCTGAACACGCTGTTCCCGCAGGACTGGGCGCGCGCCAAGGACCTCGAAGCCTACGACTATAATCCCGACAAGGCCAAGCAGCTGCTGACCGACGCCGGCTGGGACGCCAGCCAGCCGGTCGATTTCATCTACTACTATTCCGACCAGATGAACGTCGACACCGTCACCGCCGTCCAGAGCTATCTGGCCGCGGTCGGCGTCAACATCCAGCCGCGCCTGCTCGACCCGGCGGCGATCAATCAGGTCTATGCCGACGGCAGCTTCCAGATGGGCTTCTTCGCGCAAGGCATGGGGCTCGATCCCTCGCTCGGCTCGCCGCTGGTCGTCTGCGGCGCCAAGCCTCTCGCCATGGGCTATTGCAACCCGAAGGTCGACGAACTCTTCAACAAGGGGCTGGAATCCAACGATCGCGCGGTGCGCGCCGCGAGCTATCAGGAAGCCTCGCGCATCCTCAACCAGGACCTGCCAAAAGCCTGGCTGTGGAACGAGGTGCGGCCGCTGGCCTTCAACAATCGCATCGTCGGCCTGGCTCAGCACTTCAAGGAACAGCCGCTCGTGATCTTCAATCACCCGGTCTACAACGAAGTCGAGAAGTGGGAAGTGGCGAAATAGTCACCGCCCTTGCCGATCGTGAGGCTCTGCCCGAGCCTCACGATCTGATGTCTCAGAACCGCCTTCAACCATAGGAGAGGCCGGTGCTCAGCTATCTCCTGCGAAAACTGCTGTTCAGCATTCCGGTACTGTTCGGCGTCACCGTGATCGTCTTCGCCATTGCGCATGCCATGCCGGGCGACGCGGTGCTGGCGATGATCACCGCGGAGGCGCCGTCAAGCGAGGAGCTGATCGCCATGCGACGCGGCGAACTCGGCCTCGACCAGCCGCTTTACGTCCAATACCTCAATTGGATCGGCCAGATCCTGCACGGCAATCTCGGCCGCTCCTTCGTCAATGGCCGCAGCGTCGGCGAGATCATAGGCGAGCGCTTGCCGATGACGCTGGAGCTGATGGGCGTGGCGCTGCTGATAGCCTTCCTCCTCGGGACCACGCTCGGCGTGATCTCGGCACTGCGGCAATACAAGCTCACCGACTATTCCCTGACGCTTGCCGGCTTTGTCGGCGTCTCCATCCCGGACTTCTTCATGGGTCTGCTGCTGGTCTATGTCTTTGCGCTGGAGCTGCGCTGGCTGCCGTCGTCCGGCATCTCGACCGCCGGCGACAGTTTTTCGCTGCTCGACAATCTCAAGCACCTGATCCTTCCGGCGGCGGCGCTCGCTTTGTTCCGCGCCGCCATCTTCATGCGCTATGCCCGCGCCGGCATGCTCGAAGTGCTGAACCAGAGCTATATGCGCACCGCCAAGGCCAAGGGCTTGCGCCCCAGCACCATCACGCTGCGCCACGGGCTGCGCAATGCGCTGATCCCGCTGGTCACCGTCTTCGGCCTAGCGCTGCCAACCTTGTTCGGCGGCTCGGTTGTGATCGAGACCATTTTCCAGTGGCCGGGCATCGGCCTGATGTTCATCGATTCCGTGGTCAACCGGGATAGCCCCGTCATCATGGGCTACGTACTGATCACCGCCATCATCGTCATGCTGGCCAACCTCGCCACCGACCTGGCCTACAGCGTGCTCGACCCCAGGGTGAGCTATGACTGACGCCACCGCCGCCGACACGACCATTGCCGCCGGCGCCTCGCGCGGCCTGTGGGGTGAGGCGGCGCGCCGCTTCCTGCAGCACCGGCTGGCGACGCTCGGGCTGATCATGCTCGCCATCATCGTGCTCGCTTGCGTTTTGGCGCCGCTGATCGCGCATTACGGGCCAAACGATATCGACCTCAGGGGCCGCAATCAGCCGCCCGGCGGCATGCATTGGCTGGGCACCGATGGCACCGGCCGCGATATCTTTGCCCGCATCCTCTATGGCGGCCGCATCTCGCTGACGGTCGGCTTCGTCGCCGTGGCGATCTCGGCGGCGATCGGCATCTTCATCGGCTGCGTCGCCGGCTATTTCGGCGGCAAGGTCGACCTCTTGCTGATGGGCCTGATCGACATGGTGCTGACCTTTCCTCGCCTGGTCATCATCATCGCTTTCGTCGCTGTCGTCGGACCGAGCATCTTCAACACCATGGTGGTGATCGGGCTGCTCAGCTGGCCGTCCATCGCCCGGCTGACGCGTGGCGAGATCCTGGCGCTGCGCAACCAGGAATTCATTCTCGCCGCACGCTCGCTCGGCACCTCGCCATCGGTCATCATTCTCGAACACATATTGCCCAATGTGCTGAGCCCGATCCTGGTGGCGATCACGCTCGACGTGGCGACCGTCATCCTGCTCGAGGCGTCACTCTCCTTCCTTGGCCTCGGCGCGCAGGCGCCGGCGGCGAGTTGGGGCAACATGCTGCGCGATGCGCGCACTTTGTCGATCCTGGAGAGCCAGCCCTGGATGTGGATTCCGCCCGGCGCCATGATCGCCATGGCCGTGCTCAGCATCAACTTCGTCGGCGATGGCCTGCGCGATGCGCTGGACCCGCAGCACATTATGGGCGGCAAATGATGCGGCCGGATACATTGTCCAGTGGTCAACTGGCCCATCGTCAGCCTAGTGAACTGCCGGGGCCAGCCCCTGTGCTTTCCGTGCAAGGACTGAGCGTTCAGTTCGGTCCGCAAGGCAGCGCCGTCTACGCCGTCAACGACGTCTCCTTCGAACTTGCCGAAGGCGAGTCGCTGGCCATTGTCGGTGAGAGCGGCTCGGGCAAATCCGTCACCGTGCAGACGCTGATGGGCCTGATCCGCAAGCCGCCGGGACGTGTCACCGCGGGACGCGCGCTGTTTCGCGGCCGAGATCTCCTCGCCATTCGCGACAGCGAATTGCGCCAGATCCGCGGCCGCGACATCGCCATGATCTTCCAGGACCCGATGTCGTCGCTGAACCCGGTGCTGACCATCGGCCTGCAATTGACCGAGGCGCTGCGCGAGCATCAGGGATTGAGCGAGGCCGAGGCCGAACGCCAGGCGCTCGACATGCTGGAACTGGTCGGCATCGCCAACGGGCCGCAGCGCATGCGCGCCTTTCCGCACCAGTTCTCCGGCGGCCAGCTGCAGCGCATCGGCATCGCCATGGCGCTGGTCTGCAAGCCGTCGATCCTGATCGCCGACGAGCCGACCACGGCGCTCGACGTCACCATCCAGGCCCAGATCGTCGAGCTGGTCAGCCGGCTGCAAAAACAGCTCGGCATGGCGATCATCTGGATCAGTCATGACCTCAGCCTGGTCGCCGGCTTCGTCGACCGCGTCGCGGTGATGTATGCCGGCTCGATCGTCGAATGCGCTGACGTCGATGAGCTCTTTTCGACAACGACGCACCCCTACACGATCGGCCTGTTGAACTCGATCCCGTCGCTGACGGCTGAGAACACCAGGTTGGTGCCGATCAAGGGCGCCCCGCCCAATGTCACGCTGCCGCCGACCTTCTGCGCCTTCGCGCCGCGCTGCGACTATGCCGAGGCGCGCTGCCGCGAGCAAAAGCCGCCGCTGGAAGCGGTTGGCGCCGGCCACGCCACGGCCTGCTGGCGCTGGCGCGAGGTAGACCATTTGCCCCGATCGCCCGCCGCCGCTCAAAGCGTGAAACCGGCTGGTGCGGCCGGGCAGGAGGCGCTGCTCACCGTTACCGATCTCAAGGTGCATTTCCCCATCCGGCGCGGCGTGCTCAGGCGGCAGGTCGGTGCGGTGCAAGCCGTCGACGGCGTCAGCTTCGAATTGCTGCACGGTGAGACGCTGGCGCTGGTCGGCGAGAGCGGTTGCGGCAAGTCAACGACAGGCCGTGCCGTGCTCGGTCTCGAGCGGCCAAGCGCCGGCAGCATCGTGTTCGAGGGCAGGGACTATGCCGGTGCGACGGGCGAAGAGCTGAAGCAGCGCCGCCGCGACATGCAGATGGTGTTCCAGAACCCGTTCGGCTCGCTCAATCCGCGCATGACCGTGGGCCGCATTATCGGTGAAGGCCTGCGCGCGCAGAAGATCGGCACCCGCGCCACGCGCGATGCAAGGGTCAGCGAGTTGCTGGCGCTGGTCGGTTTGAGGGAAGCGCTGCGCAACCGCTACCCGTTCGAGCTCTCCGGCGGCCAGCGCCAGCGCGTGGGCATTGCTCGCGCGATTGCCACCAATCCGAAATTCATCATTGCCGACGAGCCGATCTCGGCGCTCGACGTCTCGATCCAGGCGCAGATCGTCAACCTGCTTGATGACCTGAAGGTGCGCCTCGGCCTGACCTATCTGTTTGTCGGCCACGATCTGTCCATGATCCGCTATCTCAGCGACCGCGTCGCGGTGATGTATCTCGGCCGCATCGTCGAGATTGGCACCACGGCTTCGGTGTTCGGCAGCCCGCTGCACCCCTATACGCGCGCGCTGCTGTCGGCGATTCCGGTGCCCGACCCGAAGGCCGGCGGCACGCGCCGGCGCATCGTGCTCGGCGGTGGCGTGCCTGATCCGTCGAAGCCACCGTCCGGCTGCCATTTCCATCCGCGCTGCCCGAAGCCGACCGACATCTGCAGCAAGGTGGATCCGCAACCGCGCGACTTCGGCTCGACTACCACAGGGCGGCATCTGGTCGCCTGCCACCATGCCGGGGAGGCCTAGCCAATGCCTCCGAACCCAAATCGGCGGTCGAAAAAGATCATGCTGAAACAACGCTATAGAGCCGGAACCGTAATCAGTGGTTCAGGCGCCGATCTCCCCGAGACAATCCTGACAGCACCGAGGGCTTAGCAATGACCAGAGAATTGGCGGGCATGTATGCCGCCTTGATGACCGGCCTCAGCGACGCCGGCGAGTTCGACCCCGAGCGCCAGCGCAACATCAACGATTACGTGCTGCGCCAGGGCCTGGCGGGCCTCTATGTCGGCGGCTCAAGCGGCGAGTCCGGCCTGCTGACGGTGGACGAATTGTTGGCGCAGCAGGAAGTGGTCTTTACAGGCGCCGCGGGGGCAGGGGTAAACCTGATCGCTCATGTCGGTATGCCGAACCTGCGCGATTCCATCCGCCTCGCGCGGCACGCGAAAAAGCTCGGCTATCACGCGCTGTCGGCGCTGCCGCCGCATTCCTATCCGTTCTCCGACGAGGAGGTGTACGGCTATTACCAGGCGCTGGCGGCGGCGACCGACCTGCCGCTGATCGTCTACGAGATCCCGTTGCGCACTGGCCGTCCCTTGCCGCTGGCGCTGCTGGTCAGGCTGCTCGACCTCGGCAATGTCGTCGGCATCAAATACACCTCCACCGACTTGTTCAAATATTCGCAGCTGCGCAAGCGGCAGCCGCAAAAGCTGTTCTTCTACGGCTTCGATGAGATCTACGCCGCCGCCGGCATGCTCGGCACCGAAGGCGGCATCGGCACCACCTACAATCTGCTTGGACGGCTCTATGTGGCGGTTGACCAGGCGGCCCGTGACGGCGATCTGCTGCGGGCGAAAACCCTGCAGATGGTGTCGCAGGATTTCGTCGAAGTGCTGCTCGAAACCGGCGTGCTGCCGGGTATGAAAGCGGCCTTCCGGGTCATCGGTGTCGATTGCGGTCCAACCCGCGCACCGATGGCGCCAGCCGTCAAGGACGCCGAGGATCGGATGCGCGCCGTTCTCGCCCGCCCGGCGATCAGGGAGTGGCTGGCGTGAGATGGTCGCCCTGACGACGGAACGCGATCGCCTCGTCTGGCCCGGCCGGACTCGCGACGGCGTGCAACCGCCCGTCCGGCCGGATTCCCATCTGCTATGCAGGTATCAATACGGCGATGCGATGCACGCCGACCTCCTTGCTTGTATTCGTCGATTCGTCGGTCTTGCCCTTGGCGCACGTGTACATGTCGCCCACCTTGAGCTTGAATTCCCTGTCGGCTTTCTTGATCGTGAATGCACCTGAGGTGATGGTGCATACCATGTCGTTGTCCATCACCGACTGAGGCGCGTGTGCTCCGGGCTGAAACACCACGTCGACAATTGCGATGCTCTTGTAGGCGGGAATGTCTGCATTGCCGGTGCCGACCTCAACCAACCTGACACCGGGCGCAATCTCCTTGCCCTCTTTCGGGCCGTATTTCTTGATTTTTGCGGATGCCGCCAGAGTGAACAAAGGCGTTACCGCGGCGGTCGTCAGACCGAGGGCAATTGCAGACCTGCGATTCATGGTTTTCATCGCATCCTCCCGATGCTCGTCATGCATGGATACGCACGACCGGGAATATATTAGCACAAACGAATTTACTTGTATGCAAAGCGCCGCTGGCGCAGACCCGCAAAGGGGGTCGCTCCGCCGGGTACTCACTGCACCTTTTGCCGGAACTTCGAATGACAGTTCGAGCAATCCTGCAGGATGAGGTGCAGGATATGTTCAGCCGGAAGTTTGGCCGGATCGGCTTCCGCCGGCATCGCGCGCTTGCCGAGCAGGCTGCCGCCGCCCATTGCCAGACCGGCCCCCATGCGCATGTCGTCGGTAATGCGGTCAGGCGCGTGCTCGGCCTTGGCGGCCAGCGCGCCGGCCAGCGTCCCGATGTGATTTGCCAGCGCCTCGAATTCCGCCCGCGCCGGATCGATCTCCAGCCTGGCCTGCGAAGGCGGCCCCAGCGAGGCGCTCGGAAACTCGGCAATCAGGGCAGGGCCGGTGCGTGCGCGAAGGGTTTGCGCCGCTGCCTTGAACGTCGCGGCGTCGTAGGCTTGTCTGCCGTCGAACATGCCGGCGATGGTTTTCGCCGCCGCCGCCATCTCCTTCATCGACGCCTGCCGTGCCGTCACGATCGGTCCATCGCCGGCAGAGGCGGCCATCGTGAGGGCGCAGACGAGCCACAGCAGCGCCGCTTTCACAGTCCGTCTCACGGCGCAATGTCCTCGCCGCCCCATCCAACCGTGATAAGCCAGCCGCAGCAGGGGTTCGACTTCAGGTCGGATTCTTCTGTCGTGGTGCCGATACTCATCGGTAAATATCCGTGGTCGGAGGCCTCTGTCTCTGAGGCGGATAGACCTTCCAGCCACCGGAAGGTCAACTGCTTGAAACAGCCGATCGGCGGGCAATCAGCCCGGGCTTGCAGAGACCTGACGCAGCGTTTCCTTGACTTGGATCGCAAAAACGGGCAGCAAAGCACAGGTGAGGGAGAGCATTTCTACCGTGGCGCAGACCATGGAGGGCTCTTTTTTCGTATCGACCGCCGCACAATGTGCGACCGGTGGAGGGATTGGTTAACCAACTTTGTCCATCTTTTGATTCAATCGGCAACAGACGCGAAAGGCGCAGGGGGCACCAGCGAACTGTGGATGTCACGGATGCGAGGGTCGCAAGCCTGCATGCCGATTGAGAGTGGTTGTATGGCGTTTTTGCGTTTGAAAGACCGGGGCGACAATCCTGAACGGGATTTGACTTCGAAGAGATCCGGCCAGCGCTGGGTGGTGGTGCCGGTTATCGGCGCGGCCCTTGCGCTGTGGTCGGTGGCGACCATGGCCGGCCTCTATTCGCTGGGAACCTCGCTCACCGCTGCGTCCAACAACCTTCCGCGAAGCCTGCTGTTACCGCGCACCGATTCGCGCCGCAGCCTTGCCAATTCGTGGGCGCCACGGCTTTCGGCACAAAATGTACAGGTTTCGCTGCTCAGCCAATGCGACGCCGGCTGCAGACGCACCGCCGCCAGCTTGGCACATGACGGCAAGACCGCGCGGTTGCACCTCGCCGCGCACGATCCAGCGCCGGCCGCCACGATCACTGCAAACACCGGGGCCGCGCAAAACACCAGCATCGCACTTGTCACCCCGCGCGATGCGCGCTTCGACGGCGTGGTGGCCAAGGCAAAGCTGTCGCCGCAAAAGCTGGCTGCCGCCTTTGCCAAGGCCTCGAATGGGCCCTTCATGCTTGCCAGCCTTCCGGCCGCTGCCCGTTTCGCCGAAGTCCGAATGCCCGACCAGAATGGCCCGGCCTCGGAGCGCTTTGGGCCGGAAGTGGCCGAGATCGAACGCTCGTCGCGCCTTGCGTTGGCGCTGGCCAACACCTTGCCGGATCAGGGCGCCGACATGCTGGCGCCGCCGCCGGCCGTCGCGGCAATCGTCGAAGCGCAAAATCCTGAGCAGGCCGAGGTTCAGGTGGCTTCGCTGCCGCCGCAGGATGATCTGCCCGACAGCATGGCGTTACCTGGCTGGCGTCCGCGCGCCGAAACCGCTCAGCCTGCCGAGGCGCCCAGCAAGCCCAAGGCGCAAGCGGCCAAGCCTCAGGCGGCCAAGCCACAGACCGACAGGGCGGCCGAGACCGCGGCACCCCAGTCGCCAGGCATTGTGTCGCCGCGCTCGCCTCGCAATTCCCAGGACGTCGCCGCACTGCCGGGCGTGCCAGGCAGCGAGACCATCCGCACCAAGCCGGGCAAGCGGGTGAAGGCGCAAGCCGGCGAGATGCTGGCCTATGCCAAACCGGATGTCCCGGCTGGCGGTGTCGGCCGCGCGTTCAAGGATCTGTTCGCGACCCCCAACATGGGCAACGGCGTCGCCATCTATGATATCTCGGCCAAGACCGTCTACATGCCGGACGGCTCGCGGCTCGAGGCGCATTCGGGAATTGGCTCGATGGCCGACCAACCGCGCTACGCCAACCGCAAGAACGTCGGCCCGACACCGCCCGGCACCTATGACTTGAAGCTGCGCGAATCGCGTTTCTACGGTGTCGAGGCGATACGTCTCACCCCAACCAGCGGCAGCAACCAATATGGCCGCGACGGCCTGCTCGCCCACTCCTACCTGCTGCGCGGCGGCCGTGCGGAATCCCATGGCTGCGTGGCCTTCAAGGACTATGCGCGCTTCCTGGCCGCCTACAAGAAGGGTAAGATCAAGCGCCTCGTCGTGGTGCCGCGCATGTCGAAAGCGCTGAAGCAAGTCGCCTCGGATGGCAGCCGCGCCTGAAACGGTTTAGCAGGATGAGCCTCTATCATCCTGTTTAAAATGGTATTTTCCGCACGGCCACTCCGAGATCGATGATCTCGACGTTCCCCGCAATTGTCAGCAGCCGGCATTGAAAGCGTTTTCAATTCCGGCTGGGGATACTATGAGTGGACGCGGCGGCTCCAGCTTCAAACAATCAAGAGGACATCATGACAATACGCGCTGTCGTTTGGGGCGAGAATATCCATGAGCGGACCAATGAAGTGGTCGCCGCCCTCTATCCCGAGGGCATGCACACGACCATCGCCAAGGCGCTGAACACCGACAAGGCGATCTCCGCCTCGACCGCCACACTCGAACAGCCCGAGCATGGCCTGCCGGCCGATCGTCTGGCCGAGACCGACGTGCTGGTCTGGTGGGGTCACAAGGACCATGGCGCCGTTGCCGACGAAGTGGTCGAACGCGTCGCCCGCCGCGTTTTTGAAGGCATGGGGCTGATCGTTCTGCATTCCGGTCATTTCTCGAAAATCTTCAAGCGGCTGATGGGCACGCCCTGCACGCTGAAATGGCGCGAGGCCGGCGAGCGCGAGCGGCTCTGGGTGACCAGCCCCAGCCATCCGATCGCCGAAGGCATCAGTGAGTATTTCGAGCTCGAGAATGAAGAAATGTATGGCGAACAGTTCGCCGTGCCGGAGCCGCTGGAGACGATTTTCATCTCCTGGTTCCAGGGCGGCGAGGTGTTCCGCTCGGGGCTGACCTACCGGCGCGGGGCCGGCAATGTCTTCTACTTCCGACCGGGTCACGAAACCTATCCGACCTATCATGATGGCACTGTGCACAAGGTGCTGCGCAACGCTGTGAAGTGGGCGCACAACCCGCAAGGCACGAAGTCGGCGATTCTCGATGCGCCGAATGTGCCGGTCGACAAGGCGCTGGAGACCATCGTCGAGCGCGGCGGCAAGCTGCACGCCGCGGGCGAGGCGGGTTTCCGCTAAAACAACCCCAGGAAAAGGCGCAGCGGCTTTCCGTCTCAAGTTGCGTATGAACAACGCTTGGACCACATTCGGCTCATTTCATTGAATCGAACCAATTTCGCTCGGAGTGCAAAAATGCGGCTTTTGATATTGGGTACCGGCTGGATGGCGCAGGAGCATGCCCGCCGCTTTGGCGCCATCGACGGCGTCGAGATCGTCGGCGCTGTCGACGTCGACGAAAAGCGCGCCGGCGAATTCGCCGACGGCTTCAAGATCCCGAAGCGCTTCACCTCGCTGGAGGCAGCGCTCGACTGGGGCGGCTTCGATGCGGTGGCCAACGTCACGCCTGACCGTATCCACCATCCGACGACCATGACGCTGATTGCGGCCGGCAAGCCGGTGCTGTGCGAAAAGCCGCTCGCCGAAAATTTTGCCAAGGCGAGCGAGATGGCTGACGCGGCGCAAGCCGCTGGCATCGTCAACATGGTCAACCTCACCTATCGCAACGTCGCTCCCTTGCAGAAGGCGCGGCAAATGGTGCTGGCCGGCGACATCGGCACCGTCCGCCACGTCGAGGCCTCCTATCTGCAGAGCTGGCTGGTGTCGAAATTCTGGGGCGACTGGCGCACCGATCCGAAATGGCTGTGGCGGCTGTCGCGCAGCCACGGCTCCAACGGCGTGCTCGGCGATGTCGGCATCCACATTCTCGATTTCGCCAGCTATGGCGCGGCACTCGACATCGACCACGTCTTCTGCCGGCTGCGCGCCTTCGACAAGGCACCGGACAATCGCATCGGCGAATATAACCTCGACGCCAATGACAGTTTCGCCATGACGTTGGATTTTTCCAACGGCGCCTTTGGCGTCGTGCATGCCAGCCGCTGGGCGACCGGCCATATGAACGAACTGCGCCTGCGCATCTACGGCGACAAGGGCGGCATCGAGGTCGTGCACAATCTCGAGGGCTCGGAGCTGAAGGCGTGCATCGGCGAGGATATCGAGACCGCCAAATGGCAGGTGATCGACGCCGGCACGGTGCCGACCAACTACCAGCGTTTCGTCGATGCGGTCGCAAGCGGCGTGCAGACCGAACCGTCATTCCATCATGCCGCCGAACTGCAAAAGGTGCTGGACCTGGCTGTCGTGTCGGACGAGAAGCGTGCGGAGTTGAGAGCCAGCGCCGACACGCAGTAACGTGTCTCAGCAGCATGATCCCGAAAAGTGGAATCCGGTTTTCGGAGAAGATCATGCTCAAGAAGATGGAGCCCCATCCCGATCCATCGGGATGGAACAGGCTCGGGAGGAGCAAGCCATGGTCACGCGCCACGCGCAATGTCTCTGCGGCCAGTTGTCAGCAACCTGTACGGGCGAGCCGGTGCGCATCTCGGTCTGCCATTGCCTGGACTGCAAGCGCCGCACCGGCAGCGCCTTCAGCTACAATGTCCGGTTTGCGGAAGGCGATGTATCGATCGAGGGACGGGCGAAGCAGTTCACCCGCACGGGCGATCAGGGCGGTCGCATCATCTACAATTTCTGCCCGGAGTGCGGCGCCAGCGTCCACTACCGGATCGATACTCAACCCGGTGTGATCGCTATTCCCGTTGGCGCCTTCGCCGATCCGTCCTTCCCGCCGCCCTTCCAGTCCTTCTACCACGACAGCCGCCGCTGTGAGTGGGTGGAGATCAAGGCAGAGCCGCTGGCGACGTTCGGCTGAAGGCCGCTTTCGACACGAAGCGGAACCGTCCGCACGCTCCGCGCATTTCGGAGCATGGACAAGACGATTTCCAACACCGATCGGGGCGGGTCGGGCTGGACGATCAAGCTCGGAGACGGTCCTGTCGTCGGTACAGCCATCCATAGCGGCACCAACGTCGGCAGTGCTTGCCGAGGGCTTATGTGTCTTTCTGATCCAGACCGGCTCCGAGAGGAAGATCCGTTCACTGAGCGCTTCATCGCCGATTTCCCGACCCGGATCATCGTTCATCGGTCGCGCTTCCAGGTCGATCTGAACCGCGCGCGCGACGCTGCCGTCTACTTGTCGCCGGACCAGTCCTGGGGGCTCAAAGTCTGGCGGGAGTTGCCGGCCGAGGCCATCGTGGAGGAGTCTCTGTCCTTTCACGACGCCTTCTACAGTGAGCTGAAGCGTGTCCTCGCCGATATCGAGAAGCGCTATGGCCGGTTCGTTCTCGTCGACGTCCACAGCTACAATCACCGCCGCGATGGGCCGCATTCTGTGCCAACATCTCGCGACACAGCTCCCGACATCAATATCGGGACGTCTTCCATGGACCGCGAGCGCTGGGCGCCGGTCGTCGATGCGTTCATCGAAACGCTTCGCGGCCACCAGCTCAACGGCGAGCCGATCGACGTGCGCGAAAACGTGTCCTTCCAGGGCAAGGGCGAACAGACGCGTTTCGTCCACACCAATTTTCCAGAGACCGGCTGTGCCATCGCGGTGGAGTTCAAGAAAATCTTCATGGACGAATGGAGCGGCGAACCCGACTGGGCAGCAATAGATCAGCTGCGCGCCATACTGGCGTCGACTGTGCCTGTCCTGGCAAAGGCGCTGCGGGCCATGCGATGAAGCCCAAGCTTGTCGAGCCCGCGTCACCCTTGGCGCAAATCGAAGCGGACCTTGGCGCGCTTTTCCGCGACGGCAAGCCGATCCGCCGCGAGTTCGGCAACGGCAATCGTTTGCACATTGATCGGCCGCTGCCCTTTCTGTGTGTCCATGTCGGGTCGCATCAGGATGCCGCATTCCATGCCGTCTCCGCCAACGCCTCCTATCTGATCGCCGCCGACATCGAGCTCGCTGGCGAGGTCGCGCGGCTGGTGGCGGGCCGGCTACACGATCACTGCGGCGCATTCCTCTTCCTGGACATCGGCGAGTTGGCCGAAGACCGGTTCCTGACCGAGGATGTTCCATTCCTGCCGCCTTTCGAGATTGCGCTGGCCAGCGGCAACACGGCGCCGGAGAAGGCGGCGCGCAAGCGCTTCGCTGATGCTGCATCCGCGCGTGAAGCCAAATACCGCACGCCCCGCGTCGACGAGCTCAGTCCCACCACACGTGCCCAAGCACGGCTCTGGAACGATCCCGGTGATGTGGCGTGCCTGACGGTGCGCTTCGCCCCGATCTACAGGGTGCCGGGCACCAAGCGCGTCTACCCCGAACTCCACGATCTCGTCGTCGCCAACATGGTCGATTCCGCGCTTCAGGCCGTCAGTGCCTTCCTGAAGGCATCGAGCCTGGAACAACCGGCGACCCATCGTTCCCTCGGTCGCCGCGCCTATATCGACGCTGTCGCGCGAGCCGACCGTGCGATCGACAATGTCGCGTCGACCTTCGATTTTCTGCTTGCCGTCACACCGATCAATGCCGAACCCGCCTGGCGGGAATTCCAGGCAGGCGCTTTCGAGCGTGTGCCCGCACTGCTTTACCGGCCGCTCGAGCTTGAGGTCGCCGACCAGAAGCGGAGGCTCTATTCGATCTCGCTCGATCATCTGGAAGATACGCTCCTGACCAGGCTGCTCTCCGAAAAGCAGCAGGAGCTCGATCTCCAGCTGTCGATGCTCGCAGCACGCGAGACGCCGCGATTCGTCGAACTCGGACGAGCCCTTTATGGCAGCGTCGAGCCGAGCCTGGCGGCGAGGGCGCGCGCCATTCTCGAAAAGCTGCCGCGACTTGCTTCAGTCGCCCGTCCGAAGGGACTGGACGCCGCCGCCGTTGCCGCCGCCGCGCGCGACATGATCGCCGGATACCGCGCCGCCTATCCCGATTTCGAGGCTTCGGTGGAGATCCGCGGCGACCTGCCGGCCGGCCTGCTGGTCTCGCGAAACCGGTTGCTGGTGTCGCGCGATACCAATGTTCCCCCGGAGCGTCTGACGGCGCTGCTCAGTCACGAGATCGGTGTTCATCTGCTGACCTATTTCAATGGCGCCGCGCAGGGGCTCGCCATCTTCTGCAGCGGGCTCGCCGGTTATGAGGGCATGCAGGAGGGACTGGCTGTGCTGGCGGAGTATCTGGTCGGCGGCATGACCGCAGCGCGTTTGCGGCTGATCGCGGCGAGGGTGATAGCCTGTCAGGCGCTGCTCGACGGCGCAACGTTCGAGGAAACCTTCCGCATTCTTCGCAGGGATATCGATGATCGCGAGGCCTTCAACGTCGTTCTGCGCGTCTATCGAGGCGGCGGTCTTGCCAAGGACGCCATTTATCTGCGTGGCTTGTTGCAGATCCTCGATCACTTGAGGAATGGCGGCAGCCTAACGCCGTTCTGGATCGGCAAGATCGCCGCCGCGCATTTCGGCGCGATCCAGGAACTCAACGCACGCGGTCTGCTGCGGGCGCCTCGCCTCGAACCTGCATTCCTCTCTTCCGACGCTGCCCGCCCGCGCCTCAGGAAAGCGATGGCGGGAATCGATCCGATCGATATGGTTGAAACCTGAGGGGGGCTCTGAAATGCGCATTGCGTTCTTCGTCAATTCCATCGGAACCGAGACGCCGGGCTACACGACGACGGCGTTGGCGCTGGCTGCCGTCCAGCGCGGTCATTCCGTCGTCTATGTCGAGCCGGGCGATTTCATCCTGCGCCCTAACGATGATCTGGCCGTCAGCGTGACGGCTCTGCCCGATGCTGCCTACAAGACATCAGGCAAGCTTCATGCTGCCCTGCAGGATGCCGCGAAGCAGAAGAAGACCGTCGCCATGAGCGACATCGACATATTGTTTCTGCGTAACGACCCGTCGCTGGATGGCGCCGGTCGGCCATGGGCGGCCAATGCCGGCATCATGTTCGGTCGGCTCGCAGCCGAACGCGGCACCATCGTCGTCAACGATCCGGGCGGTCTGGCGCAGGCACAGAGCAAGCTCTATTTGCAGTCTTTCCCCGAGGCCGTCAGGCCGGCGAGCCTGATATCGCGCAGCATTGCCGAGATCCGCGCCTTCATCGACAAACAGCCGAAGGGCTGTATCGTCAAACCGCTGCAAGGTTCGGGTGGCAAGAACGTGTTCCATATTGCCAAGCCCACCGATTCCAACCTCAACCAGATTTTCGAGGCGGCCAGCGGTGACGGCTATCTTGTCGCGCAGGTCTACCTTCCGGAAGCCAAGGCCGGTGACGTGCGTCTGTTCCTGATGAACGGCCTGCCGCTGGTGCGCGACGGCAAATACGCAGCCTTTCGCCGCGTTCCGGCCAAAGGCGACGTCCGCTCCAACATCCATGCCGCCGGCACGGCCCGCAAGGTCAAGGTAACGGCCACCATGCTGGGCATCGCCGAGATGGTGCGCCCCAAACTGATCGGCGACGGCATGTTCCTGGTCGGTCTCGACATCGTCGGCGACAAACTTCTGGAGATCAACGTCTTCACGCCAGGCGGGCTGACCCGGCTGGCCGACATGTACGCGACGGATTTTGCCGCAAGCGTCATCGCTGCGCTGGAGGAGAAGCAAACGCTGCGGCAAGCCTATGGAACGACGATGACAAATGCGCGGCTGGCGACGCTTTGAAGAATTAGGCAGGACGCGACCTTTCAAAGGTGAAGGCGCGTATAACTGCTTTACGCCGCGTGCCGGCCACACAAATAGCCTTCGCGCTTTCTGGACGCTGACAGGCGGTCACGCCGGAGGTCGTTGTTCCGCCAAATCGGCTAGATGATCTTGCGAACATCCTGTTCGAAGCTGAGGACGTGATGCAGCGCGATGCGCTCGGCCGTTTCGCCATCTCCCCTGCAAACCGCCTCGAGCATAAGGGTTTGCTCCTGCAGGACCTTGTCGAGCCCCGACATGAGTTCCGGAAAACGCCGCGTCGCCACATGCAAGATCCTGAGTGACAGGTTGTGGTAGTGGTCGAGCGTGTCGAACAAATAGGGGTTCTTGGCGGCGCGGTAGATGAAGCGGTGGATGCGTCGGTCGAGCGCAAGCAGGGGCTCGAGTTCCGGAGGGTTTTTAAAGGCGGCGAGTTCGGCAATCAGGGCGCGCGCTTCCCGACGCTCAGGCTCTCGCAGACGTTCGGCGGCCAGTCGCGTCGCCCAGGATTCAATTCTCGCCCTGGCCTCATAGATCGCCGATAGATCGCTGATGTCGATCGTGCTGACGGAGGTCCCGCGGCGGCCGTTGACATCGACGAAGCCATCGCGCTGCAGCCGCAACAACGCCTCGCGCACTGGCGTGCGACCGACGTCCAGCCGCCGCATGAGATCGGTTTCGCGAAGCAGGGTGCCGGGCGCCAGCTTAACCGTGATGATGTCCTCCCTCAGCTGCAGATAGGTGCGCTCGGCCAATGTCGAGCCAGGCTCGACATTGTCGGCATCGTCTTCCGGCATCCGCGCATCCATCCCAACTCACCTCACAGGGGTCGATTCCGATCGCCGAGGAATCACTTGACAACGGATTCATATAATATACTGATCAATATATCACAAATATATTGATCCGGTGACAGGGAGATATCGGGGATGGAAAAGGGTGTTTTGTCTCGCTCGCGATTCAAGGTCGGCATTGGCGCCTTGCTAGGGGTTGGAATTGGATTGCTGGCCACGGTGGCGCATGCGGACGGGCTTGAGACGCTGAAGCCGGGCGTCCTACAGGTCACGATCGAGCCCTATATGCCCTACACGGCGATGAAGGACGAGAAGCTCGTCGGGCTGGACAGCGATATCCTTGCCGCGGTCGCCGACAAATTGGGTCTCAAGATGGAAGTCAGCGTCACCGATTTTCCCGGTATGCTGGCATCGGTCCAGTCGCGGCGTGCCGACATCACGATCGGCGGCATCGCCTGGTCGGACGCGCGCCAGAAGGTCGGTCTCTTCACCGATCCGCCTTACTATTCGCCACCGGCAATGGCGGTGCAAGGCACTGCCGACTATCCGGACGTCAAGAGCCTGGAGGGCAAGGATCTCGGGACCGTCACCGGCTATGTCTGGGCGAAATCGATCGCGCAGGTGCCCAATGCCACCCCGCACACCTATCCCACGGCCGACAGTGTCTTTCAGGACCTGTCATCAGGCAGGCTGGATGTCGGCTTTCTCGACCCGCTGCTGATTATCTATCAGCAGAAGGAACGACCGGACATGAAGTTCCGCGTCGCCTATCTGGCGCCGCCAGCCGCCGACGAGATCAAGGCCCATCCCGACTATCAGTATTTCCAGCCCTACATGACCGGCTTTTACCTGCCGAAAGAGGCGCCGAAGCTCGCGACAGCTGTCTCGGCCCAGATCGATGCAATGTACAAGGACGGCTCGCTTGCCGCGCTCGTCACAAAATGGGGCGGCGATCCGAAGCAGTTCCTGGTTCCTTCGCCGGAGATGGCGGCTCAGCGCCGGGGCGTGGACCGCCCCGCGGATTGGTCGCCGCCCTCAATCGCGCCTTGAGCGTCGGGGCAAGCACATGTCCCTTTTCCACACGCTCACCGGGTTTTTCCAGGTTCCCTGGAGCGACTACGCAAGCAATCTCGGCTGGGGTCTGCTCAGGACCCTGGCCTACACCATCGTCAGCTTTGTCGGTGCTGCTGTCCTCGGCCTCGTGCTGGCGCTGATGCGCCTCAATCGCTTGCGTCTGGTGCGTCTGCCGGCCGCCATCTACACGGAGATATTCAAGAACGTCCCGTTGCTCGCGATTATCTTCGTCACCTATTTCGGCCTGCCGTCGGTCGGCATCAAGCTCAGCGTCTTCGTCGCCGGCGTGCTGAGCCTCATGTTGTTCTATGCCGCCTATCTCTCGGAGATTTTCCGCGCGGCCATCGCCGGCATCCATTCCGGTCAGAACGAGGCTGCGCAGGCGCTGGGCCTTGGCCGCGGCACCACCTTTAGCCACGTCATTCTACCTCAGGCGTTGAGGCTGGCATTGCCTGGCACCAACACCATGTTCGTCGACCTTCTGAAATCGACGTCGCTTCTGGTGACGATCTCTGCCGTTGAACTGATGACCCAGGCGCAGCTGATCGCCTCCGAAACGTTTCGGGCGCTCGAAGTCTATCTGGTGATTGCGTCTATCTATTTCGCCGTCTGCTATCCGATTTCGCAATGCCTGCTCTGGCTGGAGCGGACCATTCAGGCTGGCGTACCGCTGTCGCTGGGGCGCCGGCGGCGGCTGAAGCTGGCGAAGACGCTGCTCGCGGGCGGAGCCTAGACCGATGGCACACGAGACACTCAATAGGGAGCTTGGCAAGACGGCTTCCGGCCCGGCAGTCACCATCCGTGGCTTGCGGAAGTCCTTCGACGGGAGGCAGGTGCTCGGCGGCATAGATCTCGACGTGCCGGCTGGTCGGATCATCAGCATCATCGGCCAAAGCGGCGGCGGCAAGACGACGCTGATGCGCTGCGTCAACCTGCTCGAGCAGCCCGACGACGGCGTCATCGAGGTAAATGGCGAGACGATCTGCGACAAGGGTGCGGTGACGTGCAGGAATCTCGCCAAGCTGCGCCAGCGCGTCGGCATGGTGTTTCAGCGCTTCAACCTGTTCCCGCATCTGACAGCGGTGGAAAATGTCGTTCTCGCCCAGATGCATGCCGCCGCAATTGGGGAGCGCGAAGCGGTCGAGCGCGCGGTGCGCCTGCTCACGCGCGTCGGTCTCGCGCATCGGGCAACAGCCTATCCGGAACGCATGTCTGGCGGCGAGCAGCAGCGCGTCGCGATCGCGCGCGCCCTGGCCCTCGGCCCGACTGTGCTTCTGTTCGACGAACCGACCTCCGCGCTCGATCCAGAATCGACCGGTGAGGTGCTGCGTGTGATGCGAGAACTGGCAAAGGACGGCATGACCATGATCCTCGTCACCCACGAATTACCTTTCGCCCGCGAAGTCTCGGACTGGGTCGTCTTCATTGACGGCGGCCGGATCATCGAGCAGGGAACGGCGGCCGACGTGCTCGACAACCCGCGTGAAGCACGAACGGCTGCCTATGTCGCGCGCTACGCCGCGCCTGCCTGAACGCCAGCCAGCAAACAGTCCTGACAGAACCCATTGGCGCATGTGCGATCCGGGCACGGCACTGCCATCGCCGTTTCGCAGGGTCTCGGGCGCCAGCCACCGTCTTTGCCTCAACGCATGTGGACCAGATGAGCAGGATTTCGACCGACATCGCCGTCATCGGCGGTGGCGTCATAGGTTTGGCGATTGCACTTCGGCTTCGCGCTGACGGACGCGAGGTTGTCGTGATCGAACCGAACGAACCTGGCAGTGGCGCATCTTACGGCAACGCCGGGACCATCGCGGACTATGCGGTAATCCCCGTCGGGACGCCGGCGGTTCTGAGGAATCTGCCTTCCCTGCTGCTCAACGCGCGCAGTCCGTTGTCGATCCGCGCTTCCGCCTTGCCGACCCTCTTCCCTTGGCTGGCGAGGTTCGCATACGAATCTCTGCCGCACCGGTTCAGGGAAAACACCCGCCGGATCGCCGAACTCGTATCGGACGCATCGGCGGCTTGGGAGGAGTTCGCAGCGGAAATTGGGGCATCGGACCTGCTCTCCGCCAGGGGCTGTCTCTATCTCTACGAAACGCCCAAGGCCTTCAAGGCGGCAGCCACCGATATCGATCTGCGCCGCTTCCATGGCGTTGGTCAGGAACTGCTTTCGGCCGACGAAGTGCATCGGCTCGAACCTCGGCTACCGCCCTTCGAAGGTGGCGGGCTGTTTTTTCCGGGCGCACTCAATCTCAGTGATCCGGGCGAAGCGATGCATCGGTTGACCGCAACAGTCCGGCGGGCGGGTGTGCAATTCGTCAAGGCCTCTGCACAAACGATCGCCCGGGAAGCGAATGGGATCCGGATCATCGCGGGGCCCTTCGACATCCGCGCCCAGACCGCTGTTATCTCCGCCGGTGCCCACTCGCAAAGGCTCGCCGCCCAAATCGATGATCCGGTCAGCCTCGATGCCGAACGTGGCTATCACATTGAATTTGACATGACCCACCCACCGATTGAACGGCCGGTCTGCCCGACAGCGCTCGGCTTCTATCTTTGCCCGATGCGAGGCCGGTTGCGCGTTGCAGGCCTTGTAGAACTCGGTGGATTGGGGGTTCCCGCCAATCAGCGGTTGCTGGCGGCGCTGGTGGAGAATTCGCGTCGGGTTTTTCCAGACCTGGGGGAGCCGAGCCGCACATGGCTCGGATTCCGGCCTTCAATGCCCAATTCTGTGCCCGTTATCAGGCCATCGAGAGGTGGGCGGGATGTGATCCTTGCCTTCGGCCATGGACACATAGGGCTGACGCTCGCGCCGCGCACCGCCCGGCTGGTAAGCGCGATCCTTGATGCATAGTCGCAGATCGAAGTTTCATCTCGTGCCGGCGGCGGCCAGTTGTTCGAGCGCCGACCCTAGTGCCTGAGAATCTTGCTCAGAAAAGCCCGGCTGCGGTCCGTCTTCGGGGCAGAGAAAAACTCCTCCGGCGTGCCGCTTTCGACGATGGCGCCGGCATCCATGAACACCACGCGCTGCGCCACCTTGCGGGCAAAGCCCATTTCGTGCGTCACCACCATCATCGTCATGCCTTCTTCTGCCACCGCGACCATCACGTCGAGCACTTCGGAAATCATCTCGGGGTCGAGCGCCGAGGTCGGCTCGTCGAACAGCATGATCTTCGGCCGCATGCCGAGGCAGCGGGCGATCGCCACGCGCTGCTGCTGGCCGCCGGAGAGCTGTGAGGGATAGGCGGTGACCTTGTCGGCCAGGCCGACCTTGGCCAGCAAGTCGCGACCGGCCTGCTCGGCCTCGGCGCGCGGGATCTTGCGGACATGGATTGGCGCCAGCGTCACGTTTTCCAGAGCGGTCTTGTGCGGGTAGAGATTGAACGACTGGAAGACGAAGCCGATCTCGGTGCGCAGCAGCGTCATGTTGGTGGCGGGATCGCCGAGGCGCTGGCCGTCGACGATGAGGTCGCCGTCCTTGATTGCCTCCAGGCCGTTGATGCAGCGGATCAGCGTGCTCTTGCCCGAGCCGCTGGGGCCGCAGACGACCACCACTTCGCGCGGTTCGACGCTGAGCGTGATGTCCTTCAGCACATTGAGCGGGCCGAACCATTTGTTGACGCCGCGAAAGTCGATCATGCCGGTTTTGGCCTGGCTTGGCGTGCTCATATTCGTGCGCCCTTTGGGGTTCGATGTCACAGCTGCACCTCGCCATGCGCTTGGCCCATGCGCCGCTCCAGCCGGCGGGCGAGCATGATCAGCGGATAGCAGACGATGAAATAGCCGACGCCGACGAGGAAGAAGACCAGCAGGCCGTTGGGCACACGCTGCACCACCAGCCAGCCGACCCGGGTGAGGTCGGTCAGCCCGATGGCCGAGACGACCGAAGAATCCTTGATCAAGAGCACATACTGCCCGACCAGCGGCGGCAGCACGATGCGCATCGCTTGCGGCAGCACCACCTGGCGCATGCGCTGCCAGCGCGACAGGCCTGACGCCAGCGCTGCCTCGACCTGGCCGGTCGGCACCGAACGGATGCCGGCGGCGACGATTTCGCAGATAAAGCAGGCGGCCAGATTGGTCAGTGCGATGATGCCGGCGGTGAAGGCGTCGAGCTCGATGCCGAACTCCGGCAGGATGAAGAAGATCAGGAAGATCTGCACCAGGAACGGCGTGCCGCGGATCAGGTCGACCCAGGCGCCGATCACACTCGAGATCAGCCGGTTGCCGCCGGTGCGCAATATGCCGAGGCCGAAGCCGAGCGCCGTGCCCAGCACCAGGCTGATCAGCGACAGCATCACCGTCATTCCGAGGCCGCGCAAGGCGAGGGGATAGCTGCCGGCGAGGCTTTGCAGCTGCTGCCAGATCATGTGCGTGCCCCCGCCGAGCCGAGCCATTGGCTGGAAGCAACAGCTAGCCCCTTAAGGCAGTAGTAGAGCAGGAGGTAAAAGGCGGCGATGGTGAGAAAACCTTCAGCCGGCATGAAACGGTCGGACGCCAGTAGCTGGCCGGCGCGCGTCAGTTCGGAAACCGAGATCAGCGACAACAGCGCCGAATCCTTGACCAGAACGATCGCTTGGCCGAGCAGCGGCGGGATCGTCACCTTGAACGCTTGCGGCAGGATGACGAGGCGCATGCGCTGGACATAGGTCATCCCCGAGGCGACGCCGGCTTCCACCTGGCCGCGCGGGATCGACAGGATGCCGGCGCGAATGATTTCAGCGACATAGGCGCCGCTGTTCAGCGACAGAGCGATGATGCCGACGACGAGCTCCGGCAGGACGAAGCCGAGCCGCGGCAGGCCGAAATAGAGGAAGTAGAGTTGCGCCAGCAACGGCGTGGCGCGCACGGCATCGATATACGCCTTGGCTGGCAGGCGAAACAGCTGGTTGCGCTGCAGGTTCATGGCGGCGAGCACGATGCCGACCGCCAGCGCCCCGGCAAAGGACAGCGCCGACAGCCAGACGGTCGTGACCAGACCCTGCCCGAACAGCGGCAGATATTCGATGATGGTGCGGAAGCTGAAGTTTTCGAGCATGGGCGGTGAATGGGGAATAGGCAGTGGGCAGTAGTGAGTAGGGTGTCAGGAACGGATAATTACTGCTCCCTACTGCCTACTGCCTACTCCCTACTGCCTAATTCCTATTCCTCAGTGATCCTTCTTCCAGGCGTCGGAATTGACCCAGTAGTCGAGGTTCTTCTGCAGGCGGCCGTCGATGCTGACCTGGTTGAGGAACAGGTTCATCCAGACCAGCAGGTCCGGCTCGTCATAGCGGGTGGCGAAGGCAAGCGGTTCCTTAGACAACAACTCCGGCATGATGGTGAAGGTGCCGGCGGGATAAGCGGTCGACTGACCCGTGACCGCCGAGACGTCGTTGACGCCGCAATCGGCCTGGCCGTTGTTGACCGCGTCGAGCAGCAGCGGACCGCCGCCCTTGTAGCTCTTGATGTCGGCATCCGGGAAGGCGTTCTTGGCTTCCTTTTCGCCGGTGGCGCCCAACAGCACGGCGATCTTGGTGCCCTTGGCCTTGCAGTCCTCGGTGGTCTTGAACTTGCTGTCGGCCTTGGTGAAGACGGTGCTGCCCGTATACATGTAGGGCGTGGTGAAGGCGACCTTCATGCCGCGCGCCAGCGTCGGCGTCATGTCGGCGACCAGCAGGTCGGCCTTGCCCGACAGCAGCGCCGGGATCAGCCCGTCCCAGTCATAGTCGAGGAAGGTGACCTTCACGCCCATTTCCTTGGCCATCAGCTCGGCGAGTTCGACCGAACTGCCGGTGCGTTCGCCATTGGCGCCGACCAGCGAGAAGGGCGGTCCTTGCGTCTGCACCGCGACGCGCAATTCGCCGCGCTTGGTGATCTCGTCGAGCGTTCCGGCACTGGCAGCGGTGGTAAGACCCGCAAGCGCAAGTCCGGCGATGAAAAGCTTGGCAATCTTCATTTGGCATTCCTCCTTGTTGTATTGTTCCACTGCGTCGTTTGTTATTTTCACCCTTCGGGTGCTTTTTGAGCGGCAGCGCCGTTTGCCGGCGGCGCCACCGTTCGAAAATCCTCAGTCCCAGGCCACCGTCTCGGCAACCCTGATGCCGCGCCTGGCCAGTTCGTCGAAGAACGGTTCGTCCGGAACATGCTGCAGCGGGTTCAAAAGCCCTGGTGTGGTGATCTCGCGTCGCGCCAGCATCTGCGCCACGATGCTGGCGGGATAGCCGACGCCGAGGCTCATGCCGAACAGGCCGGAGCCGAGGTCGCGCTCAATGATGAGGTCCGACGTCACCGTTTTGGCGCGACCACCTTCGAGACCGGAAAAGACGTTGCGCATAACGCAAAGGTCCTTCTCGTCGGCGCCGTACTGCAGTTGCGGGCCGAGCAGCCGGCCGAGAAATTCGCGTGGGCTGGCGCTTGTGCCGGGCACCTTGTCTTCGGAGAGGAAGCCGAGTTCCTTCAGCGGCGCCCAGAACGCCGACCAGCCGGGCCAGCGCAGCGTATAGCGGCCCGAGCGTTGCAGCCCTTTGGCGGCCTCCAGCATCTCGACATAGTGCAGCGCGTCGCCATTGGGAAAGGCCTCCAGCCGGCCGAGGCCGGCCACGTCGATCTCGTGGATGAAGCGGTTGTCGTGCTGTCGGCCGGCCGAGACTTCGACCCGCTTGCCGTCCTCGATCATCACGCTGTCGCGGTTCTGGCTGACCAGAACCATGTCGAAATTCCAGCTCACCTTGTAGCAGAGCGGCTTGGCCATTGCCTTCGGTTCGGGGATGCCGCCGCAATAGGAATCGATCGAAGAAATGCTGTCGAACTGCTTTGCGGCGCGCGCGTAAAGCACGAGGTCGATGCCGGGGTCGAGCCCGCATTCGGACATGATCGAAACGCCGGCCCGTTCAGCCTCCAGCGCCAGATCGGCAATCGCCTTGCCGTAATTGGTAGTGACCAGCGGCGTGCGCGTCGCGATCGCCGCCTGCACCGCCTCGCGCATCAGTGGCTGCGGCAGGAGATCGATGACGGCGTCGACATCGGCCAACACAGTGGCGAGTGCCGGACCGATCGCGCCTTCGGGCACGACGAAACGCACGCGAGAAAGGTCGGTTAGGCCGGCAAGCCGGACAGGGCCGTCAGCTGCTGTATCGACACAGACGATTTCCTCGACACCGGCGCTGGCGACGAGATCGGCAATGGCCGCGCGGCCCTGCAGGCCGAGACCGCCGAGAACTGCGATCTTCATGCCGGCTCCTTGCGGGCCGGTGTTTCTTCCGACCAGCAGCCTTCGGGAAGGCTGACCCATTTGTTGCACGAGGCCATGACGACGAAGGTCTCGCTGCGCACCACTTCGCCGGGAATGCCGGCGCCGGGGATCAACTCGCTGGTGATGCGGTAGAGGTCGGCGACATCGCCGGCGACAGTGACGTCGACAATGATGTCGAAGCGCCCGGTGACCACCGAGGCCGAGTTGACGAAAGGCAGTTCCGAGATTCGCTGCGCCAGCTCGCGGGCGCGGCCTCGGCCTTGCGCGTTGATGCCGACAATGGCCGAGATCAACTCCGGGCGCTCGGTCAGATTGAGCAGCCCGACGATCTTCAGCAAATTGCGGTCCAGCAGATTGCGCAGCCTTGAACGCACTGTCGGCACCGAGATCGCCATCGTCTCGGCGAGCCGGTTGATGCCGGGTTGGGCATCCTGTGACAACAGCTTGACCAGCCGTCGATCGGTTTGATCGAGATGTTCACGCAAAGGCTAGGCTTTCATAAAGGAGAAAAATAAGAGGAAATTTCTTCCAGATATGAAAACAACCTATGAGAAATTTCTAGTAACAGCAAGAGGGGAGTTATCACTCGCTGTTGCGCCGCTTCGCGAACGTGGCGATCACCTCACGAGGGTAGATCGCCGGCGCACACTCCTCAGCCGCTACGCCGATCGGCCGGCTCGGAAGATCGCCACTGCGGCCGCCACGAGTGCAGCATTGCCTGACGCCACGCTGCCGTCCGGCAATTCCTTGCCGTCCTCCAGCCCGACGCGGGTCGACAATTTCCGCGCCGCCGCCTTCTCGACGAACGGCCACACGGTCGCGTTCTCGCCATGCAACAGGATGGCGCGGCAGATGCCGGCGCGTTCGAGCACCTTTTCGATGCCATAGGCAACGGCAAACGCCTCGTCCAACGTCTGCTCGGAAATCTCGATCAGGATGCGCAGCACGCGTCCGCCATGGTCGAGGCCGACCAGCCGCTCAGCGTCGGCGACTGAAGCCAGACCGGCTTCGATGCCGATGCCACGCTGACGCAGGCTCTCCATGACAATGGGTGCTGCCGTCTCGCTGAGATTGACCGAGGCATAGTCCGGCAATTCGCGCCAGCCGGCGATGGCGACCAGCGTGCTGGTATCGTCGTTCTCGATCCAGGCGCCGGTGGAGACGCCGATCAGCGTGCCGGGACAGGCGCGGCGCAGCGCCGCGATCGTCGGATCCATCGCTGCCGGCGAAAGGCTCTCTCGCTTGTCGGCTCCGCGCGCATGGACATGCAGCTCGGCCGCGCCGGCGGCAATCGAAGCCGCACCGTCGCGCGCCATGGCTTCGGCGTCGAGGGGGAGGGCAGGGTGGAAATCGGCGGCGCGGGCGCCATTGATGCAGGCCTGGACGATCATGATTTCGCGCTCCTGTTGCGGATGGCGCGAGCCTAGCAAAGGGCAGGGCGGAGAGGGAACGGGCACGGTGAAGACTGCTGACAGGCGGATGCCACCCGGCCTGAATCAGACCGGCAAGATGCGCCGCTATCGCCTTGTTCGAAAAAGGTCTTCAGCGAGATCGGTGGCGGCATGGCAAATGGCTAGTGACGAGCGCTTGCCGAAGAACTTACTCTTCCTCGATCCAGATCAGGCGCAGCAGGCGCAGCAGCGTTGCCCGTTCCTTTTTCGTCAGCTGCTGCAGGAACCGGTCCTCGTGCCGGCGTACCTGCCGGCGCCATGCCGGCATGGCCGCTTTGGCTGCCTTGGTCAAGGCGAGCACCTGTACGCGCTTGTCCCGCGCATGGTCGTCGCGTTCGACCAGGCCGCGTTCCTCGAGTTCGGCAAGCAGCGGCGCCATGTTCGCGCTCTTCATGCCGAGCAGGCGGCAGAGTTCGGCGGCGCGGATACCGGGCCTTTCGTCGATCAACGCGAGCATGCCGTAGGTCACCGGGCGCAACGAGGCATCGGCCATCTCGACAGCGAAATCATTGAGCGCCAGAGCCGAAGCGCGCCGCAGATTGTAGCCAATCTGCGCGTCGAGCGTGTCTTCCGGCGCTATCCTGGCCTTGCGGGGTTTGCTGCGGATTGTGGCCTCGTCCATGCTGCAAGCGATCACCGCGACCAAGGCCCTTGTCAAGCAGAAAATACTATGCGACATAGCAATTATGAAAGCTATGTAGCATAGCGATTAATGCAAGGCAGGTTGGAGCGCGGCTCTTGGCTTGCCATGCACGCAAGCAGGAGGAGAATTGCCATGACCGAAGAGACCGTGGCCTTCGACGTCGAGAACGGCATCGCCTGGGTGCGCTTCAACCGACCCGAAAAACGCAACTGCATGAACCCGGCGCTCAACCGCCGCATGATGGAAGTGCTGGATGGGCTGGAATACCGCGACGATGTCGGGGTGCTGGTACTGTCGGGCGAGGGCAGCGCCTGGTCGGCGGGCATGGACCTCAAGGAGTATTTTCGCGAGACCGAGGCCAAAGGGCTAGGCGCCGTCCGCAAAGCTCAAGGCGAAGCCTATGGCTGGTGGCGGCGGCTGCGCTGGTACCGCAAGCCGACCATCGCCATGGTCAATGGCTGGTGCTTTGGCGGCGGCTATGGCCCGCTGTTTGCCTGCGACCTCGCCTTCGCCGCCGACGAGGCGCAGTTTGCGCTGTCCGAGATCAACTGGGGCATCCTGCCTGGCGGCGGCGCCACCAAGGTAGTGGTCGACCTGCTGTCGATGCGCGACGCCATGTACCACGCGCTGACCGGCGAACTCATCGACGGCAGGAAGGCGGCGGCTTGGAAGCTGGTCAATGAAAGCCTGCCATTGGAGAAGCTGAAGGCGCGCGTCACCGAGGTGGCGAATATTTTGCTGAAGAAAAATCCGGTCGCGCTTAAGGCCACCAAGGACGCCATCCGCCGCGTCGCCGAGATGACCTACGACAATGCCGAGGACTATCTGGTGCGCGCGCAAGAGGCGGCCAACTCCTACGACAATGACGGCCGCAAGGAAGGCATCCGCCAGTTCATTGATGAGAAGAGCTACAAGCCCGGCCTCGGCGCCTACGACAAGGCAAGGTGATCAGCCAACATCCGATCTGGGAGGAGATGCGAGATGCCGGCCTGGACGACGCCCGATCCCGTGGCCCTGTATGCCGCGACGCAGCCAGAGCGTCTCGCTTGCGTCGACCTCGCTTCTGCGCGGCGCTGGACCTACGGCGGGCTCGACGAAGCCATCCAGCGCGCTGTCGCCGTGCTCGAAAGCGGCTACGGCATCGAGCCGGGGCAGCGCATCGCCAGCGTCGCCCGCAACAGCGCCGACCTCCTGATCCTGCAACAGGCCGCCATGCGCTTCGGCGCCGTCTTCGTGCCGGTGAACTGGCGCCTCGCTGCGCCTGAGCAGCAGGCTATCCTCGCCGATTGCGATCCCGCACTGCTGCTGCACGATGCCGCGTTTGATAGGGCGCCGCCCAAGAGCTGCATGACGGTCGAGGTCGCTGCCTTCGTGGCGGCGATGGCAGCGCAGGCGCCGGCAACGCGCCGGCCCTTGCCGCCGGCCGATCAGCCGTCGATCATCCTCTACACCTCCGGCACGTCGGGTCGCCCCAAGGGCGTCATCATCACCGAGGCCAACGCCTTCGCCACCGCGGTCAATTTCGGCGTGCTGGGGCGGGTCGGCAATGCAAGTGTCTTCCTGTGCGATGCGCCGATGTTCCATGTCATCGGCCTCATCACCAGCCTGCGTCCGCCCTTGCTGCAAGGCGGCGCCGTGCTGATCTCGCCCGGCTTCGAGGCCGGTCTCACCAACCGCCGGCTGGCTGATCCCGAGCTCGGCGTCACCCACTATTTCTGCGTGCCGCAAATGGCAAGAATGCTGCGCGATGGCGCGGATTTCGACCCGGCGAAGTGGATCTCGCTCACCGCTATCTTCACCGGCGGCGCTCCCAATCCCGCCGCCGACATCCGCTGGTGGCTGGAGCAGGGCGTGCGCATGGTCGACGGCTTCGGCATGACCGAGGCCGGCACCGTGCTCGGCATGCCGCTCGAAGCCGGCCAGATCGCCCGCAAGGCAGGTTCCGCCGGCCTGCCGGGACCTTCGGTTTGCCTGCGCATCGTCGATGATGACGGCAACGACGTCGCCCCGGGCGAGGCCGGTGAGATCTGGCTCAGCGGCCCCAACATCACGCCCGGCTACTGGAAGCGGCCGGCCGAGACGGCGCAGGCCTTCACATCCGATGGATGGTTCCGCACCGGCGACATTGCCCGCCGGGACGAAGACGGCTTTGTCACCCTGGTCGACCGCCGCAAAGACATGTTCATCTCCGGCGGCGAAAACGTCTATCCGGCCGAGGTCGAAATGGCGTTGCTCGAACATCCCGACATTGCCGAAGCGGCCGTCATCGGCATCGCCCATGAGCGCTGGGGCGAGGTCGGACGGGCTTTCGTTGTCGCAAAGCCCGGTCGCGCGCCCGACCTTTCGGGGCTGGCCGCCCACTGCGCGGACCGTATCGCCCGCTACAAGGTGCCGAAGGAATTCCTGCTCGCCGACGCGTTGCCGCGCACCGCCTCCGGCAAGATCCAGAAACACATTTTGCGCGGGTGGCCGGCGCCGGGTTGAGGTAGCGAGTGCATCGTGGCTGAGAAACCGCTGAGGGGCCCCTGCTACTCGATCAGAAGCAACCCGCGCTTTTTGCCGCCATCGCTGTCGATGGTGTCCATGGCCGAGAACAGGCGTTCGCGCTCGATCAGCCAAGGCTTGTAGCGCTCGTTGACGTCGAGAACGAAAACCAAGTCCTCGGCCTCCAGATAGCCGCCGATCGGTGAAAAATGACCACTGCCGGCGCCGAATATCGTCTCTCGGGTAAAGTTGATGATGTAGCGGCGGCCGGGGTCGTTGGCGTGCTTCATGTGCTCGCGGAACTCGTCGGCGCTCAGATTCCGAAGCACGGAGACTTTGCGCCCGGTTTTCGCCTGAGCGATGTCGGCAAGCTCGTCCAGCGTCAGACCGACGATGCAAAAGCCGGTCCAGCACTTTCCGGTTCCCGCGAGCACTTCGGCTTCGGTCGTCTCCTCTTCGCCGATCGAGCGGAAGGTGTTTGCGACACTTGCCGGACCGCAGCGTGAACTGTTCGATTGCCAGTCAAGGTTGGCATTGAAGGTAGCAGCCACGGGCAACTTCCAGGCCCTGTCGATCAATGCAGGGGTACGAACAACCGACGACTGGATGGCGTCTGGCGAGACTGGGGACGGACCGACAATCAAAAATGCGGCACCGCAGAGCAGGCCTACGCCGGCAATCACAGCCAAAATGAAACTGCGCTTCATTGCTGAACCTCGAAGCAGACGATTTTGTTCGTCGGTCGATGTTGCGATGTCGGCCCCGAGACTACCATATACCGGCATTGCGTGGCAGGGCGCGGCCGCCAGGCGGCTGCGCCTTGCATTTTGCCCGGCCCCGAAAGGATAGTTGAAATGGCAGAACTCAAGGTCAGGACCCGAGAAACCGGCGCGCTGGCCGTGATGCCGCCGGGCGGCTTACCGGTCGTGACAACTCCGACCGGCGGCAGCGTCGATGTGGTGACCGGGGTCAATGCTCAGGGCTTCAATCCGCTCGACCTGCTCTATGCCTCCGTCGCCGCCTGCATGGTGCTGAGCGCCCGCATCGCCGCCACGCGCCTCGGCGTCGCCGCCAACCTCGGCGAGGTGCGCGCCGAGGTCAGCGGCGAGAAGGCGAAGGACGAACCGTCACGTGTTGAAAAGATCAGCATCAGGCTCGACATCTCGGGCGATCTCGACGCGGCGACCAAGCAGCGGATCGTCGAGGATGCCGAAGCGATCTGCACGGTGTCCAACACGCTGCGCACCGCGCCTGAACTGCACGCGACGCTTGGATGAGGCTGAACGTCCTCGCCCGCCACCAACCAAGGACCATCCGATGGCCATGATCCCGCCGATCGACTACGCGACGGCATCGCAAGACATCCGCGCCGAGCACGACAGGGAGCTTGGCCTGCGCGGTCGCATGACCAACATGAAGCGCATTCTGCTGCATTCGCCCGCGGCGCACCGCATCTATGCCGAATGGTTCACGCTGCGCGATCTGTTAAGGCCCACGGTCGACGACCGCGCCATCTGGCTGTTTTCGCTGGCGATCTCGCAAGGCTGCCGGGCCGAGATTCCGGTCACCTTCTTCCGCCGTGCGCTGATCGATAGCGGACTTGAGCCGGAGGCGATCGAGCCGAGCAAGGATGAAGCGCTGCTGATCGCTTTCGGCAAGGCGGTCGCCGCCAACGCCAATGCCGTCCCGGACAACATCTGGGCGGCACTCAAGGCCCGCTACGCCGACACGCTGCTGGTCAATCTTGTCGCCTTCGCCGGCATCATGGTGGCGACCTGCGTGTTCACCAACGCGGTGCGGGTCGATCTTGATCCGGAGTTGGACGGGTATCGCAAGCGGTGACGTACGGTTTTCCATTCTCCCCTTGTGGGAGAAGGTGGCCGAGCGAGGCTCGGTCGGATGAGGGGTGTTCCAGGGAACGCCAACGCCTCACTCCGCTGGAACACCCCTCAACCGTCTCGGCGCTGCGCGCCGATCCACCTTCTCCCACAAGGGGAGAAGGTAAAGCGCGTCCATCTCCGCAGGAATCGGGTGGTTCGCACCTCTCACCCGCCCCACTTTGATCGTATCAAAGGAGGCATCCATGACCATCCATTCGATAACCGCCAAACGCGCAACCCGTTCGGCCGAAGCGCGCGTGGCCGCGCAGGACTGGAGCGCTCTAATCGGCGACCTGAACAGCTATGGCAGCGCTGTCATGCCGGCTCTGCTCTCACCCGAGGAATGCGCCGAAATCGCCGCGCTCTATCCGCATGAGGAGCATTTCCGCAGCCATGTGGTGATGGCCCGCCATGGCTTCGGCAAAGGCGAGTACCGCTATTTCCGCTACCCGCCGGATCTCATCGGCGGCCTGCGCACCGCGCTCTACCCCAGGCTGGCCGGCGTCGCCAACGACTGGAACGAGCGCATGGGTGTTGCCCAGCGCTATCCCGCCGACCACGCCGCCTTCCTCCAGCTTTGCCACGAAAACGGCCAGACGCGACCGACGCCGCTGCTCCTCCAATATGGTCCCGGCGACTTCAACTGCCTGCACCAGGACCTCTACGGTGACCTCGCTTTCCCGCTGCAGGTGGCGATCCTGCTGTCGCAACCCGGCGAGGATTTCACCGGCGGCGAGTTCGTTCTCACCGAACAGCGCCCGCGCATGCAGAGCCGCGCCGAGGTGGTGCCGCTGACCCAGGGCGATGCGGTGATTTTTGCTGTCCACAACCGGCCGGTGCAAGGCACGAAAGGGCACTACCGCGTCAATCTCAGGCACGGTGTCAGCCGCCTGCGCTCGGGACGGCGGCATACGCTGGGGATCATCTTCCACGACGCGAAGTAACGTCGTCCGCTTCGGCGCGGCTCCTTCGTTCCGCTGGCTGTCCGAGACCGGCGAAGGCTCACACTTCGTCGACGTCGAACACCAGCATCGTCAAGTCGTCGTCTCCTGGCGCGAGTATCCGCCGGTCAGCGGCGCAGGCAATGCCGATTTCGGTGGCAAATGCGCTCTGCATATCGGCGAGGCTGTCGAAATAGAGCGTCCCGACCAGATACGGCATCTCGCCCGCCGAGCGCTTGATGATGGGCCGCCTGCTGATGTCGTAGCGTCGCAGGCCGGGAAGCTTCTTGGCCTGCGGCACATGAACCTCGAAATAGTGCCGGTCGAATGCCTCCGGATCGGCCGGGGTTTTGTAGATCACGAGCATCTTGGCCATCGCCGTATTCCTGTCCTGTTGGTCGGGGGCCATGCAGGCCGCCGCGCCAATGTCGTTCCGCGAGGGCGGTTTTCGACAATCCCTGGATTTTTGTTTTCGTTCGCGATGACGGGGTCGTCGCCACCATCTGCGGCGCTTCTGCCTCTTCCCTCCTTGCGCTCATTCGCGTATGGCCCCGGGCAAATCCCTCAACTTTGCACCAACTCCCCCGGACCGCCCCATGATCCGTCTCGAAAACATCGGCAAGCAGAACGGCCGCCAGATCGTCTTCATCGAGGCCTCGGCCGCCTTGCAGAAGGGCGAGAAGGTCGGCCTTGTCGGGCCGAACGGCGCCGGCAAGACGACTTTGTTTCGCATGATCACCGGACAGGAGCAGCCCGACGAGGGCCAGGTGCAGGTCGATCGCGGCGTCACCATCGGCTATTTCAGCCAGGATGTCGGCGACATGGCCGGCCATAGTGCGGTCGCCGAAGTGATGAACGGCGCCGGGCCGGTCAGCGACGTGGCGGCCGAAATGGCCGAACTCGAGGCGGCCATGGCCGATCCCGACCAGGCCGACCGGATGGACGAGATCATCGAACAATATGGCGAGGCGCAGCACCGCTTCGAGGAGCTCGACGGCTATGCGCTGGACGGCCGCGCCCGGGAAGTGCTCGACGGCCTCGGCTTTTCGCAGGAGATGATGGACGGCGATGTCGGAAAACTGTCCGGCGGCTGGAAGATGCGCGTGGCGCTCGCCCGCATCCTTCTGATGCGGCCCGACGTGATGCTGCTCGATGAGCCGTCGAACCATCTCGATCTTGAAAGCCTGATCTGGCTGGAGCAGTTTTTGAAAGGCTATGACGGTGCGCTGCTGATGACCTCGCACGATCGCGAGTTCATGAACCGCATCGTCAACAAGGTGGTCGAGATCGACGCCGGTTCGCTCACCGCCTATTCCGGCAATTACGAATTCTACCAGCAGCAGCGGGCGATCGCCGACAAGCAGCAGCAGGCGCAGTTCGAGCGCCAGCAGGCGATGCTGGCCAAGGAGATCGCCTTCATCGAACGCTTCAAGGCGCGGGCGTCCCATGCCGCCCAGGTGCAGAGCCGGGTGAAGAAGCTCGACAAGATCGACCGCGTCGAGCCGCCCAAACGCCGCCAGATCGTCAATTTCGACTTCCAGCCGGCGCCGCGCTGCGGCGAAGACGTCGTAACGCTGAAGAACGTCCACAAAGGCTATGGCAGCCGCAGCATCTATGAGGGGCTCGACTTTCAGGTCCGCCGCCGCGAACGCTGGTGCATCATGGGCGTCAACGGCGCCGGCAAGTCGACACTGCTGAAGCTGGTCGCCGGCTCCTCCGACCCCGATGCCGGCACGGTGGCGCGGGGGCCGAGTGTGAAAATGGGCTATTTCGCCCAGCACGCCATGGAGGTGCTGGAAGGCGAGCGCACCGTGTTCCAGACGCTGGAGGACGCGTTTCCGCACGCCGGACAGGCGCCGCTGCGGGCACTTGCCGGCTGCTTCGGCTTTTCCGGCGACGAGATCGAGAAGAAATGCCGCGTGCTGTCGGGCGGAGAGAAGGCACGGCTGGTGATGGCGCTGATGCTGTTCGACCCGCCCAATCTTCTGGTGCTGGACGAGCCGACCAACCATCTCGACATCGCCACCAAGGAGATGCTGATCACGGCGCTGTCGCAGTATGAAGGCACCCTGCTGTTCGTCTCGCACGACCGCCATTTCCTGGCCGCACTCTCCAACCGCGTGCTGGAACTGACGCCGGAAGGCATTCACACCTATGGCGGCGGCTATACCGAATATGTCGAGCGGACCGGGCAGGAAGCGCCGGGGTTGCGGGGGTAACCCCGCCCGGCAGACGGACGCCTCGGCTCTCGTCCAAAGCGAAGACCGCACCGCCTAGGGCTTCTCCTCATACGCAGCGATTGCCTTGGCGACGCCGGCAACGAGATGTTCAACATCACTTGCATGTTCGTACGCAATCCCGGTTTGCGCAAACTGCATCGGCGAAAAGTCAGGTGCTATCCGCTTGACCTCTGCCATGATGCGCTGAGCTTCCTTCAGTTCGCCGAGTTGCGCGTGGCACCCCGCCAGCCTTGTCAGTCGCCAGGGCGACTTCGAGGGGACCTTGGACATGCTGACAAGCGCGGCCTTGTAGTCTCCAGCCGAGTATTGCGCGATGGCGCGATCATAGTGGTACCAATCAGGATGGATCGGGTTGATCCGTATCGCACTGTCTAGCGCCGCGAGTGCTTCAAGAGGCCTGCCTCTCATCGAGAGCAAGAACCCCATTTGCGCGATCGTATCGGCGTCATAGGGATTGAGGTCGAGCGCGCGCTGAAGGTGATGTTCGGCCGCGTCGAACTGGCGGGCAGAGATCAAGGCCTGCGCGAGCACGCGATGGCAGCGCGGCTCTTCCGGCGCCAGGGTCACCGCGCACTCCGCGCGCTCGATCAGTGAACCAAGCAATTCCGGGGACGCCTCGGCATAGCCGCCGATAATGAGATCGGCGAGCGCGATGTAGGAATGCGCCAGGGCATAGGTCGGGTCCTTTTCGACCGCAGCCTGGAAAAGATCGCGCGCAGCCTTGTTGTCATCATCACCATAACCGCGCAGCCGGGCCAGTCCACGCAGGAGAAGCTCGTATGCGGCCAGGCTGTCGGGAGGCTTCGGGGTTGCCTGCTTGACACCTGCGTCGTCGAGCCGAGCGACCAGCCGGTTCACCACACGGCAGGCGATTTCTTCCTGCATGTCGAAGATCTGGCCGCCGGACGCAGAAAAAGTTTCGCTCCAGAGGACTCCACCCGTCGAAGCAGTCATGAGACTGACGGTGACCCGCATGCCGTCTGCGCGGGTCGTCGCCCTGCCGCGGACCAGATAGGTTGCGCCAAGGCTGTCGCCAACGGCACGCCAATCGGAAGCGGAATCCGAGGCAAAGGCAAATCCGGAATTGCGTGCCAGCACGTCGACCCTTCCGAAGCGAGCCAACGCATTGACAATGTCCTCGGCGAAACCGTCGATCAAAGGGGTGTCTTCCGGCGCACCTTCATTGCTGAAACGCAGTACCGCAACGCTCGGTTGTCCGGGGCGCTCTTGCTTTGGCGCCTCGAGAAGAGACAGCACGTAGCCGCGTTTGGCGACCGTACGGATGATGGTTTGGCTTTCGTCCTGCAGCGCCTTTCGCAACTCCCTGACCGCCTGCGTCAGCGAGTCCTCGGTCACGAAGACATCAGGCCATACCGCCGACATCAGTTCCGACTTGGTCGCGACACGCCCGACATTCCTACTGAGATAGGTCAACAGGTCAAACGCCTTGGAGCGCAGAGCGACAGGTTTCCCGTCGCACAACAGCAGCCCGCGGGCAAGATCAAGCTCGCAACTGCCAAGTGCCAGTACGTGCCCTGCGTTTTCTTGCGACATCGAATGCCGATCTGACCAACTTGAGCAAACGCTGCCCTATTGGGGTCTTGATCGGCTTGGACGTCAAGGGATCAGGAGAATTTGATCCGCTTTCACCTTGGCTGGAAGCCATCCGCCTCTCCATGGCGATGATCTCGAGCATTTCGAACATTGTTCCAGGCATGGGCGCTCACGGGGATGCAGCCATGACGGTGGATGCATATTCCAGCAGTTCCTGCCGGGCGGCTTGGCGTGTGCTCTCATTCACTGACATGTTCCACCTCCTCCAGTTCGTTCAGGAGAACAATGAAGCCAAGGAACGGGCGCGTACCGGAAGATTTCTGAAATTCTGCTGAATCTTTCTGTCGATCCATATGTCGAGCGGACCGGCAGGAGCGCCGGGACTGCGCAGCTAGAGCCATTTCAGGAAACGGTTCTTCCGTCCGCAATTGCGTCAAGCAGGGTTTGTCAACTCGCCGCCAGCCATTTGCGTGACTGGGCGAATGTCTTGAAGGCTTTTGCGTCCATCGGGTAGCCGAACAGGAAGCCTTGGAGGATATCGCAGCCAAGCTCTTTCAGGATCTGCGCGTGCTCCATCGTCTCGACACCCTCGGCGACCACTTCGATACCGAGCGACTTGCCGATGTCGATGATGGACGACACCAGCTGTCGCTGCGCGGTTGAGCTGGTGATGGGGGTGACCAGCTGGCGATCGATCTTGAGGCGACGCGGCCGCAACTTCAGGAGCGAGACGATCGAGGCATGTCCGGTGCCGAAATCGTCGATCTCGATGTCGATACCGAGCCCCTTTATGTGCTCGATGTTCCAGGTGACCAGTTCGTCGTTTTCGTCGAGGAAAATGGACTCCACCAGCTCGAACGACACGGTCCCTTTCTTGATGGCAAGCTTGCGCAAACCCTTGATCAGGTCCTTGTCCTCCAAGCGCCTGGCGGAGACGTTGACCGACACGCGCGGGATGTTGAGGTGGCTACGCGACCAGCGCTCGAAATCATCAAGCGCCTGCGTCAGGACAGTGCGGTCGATAAGCGCCACGACATTGAGTTCTTCAGCCACCTTGATGTAGGCGTCGGGGGTCAGCATGCCGCGTTGCGGATGGTCCCAACGCGACAGCGCCTCGACGCCGACGATCTCCAGCGTCCTGGCGTCGAACTGCGGCTGGTAGTAGACGACGAATTCGTTCCGCTCGAGTCCGCCCAGAATCTCGTCGGCGGTTTGCTTGGTCCGAACGATCTCGCTCTGCAGCTCTTCGTTGAAAAACTCGTAGCGGTTGCGGCCACGGCCTTTCGCCCGGTACAGGGCGAGATCGGTATTGACGAGCAATTGCTTGGCGTCGACGCCGCTGTTGGCTGCAATGCCGATGCTTACGCCGAACCGGCACTGGTGACCCAGATAGTCGACCGGCTGGCGCATGGCGTCGATGATGTGGTCGGCAAGCGCGGCGAGCTCCTTGTCGTCGCGTCCATGGCTCAGCACGACAAACTCATCGCCGCCGATGCGCGCAACGAAATCGGCACCGCCGACGCTGGCCTGGATGACTTTCGAAGCATGCACCAGCAATGCATCGCCCGCTGCATGGCCGAGCGTGTCGTTGATCTGCTTGAAGCGGTCAAGGTCGAGATGCAGCAATGCTGCGCGGCCCTCGGCTTCGTGGTTTTCGGCAAGCATCTCATCCAGATACCGACGGTTGGGCAGGCCGGTCAGCGAATCGTGCAGCGCGACATGCTCGATGCGGGCCTTGGCCATATTCAGTTCGGCATTCTTCGATTCTGAAAGGCGTCGTTCGCGCACGAGATTCTCGTTGAGCAGCACGTCCCAGGTCACGTCCCATTCGGCGCCGATCATTTTTGATCCGCCGTTGATGTCCTGGAAGAAACTGGCGCGTGTGCGGACATGGCGAATTGTGCCGTCCGGTCGCAAAAGCCGATACTGCGAAGAGTAGGGGCCTTGTGTCGCGGCAGCCGAATCGAAGTCCGCTTTCGCCCGTTCGAAATCTTCAGGGTGGATCGCCAGCGCCCAGTCGTCATAGCCGCGGGTCTTGCCGTCGGCGGGCTTGCCATAGATTTCGTTGATGCGGTCGTCCCATACGAGCTCGTTGCTGACGAGGTCGTGCTCCCACACGCCTATCCCCGAGGCCTCCAATGCCAGTTCCAGACGCCTGGACAGGCGCCTCAACTCGGCGTCATTTTTCTGCCGTTCACCGAAAAGACGTCCGGCCGCGAGGATCGGCAGCACCACCAGCGCGCCGGCGAGGCCCATGAGCGTCCACAGCAGCCACTCATTTTTCGGAGCGGTTGGCCAGCCGCCCTTCGGTATGGCCGAAATCTGCCAGGAGCCTGAAGGCAGTTGCACCTCCGCCGTCACCGGATTGCCGGCCACGACATTGTCGCCGCCGAAGAACAGTTCGCCGCCACCCCCCAGCGCATCCTTGCCGATGAGCGCCACATCGATATCCAGGTCAGGGTCGGTCAGTCCGCTGGCAGCGTAGAGCCGATCGATATCGATCACGGCCGAGACAATTCCCCAAAAACGGTCACCGCCACCCGCCGTCGGCACGAAGACAGGGATACGGCCGATGAAGCCACGTCCGCCTTGCGCCAATTTGACCGGCCCGGCGAGCACCAGCACGCGATGGTCGCGGGCCCGAAGCGCAGCCATGCGTTGCGCCTCGGTCTTGCGGTAATCCAGCCCGATGGCTTTCTCATTGCCTTCCAGCGGGTATATCAGCGTGATGACGAGATCGGGCGCGCCGGCAATATCGCGCAGTTGCGATTTCTGCTCAAACAAATTGCGGGCGAGTGCAGCAAATCTCTGCTGGCCCATATAGGGCTCGGTAACGATCGCCGAAACGAGGCCCTGAACCAGCTGGAGATTGCCGGTAATGTTGCCTTCGAGCTTGGCGCGTATGATGTTGACCTTGGCCAGGACGTCAGCGCGCGCCAGCTGATCGGAGACCTCCCTGTTCCTCTGGTCGGCAACCAGGGCACAGACGAGAAGCACAACAAAGGCAATCGCCGCCGGCAAGTTGGCGGAAGAAAAAATGGCCTGTTTCAACCGGCCGGGATTGGGTGTCTCTCCTGCCAATTCGATCCGAATACCTTTCCAGGGCAGTAGTCCATCGATCGACCATAGTAGCTAAAGTTTAAATTTGAACTTCAAGGCGGCCCGGGAATAAACGTTGAGATCTTGGTTGTCAGCATAGGGGGCGAAAGCTGAGTGCCTTGCGACTAAAGCAAAGGCGTAGAGCGGTTCCCTGAACAATGAATTGCGCAAGCGGCATCGGGCGGCCGCTCGGAACCTTCGCATCCGAAATCGAGAAAAAGTCGACTGATCTCGCCGCGAGGCTCTTCCGGGAGCCTTACTTCCCCGCCATCTGGTCGGCAAGCGCCTGCGCCTGGGCAAGCAGTGCCGGGAAGGCCGGGTCGGCCGGCAGGTTCTTCCCCATGCAGGCGCGATAGTCGGCGTCGCCTTTTTCCCAGGCGGCATTGGAGGCATCGAACGCTTTTTCGTCCTTGAGGTCCGAAGCCTGGTAGGCCTCCTGGAATTTCTGCGCGGCGGCATCCGCAGCCGCCCAGACGGCGTCGCAGGCGGCGATCTTCGGGACGGCAGGGGCCGCCGGCGCCGCTGTGATCGTGACGCTCTTGCCTTTGATGATCGTAACGATGACTTCCTGCTCGTAGATCGGTCCGACGTCCTGCGTCCAGCCGCCGAGCCGTGCGAAGGCAATGTCGGCGCCTTGAGGCGTCTTCAGCGGAAAGTCGAGCGTTCCCTCGAAGGCGGCGTCGCTGTTGATCGCCTGGGTATAGAAAGCATCGAGCTTCAGCGCCTCATCGATGCTTGCAGGCAGTTTGAAACTCTCGTCGGTCTCGGCGGCTTTGGCCTGGAGCCAGCGCTCCAGCAGCCCTCGCGTCGTTGCCACCAGGGTGGGGCCGTCGTCGCCTTTGGTGTATCGCAGCCCATCGAGCATGCCGTAGCCGATGTCGGAGTCGCTGAGGCTTTCGATATTGATCGTGCCGGTTGCCGGAAAATCCTTGACGCCCAAGGGGCCGATAATGCCGGAAAGACGCTGTTGCAGGTCGGCCAGCGCCTTCTCGTTCTGGGCGTCGATGGTTTCGATTGCAGCATTCGCGTCGTTCAGCGCCGCGATGGCCGCAATCGCCTTGTCGCGCGCTGCGATATAGTCATCCTCCGGCGAGGCCGCGAAAGCAACGCTGCTCACGAGCGCGAACAGAAACGTCCAGACCATCCGCATGATTTAAAACCCGCTCTACCTTCGATTCCAAGGATACATGACAACATTGGGCCGAAAAAAGACGGCGTCGGAGCTGCAGATCTCCCCCCTTGAGGGGGAGATGGCCGGCAGGCCAGAGGGGGTCGCCGCGCGTGAAGCGCTGACTCCTTTTGCAGTGCGAGACGACGTTAGCGCTTCACGCGCAACGACCCCCTCTGTCGCCTTCGGCGACATCTCCCCCTCAAGGAGGGAGATTGGCGCCTAATCACGCCTTGCGCTTCTCCACTTCCGCCTTCCTCAGCAAAAACCGCTGGATCTTGCCGCTTGGGGTCTTCGGTAGTTCGGTGACGAACTCGACCTCGCGCGGATAGGAATGCGCCGAGAGCCGCTTCTTGACGTGTTGGGCAAGCTCTTCGGCTAGCTTCGGGTTGCCCTTGTAGGCCGGTGCCAGCACCACGAAGGCCTTGACGATCTCGGTGCGCTGCGGATCGGGCACGCCGACGACGGCCGCCTCGTTGACCGCCGGATGCTCGATCAGCGCGCTTTCGACGTCGAACGGGCCGATGCGGTAGCCGGCCGAGGTGATGACATCGTCGGCGCGACCGATGAAGGACACCGAGCCGTCCGGCTCATACTCCACCGTGTCGCCGGTGCGGTAGTAGCCGCCTGATATCGCCGGCGTCTCGGCCTGATGATAACCCTCGAACCAGCGCAGCGGCGATCTGCCAATGTCGACGGCAAGGATACCGGGCTGGTTGGGGCCGAGCTCGTTGCCGGCCTCGTCGAGCACCACCATGCGGTAGCCGGGCATGGCGAAGCCGGCCGAGCCCGCACGTACGACATGCGAGAGCCCATGATGGTTGTTCACCATCATGCCGTTCTCGGTCTGGCCATAATGGTCGTGGATCGGGGCGGCGAGATGGGCGTCGAACCAGCGGATCACTTCCGGATTGAGCGGTTCGCCGGCGCTGCTCACCACGCGCAGTCTGCCTTTTACACGAGCGGCGGCCTCAGGCCCTTCCGCCATAAGCAGGCGATAGGCGGTCGGCGAGCCGGCGAGGCTGGTGACGCCGAGCCGCTCGATAAGGTCGTAGGTGCTTTTGGCGTTGAAGGCGCCTTCATAGAAGGTGGTGGCGATGCCGAGCTGCAACGGACCGGTGATGGCGTAATAGAGGCCGTAGGCCCAGCCGGGATCGGCGATGTTCCAGAAGATATCGTCGGGCAGCAGCCCGATCGCATCGCGCATATAGGCGCCGAACGCCAGCAGGGCGCGCAGCGGCACCGGAACGCCCTTGGGCAGGCCTGTCGTGCCGGAGGTCGACATTATCATGAACAGGTCGTCGCCCTTGCGCATCACCGGCTGGCAGTCGGGCGAGGCGGCCGCAACGGCGGCGCGGAAATCGATGTCGCCTTCCGGCAGCGCCTCGTCGGAGCCAAGAATGGTCGCGATTTGCGCTGGTGTCTCGACCTCGTCGAGCTTGCCGCGATTTGCCGGATTGGTCACCACGATCTTCGCACCGCTGTAGCCGAGACGGTGCTCGATGGCCTTCGGGCCGAAGGCGGTGAACAGCGGCTGGTAGACCGCGCCAATGCGCCATGTGCCGAGGATGAGCGCCACCAGCTCGGGGATGCGCGGCAGCATGCCGGCGACGACATCGCCGGCACCGACGCCGGCATCCTTGAGCACACTGGCGGCGCGACCCGACATGTCGGCGAGATCGTCGAAGGTGAATTCTCGCAATTCGCCGCCGGCCGAGATCGCGCGCAGCGCCAGCCGGTTTTCACCGGTGTAGCGGCCGCAGCATTCGACATAGGCATTGATGCCGGTTGCAGGGTTGCCATGCAACCGGGCGATCTCGTCTTCGATGCGAAAGCGCTGAACGGCATCCTCATAGCGCGGTCTTTTGCTCATGGCGGTCCTCCCTGTCAGCGCCCATCTCCCCATTGAGCGCCTTGTCCGTCAGATTGCCCGAAATCGCGGCGCTGGTCGATTGCGGCGAAAGTCGGGATTAGCCACTTTCTCCCCGTTTTACGGCGAGAAATGCCCGGCAGGGCAATGAGGGGCAGCGTCAGCCTCTGAGGTCGGCGGGAACTCTACGGATCAACGTCGGCGGCAACAGACGGTTGACCAACTGCGCCATCCGGCCGATAGCTCCGCGCAAATTGCTGCTCCGAGACCTCCAATGACCACAGACACCAATCTCAAAGCCGCCGATGCCGACAGCGCCTGGCAGGACGACATCCGCGCCGGCGTCCGCCACGTCCGCGATCTCGCCTCGCTGCCGCTGTCGCCAACTGAGCGGGTGGCGGCGCAGGAAGCGGCCGTGCGGCACAAGGTGCGTGCCCCAAAAACCTATCTCGACCTGATCGACTGGAACGATCCCGCCGATCCGATCCGCGCGCAAATCATTCCGTCGCCGGATGAGCTGGTGGAAACCGAGGGCGAGCTCGACGATCCAATCGCCGACCATGCCTTCAGTCCGGTGCCGCGACTGACGCACCGCCATGCCGACCGGGTGCTGTTGTTCCCGACCTATCAGTGCGCGGTCTATTGCCGCTTCTGCTTCCGCAAGGAGTCCCTGACCTCGATCGGGCGTGGCTATACGCACGAGGCTCTCGAAGAGGCTTTTGCCTATATCGAAGCCCGCACCGAAATCCGCGAGGTGATCCTGACCGGTGGCGATCCGCTGTCGCTGCCGGACAAGGCGCTGGCCGAAATCCGCGCCCGCATCGAGGCGATCGCGCATGTGCGGCTGCTGCGCATCCACACCCGTGTGCCTGTCGTGCTGCCGACGCGCATCACGCCGGGGCTGGTTGGCGCCTTGCAGGGCCGGCTGATGGTCACCGTCGTCACGCATTTCAACCACGCGCGGGAGATCACGCCGGCCACCGAGGTGGCCTGCCGCAGCCTGCGCCAGGCAGGCTTCGTGCTGCTCAACCAGAGCGTCCTGCTCAAGGGCGTCAACGACACGGTCGAGGTGCTGGAGGAGCTCTGCCGCGAGCTGATGTATCGTCTGGGGGTAAAGCCCTATTACCTGCACCACGGCGACCTCGCGCGCGGCATGGCGCATCGGCGCACCACCATTGCCGAGGGACAGGCGCTGGCCGGCGCGCTGCGCGCCCGCCTGTCGGGCATCTGCAATCCCGTCTATGTGCTGGACCTGCCGGAAGGCGGCGGCAAGGTGCCGCTTGGGCCGTACCATATCGAGGCGCGGGAAGGGGACAACTGGCGCATTCGCGGCCAGGATGGCGAGGTGAGGGTGTATCGGGACGTTGTGGGGTAGGCAGCGCCGGTTCCGCCAATGACCGGTGCCGGCCTGCTGTGGGTCATGATGATTGACCGGCCGTGACATGTTCGGTCGTATCCGTATATTGACATAAAGATATCCTTATATGATGGTTGTCGCCCCAAGGATAAAAAATGTCGCAGAATTCTGCATCGCTGGATGCGTTGTTCGGCCCCGTCGCGGTAAAGCCCGACGGTTCCGAAGTGCTTGCGGCACTCACCGCGGCGGCGCGCGAGCGCATCCTCATCCTTGACGGCGCCATGGGCACGCAGATCCAGGGTCTGGGTTTCGACGAGGAGCATTTCCGCGGCGAGGCCTTCGCCGGCTGCGCCTGCCACCAGCAGGGCAACAACGACCTGCTGATCCTGACGCAGCCCGCAGCGATCGAGGAGATCCACTATCAGTACGCCATCGCCGGCGCCGACATCCTCGAGACCAACACCTTCTCCTCCACTTCGATCGCGCAGGCTGATTACGGCATGGAGGATGCCGTCTATGCGCTGAATCGCGACGGTGCGCGGCTGGTGCGGCGCGCCGCCATTCGCGCCGAGCAGGAAGACGGCAAGCGCCGCTTCGTCGCCGGCGCGCTGGGGCCAACCAACCGCACCGCCTCGATGTCACCCGACGTCAACAATCCCGGCTATCGTGCCGTGAGCTTCGACGAATTGCGCCTGGCCTATGGCGAGCAGTTGCGCGGCCTGATCGACGGCGGCGCCGACATCATCCTGATCGAGACCATCTTCGATACGCTGAACGCCAAGGCGGCGATCTTCGCCTGCAACGAGATCTTTCTCGAGAAGGGCGTGCATCTGCCGGTGATGATTTCCGGCACCATCACCGATCTCTCCGGCCGCACATTGTCGGGCCAGACGCCGACCGCCTTCTGGCATTCGGTGCGCCACGCCAGCCCCTTCACCATCGGCCTCAACTGCGCGCTCGGCGCTAACGCCATGCGCGCGCATCTGGCCGAAATATCCGGCGTCGCCGACACCTTCGTCTGCGCCTATCCGAATGCCGGCTTGCCCAATGAATTCGGTCGCTATGACGAGAGCCCGGACTTCATGGCCGCGCAGATAGAGAATTTCGCCAGGGAAGGGCTGGTCAACGTCGTCGGCGGCTGCTGCGGCTCGACGCCGGAGCACATCCGCGCCATCGCCGAGGCGGTCAAAAAATATCCGCCGCGCCCCATTCCCGAGATCGCGCGCAAGATGCGGCTGTCCGGCCTGGAGCCGTTCACGCTGACCGACGAGATTCCCTTCGTCAATGTCGGCGAGCGCACCAACGTCACCGGCTCGGCCAAGTTCAGAAAGCTGATCACGGCGGGCGATTATGTCCCCGCGCTCGACGTGGCGCGCGACCAGGTCGCCAATGGCGCGCAGATCATCGACATCAACATGGACGAAGGCCTGATCGATTCGAAGAAGGCGATGGTCGGGTATCTCAATTTGATCGCCGCCGAGCCCGACATCGCGCGTGTGCCTGTCATGGTCGACTCCTCGAAATGGGAAATCATCGAGGCCGGCCTGAAATGCGTGCAAGGCAAGCCGCTGGTCAATTCCATCTCGATGAAGGAAGGCGAAGAAGCGTTCCTGCATCATGCCAGGCTGGTGCGCGCCTATGGCGCGGCGGTGGTCGTCATGGCCTTCGACGAGGTCGGCCAGGCCGACACCAAGGCGCGCAAGGTCGAAATCTGCACCCGCGCCTACAAGCTGCTCACCGAACAGGCCGGCTTCCCGCCCGAAGACATCGTCTTCGACCCCAATGTCTTCGCGGTCGCCACCGGCATCGAGGAGCACGACAATTACGGCGTCGACTTCATCGAGGCCACCGGCGAGATCACCGGCACCTTGCCGCATGTCCATATCTCGGGCGGCGTGTCTAACCTGTCCTTCTCGTTCCGCGGCAACGAGCCGGTGCGCGAGGCCATGCACGCCGTGTTCCTCTACCACGCCATCCAGCGCGGCATGGATATGGGCATCGTCAATGCCGGCCAGCTCGCCGTCTACGACACGATCGAGCCGGAGCTGCGCGAGGCCTGCGAGGATGTCGTGCTCAACCGCGCACCCAGGGCCGGCGGCACCGCCACCGAGCGCATGCTGGAGATCGCCGAGCGTTTCAAGGGCGCCGCCGGCAAGGAGGGCAAGGAGCGCGATCTCGCCTGGCGCGAGCTGCCGGTCGAAGGGCGCATTTCGCATGCGCTGGTCAACGGCATCACCGAATTCATCGACGCCGACACCGAGGAAGCGCGGCTGGCCGCCGAGCGTCCGCTGCATGTCATCGAAGGCCCGCTCATGGCCGGCATGAATGTCGTCGGCGACCTGTTTGGCGCGGGAAAAATGTTCCTGCCGCAAGTGGTCAAGTCGGCGCGGGTGATGAAGCAGGCGGTGGCTGGATTGCTGCCGCATATGGAGGCCGAGAAACTGGCCAACGCCGCCAATGGCATCGACAATGGCGAGCGCCAGACGGCGGGAAAGATCCTGATGGCGACGGTGAAGGGCGATGTCCACGACATCGGCAAGAACATCGTCGGCGTCGTGCTCGCCTGCAACAATTACGAGATCATCGATCTCGGCGTTATGGTACCGGCGGCGAAGATCCTGCAGACGGCGCGCGAGCAAAATGTCGACATCATCGGCCTGTCCGGCCTGATCACGCCGTCGCTGGACGAGATGGTGCACATGGCTTCGGAAATGGAGCGCGAAGGCTTCGACATCCCGCTTCTGATCGGCGGCGCGACGACCAGCCGCGTGCACACGGCGGTGAAGATCCACCCGCGCTATTCCAAGGGTCAGACGGTCTATGTCACCGACGCCAGCCGGGCCGTCGGCGTGGTATCGGCGCTGCTCTCAAACGACGGCAAGGCCGATTATGTCGACACGGTGCGGGCCGAATACAAAAAAGTCGCCGACGCGCATGCCCGCTCCGAGGCCGACAAGCAGCGGCTGCCGCTGGCCAAAGCAAGGGCCAATGCGCACAAGGTCGACTGGTCGGCCTACCAGCCGCCGAGGCCGTCCTTCACGGGCGTGAAACTGTTCCAGGACTGGGACCTGGCGGAGCTGGCGCGCTACATCGACTGGACGCCGTTCTTCCAGACCTGGGAGCTAAAGGGCCGTTATCCCAAGATCCTCGAAGACGAGACGCAGGGCCCCGCCGCGCGCCAGCTGTTCGAGGATGCGCAGGCGATGCTGAAGAAGATCATCGCGGAAAAATGGTTTGCGCCGCGCGGCGTCATCGGCTTCTGGCCGGCCAATGCCGTCGATGACGACATCAAGCTGTTCACGGATGAGGCACGCTCGCAGGAGCTGGCGACGTTCTTCACGCTGCGCCAGCAACTGACCAAGCGCGACGGCAAGGCCAATGTCGCGCTGTCGGATTTCGTCGCGCCTGCCGAGAGCGGCAAGCCCGATTATATCGGCGGCTTCATCGTCACCGCCGGCATCGAGGAGGTGGCGATCGCCGAGCGCTTCGAGCGGGCCAATGACGACTATTCCTCGATCATGGTCAAGGCGCTGGCCGACCGTTTCGCCGAAGCTTTCGCCGAGCGCATGCACGAGAAGGTGCGCAAGGACTTCTGGGGCTACGCGGCCGACGAGAAGCTGGCGCCGGACGAACTGATCGGCGAACCCTATCGCGGCATCCGCCCGGCGCCCGGCTATCCCGCGCAGCCCGACCATACCGAAAAGGCGACTTTGTTCCGGCTGCTGGACGGCGAGGGCAATGCCGGCGTCAGCCTGACCGAGAGCTACGCGATGTGGCCGGGCTCGTCGGTGTCCGGCCTCTATCTCGCGCATCCCGAAAGCTACTATTTCGGCGTCGCCAAGGTCGAACGCGACCAGGTCGAGGATTACGCCCGCCGCAAGGCCATGCCGCTGGCCGAGGTCGAGCGCTGGCTCGGCCCGATCCTCAATTATGTGCCCGTGGATTACGCAGAGGCGGCGGAGTAGCGTTCTGACGGTTCGGCGAAATTGCCGAGGCGCCGCAACCGCGCCTGATCCGGCCCAGCGTCTGCTCGACCGCCCCCTGATTTCTCCCCTTCCAAAAAAATCTCACCGCACCGGGGAATAAAGCACGGCCCTTCCGGGTCTTGTTATCAGCGGGGCCATTCCAGCCCGCGACCCAAAGAGACGAAACAAGGAATTTTGGACATGACCAAGCTCGCTTTCAGCGTGGCTGCGATGCTGCTTGCCTCGAGCGCTGCCTTTGCCGGCAGCGACCACTTCACCAACAAGGCCGGCCAGCCTTCCGTGGACACCAATGCCACGGCGTCAATTCCCTACACAGCACACCAGGACGGCGTCGACACCAAGGCGACGACGGGGCCGAAGCAGGGCTCGGTGCAAGACATCATTGACCGGCACAACCGCGACAGCATCTGGGGCCGCTGAGTCATGGGCGACGGCGCCGGATCCGCGCAGCCGCCTCACCGATCAGGACGGGGAGCCAGCGCTCTCCGTCATCTCTCCGCGACTTCAGACATCACTCACAAGAGGAAATCACCATGTTCAGCATGACACGTCGCACATTGCTTGGAACCACGCTCGCCGCAGCCGCCTTCGGCCTCGCCGGCAAGCTGGAATTCACGAAAGCCGCCTTCGCCGAAACGCCCGTCGAGCCGGCGGTCGGCTTCTACAAATACAAGGTCGGCGATATCGAGGTCACCGCCATCTATGACGGCATCTGGCGCAAGCCCCACGATCCGGCCTTCATCAAGGATGTCTCGGTCGACGACACCAAGGCCGCACTCGCCAAGGCTGGGCTGACCACCGAATTCATGCCGATCCCGCTCACCGTCGTCGTGCTCAAGATGAACGGCAAGCTGATCATGATGGATGCCGGCTCGGGCGTCGGCCAGTGGCAGACCAACGCCACGCATCTGCCGGCCAACATGGCCGCCGCCGGCATCGACTACAAGGCAATCGACACCATCATGATCTCGCATTTCCATCCCGACCATGTCTGGGGTCTGATGGAGAAGGGCACCAACGCGCCGGTGTTCCCCAATGCCGAGCTGATCGTCAACGCCACCGAATACAATTGGTGGACCGACCCCAGCCGGCTGGCGAAACTGCCCGAGGGCCGCAAGCCCGCCGGGAAGCGCATCGCCGAAAATTTTCCGAAATGGAAGAACTGGAAGCGGGTCAATGATGGCGCCGAGGTCGTGCCCGGCATCCAGATCATCGCCGCCCCGGGCCACACGCCGGGCCACTCGGTCTACCTCGCCAATTCCGGCAAGGAGCAACTGATGGTCTCGGCCGACACCATGTATGTGCCAGCGCTGCTGGCGCCGCATCCGGAATGGCAGGGCAGCTACGACCAGGACGGACCGACGGCGATCGCCACGCGTCACAAAATCATCGACCGGGTGATCGCGGACAACATCCGCATTTCCGGTTCGCACTTCCCGTTCCCGGGCACCGGCGTCTTCGTCAAGGACGGCAATGCCTACGGCTTCACCCCTGTTCAGATTTGAGCGCGAGCTTCCAACCAAAGCGAGAAAGACAATGAGAAAATCCTGTCTGGGCAAGAACGCTCTGTTCGGCCTGCTCGGCGCCATCGCCGTGCTGACCGTGGTTCCCGCAGCGACCGTCATGCCGGCCTTTGCTGTTGACGACATCGAAGGCACTGATGCGCCCGACCTCACCGCCGTCCAGGCCAAGATCGCCGTCAAGGACTACAAGGGCGCGTTGGCCGACCTGCGCGATCTCGCGCAGGACAACCAGCAGGCCGACGTCTACAATCTGCTCGGCTTCACGCTGCGCAAGACCGGCGACTTCACCACCGCGCTGACCTACTACAACAAGGCGCTGGAGCTGAAGCCCGACCACAAGGCCGCCCGCGAATATCTGGGCGAGCTCTATGTCGAAACCGGCGACATGGCCAAGGCCAACGAACAATTGGCCTCGCTGCAGAAACTCTGCCCCGCCGGCTGCGAGGAACTCGAGGATTTGCAGAAGGCGATTGACACCAAGGTGACGCAGTAAGGCCACAGCGCAAATTCCCCCTCACCCGGATTGCCAACCGAATTGCAAGGGCAATTCGGGGCAATCCGACCTCTCCCCGAGGGGAGAGGAGGCGACCAGCGCTGACGCTTTCCTCTTCTCCCCAACGGGGGTCCGAAGGACGGGCGAGGCCCGTGACTCGCCCCGGCAGAGGTGGCCGCGAAGCGGCCGGATGAGGGGGCCTTGGCGCCGACCTCAACCCATCCACCACACTTTGGGCGTCCGTGGCCGGCGCCCACAAAGGCCGGAGCCGGCATGCTTCCCTCAGGCTGGCTCCGGCCCCTCGGACATCTCCCGTCCAGCGCCATCCACGCCCGCCCCACCGGGCGCGCGGCGGCTGCCTGCACCCAAAATCCGGAGCCAGACCATGCTACTGACCGACCACACCGCGAAGCTGCACACGCTCGCCGCAAAATATCGCCTCAAGGACGTCACCTTGCTTGCCGGCCGCCTGCTAATGTCCTTCATCTTCCTGCATGAGGGTGTGACACTGGCCATCCATTTCGACGGCGCCGCCAAGGCGATGGCAGCCCAGGGCGTCGGCCTGCCGCCTTTCATCGCGACCATCGCGCTGCAACTGGGGGCAGGGCTCTCCGTTGCGACAGGCCTGCTGACGCGGCTGGGCGGCATCGGCCTTGGCCTGTTTTGCCTGGCAACGGCCACGTTGTTCCACACCAATTTCGCCAGCCAGAGCGAATTGCTGAATTTCGAAAAGGATCTGGCCATATCAGGCGGCATGTTCGTGTTGGCCGCGGTTGGCGCCGGCAGGTTCTCGCTGGACTGGCTGGTGGCCTGCTATCTGCAGCAACGCCAGCGCGACAAGGAGATGGTGGCGGCACTTCTGGCGGCGGAGAACGAGTTCACGCTGGAGGTGCGGTTGCCGGTTTGAGGCAGGCAAGGGCGAGGGGGAAGTCATCCTGCACCGTCGCGCTCCACGGCGCCCCCCTCTGCCTTGCCGGGCATCTCCCCCACAAGGAGGGAGATTGGCCGTCACCTCGGCCGTCGCCAACCTCCAACGTCACAGAACTGGCGAGGCGCCGAAGATGCTAATCTCCCCACAAGTGGGGGGTGAGGAGTGGTCCGCGCAGCGGACGGGAAGCCAATTGCTTGGCTGTCCGAACGACGAACGCCGGCAGGCCAGAAGGGGGGCGCCGTAGAGCGCCGCCTTTTCCGTTAGCTCCACCGATCACCCAAAATTTTTTGGATCGTTCGCACCGGCACCGCGTTCTTCCCTGACACCAGGGAGGAACGACGATGAGTGACGAACGGCACGAGAAGATCCAGAAGCGCGCATACCAGATCTGGGAGCGCGAAGGCGGTGGCGATCCCGAGCATCACTGGCACAGGGCCGAAGCCGAAATCGACCGGGAAACCGCTTTGCCGCTGACGGCCGACGACGCCTTGCCGCAAACCAGAGAGATCGCCAGCACCGACGTGCTGACGGTCGAGGAATTGGCCGTGCGCACCGGCATATCGGGCGACGAGGCGCAGGAGCTGATCGATCGCCTGGGCACCGACCGGGCTGCGGTTGAGCAGGCGGCGCGGAGGCTCGAGGGGAAAGGGCGGCGCACGTCTTGATCGGGGGCCTCACGGCGCCAGAGGCTTGGCGAAGGGATGGATGGTGCGCCATTGATCACGGGGCCGGATCTACTGCTGCGCCCGCGCACTCTGCCAAAGCCAGATTGCGAGCGAGCTGGATCGCCCACGGATCTGGGTCTCCACAGGTCCTCTTAAAGCACCGGATTTGAACAACGCGCAGTCGCGACCGGCGACCTCAAGCATTTCGTAACTCACCGCCACTTCGGCATTCTGGTCGGCAGCGATCTCCATCAAGCGACTTGCAACGTTGACGGTGTCGCCGATGGCTGCAATGTGCTGACGCCCTTCGCCGCCGAGTCGTGAGGCCACGATTGTTCCATGATGCGCTCCAATCTTGAAGCCGATCCGGGATGCGGTCGACGCAGGCAACGAGGCAAGCCAATCGTTGGTGTGGCTGGAGAGCCCGACACAACAGCGGGCAGCATTGAAGGCGTCGTCTGTCGCCGGTTCCGGCAGGCCGAACAGGATCATGGCGCCGTCACCCATGAAACTCGTGACAACGCCACCACAGCTTGTCACTTCTTCGTCCACCAACGCGTGAAAATTGTTCAGGAGTTCGCGTGTGGCGCTCGGTCCCAATGTTTCACTCAGTCCGGTGAAGCCGGACAGGTCGATGAACAGGATGGCGGCTTCTGTCCGGACGGGTTCCGAGAGGAAGTCGCCATGCTTGGCGAGCCATGCCCCCAGTCCTGGGGCTTCAACGCGTTGAAGCAATTGGCTCTGCGTGGCGAAATATTGAGCCCGGCTCCTGCCCAGCCAAAGCTGCGCGGCCCCAAACAGGATTGCCGGCGGAATGGCGGCGGTCATCGGCAGCGCGGCGCTCAACCAGATATGGTGCAGGAAAGCGGTCATGTTGACCGCGACCCAGATCAGGACCACGCCGGCGACCGCCGCGAGGCCGATGGCGTTTCGGCGCCACGCCAACAGGCCGACAAGAAGCATGGGCAGCACCACGGCAAAGCCTGCGTCTGCAAGGCGAACATTCTGGTCGCGCACGATTCCGTCGCCAGTCAACAGATGGGCAATCGCCGTCGACATGACCTCGACGCCCGGCAATATGGGATCGAACGGTGTCGGGAAGACATCGCCGGTGCCGGTTGCGGTCGCTCCTATCAAGACAATTCGACCCCGGATAGCGCCGGGATCGAATTGGCCCTCCAGCACGGTCGCGGCGCTGATCGTGCGGATCGTGCCGCGCGGGCCATAGAATGTCAGAGGCAGGATGTGACCAATGTCCGTACGGATCGACCGTCCGTCCAGCGATAGATCATCGGGCGTAATTCCAGGGTCCTCTCCCGCCGCCATGGCGGCGACACGCAAGGAGAAGGACGCTTGCAACTGGTCTCCGGCCCGAAACAGCAACGGCACGAACCGGGGCGTTCCCGTCTTGTCGGTGACCACGTTCACGACGCCGACAGCGGCGGCGTCCGAAAACGCTTTCAGGGGCCACAGAAACCGCTCGGCATTCGGCACGCGGGCCAGCGGTCCTTCGCCCAGCGTCCATTGTTTGCTTCCGGGGTAGATCGCCGCTGCGGCGATTACGCTTCTGCTCCTGCTCAGCGAACGCGCTAGCGCTTCGTCAGTGTCTTTTGCCCCGGGGTCGACCAGCAGCAGGTCGAGCGCAATGGCTTTCGGCCCAAGCGGCTCTATCGTATCGATGATCCGGGCAAGCGTGGCGCGGCTGAGCGGATAGCTGCCCTCGCGCCGCACCGCTTCATCGTCTATCGCGACAATGGTGACCAGCTCCGGCGGCTTTGCCGTTCCTCGAACAAGCGTTCGAAGATCGGTCATCGTTGCCTCGACGCGATCGAGAAACCACAAATTACTGCGCCAGTGTGCGAAGCCCAGGCCGGCGCCCCAAAGACCCGCCAGAACGAGCGCGATCAGCGTCGGAAGCCCTCGTCGGCTCATTGCCGGCTCATTGGGCAAGCTCACTGGCCGAAACGGGCCAGCAAGGCGGACACGCGCTTCGCGGGCCAGCGCTTGACGACGAGTTCGCCTGTCCCGGCCTCGACGTCCACGCCATCCCCCGGTGCGAGGACCACGACATCGGTGGATGCCGGTCTTTGCACGGCGACGCGACCTCTCAGGACGAAAACAGACGTCTTGCCATTGCCAACGTCGACTGCCCATTTTGTGCCGCGCACCGCGGCGATTGCCTGCGGGGTGATCACCGCGAAGCCACCCTGGACCGCGCCGGGCCGAGCATCGAGCAGCAGCGCCTTGCGCCGCAACCTGACCGCGTCGGGACTGCCGTTTCTATCGCGATCCTCCAGCGTAAAACGAGCGCCACCTTCCACGATGACGGAAAGGCCTTCCCGACATCTCAGAATCTGTCGGGACGTACCGGCCACCGGCTCCAACATACACCCTGCATCCTGCGCATGGGCGGCATCCACCCAGAAGACACCGGCAAACAGGACAGCCACCAGGCTACAGAAAAATCGGCCCCTTGCGCGCATCAACGTCTCCTCGCTTTGCGAAACCCTGCGGCAGGAAATTCTTTGCCGTCAGCTTGCCCGCGTGTTTGGTTCACGAGCCGGCACTTGCAGCCGCGTTGACTTGAGGATGCCGACGGGCAATCGTAACACGACAAGCTGCTCCGGCGTTAAGCATGTTCGGCATGGCGGGTCGCCGGGCAGGCAAGGTGAGGGAGGCGCCCATGGCGACCACAAGCGCCACTGCACCAGAACGCGATGGAGATCCACCGGGAAGCCGCTTTGCCGCTGACGGCCGACGAAGCCCTGCCGCAAACAAAGGAGATTGCCGGCACTAACGTTCTTAGTCGAGGAACTGGTCCGTGCGCACCGGCATGTCGGGGGACGAAGCGCGGGGTCTGTTCGACCGCCTGGGCACCGACCGCGCCGCCACCGGACAAAAAGTCTGGGAAGAGGCGCAATCTCGGCGCGTTTGATAACCGCGAAGCGGCGGAGAAACACGAGGCCGAAGGTGCAGTATTTCAAGCGGCATTGAGGAGGTGGTCGCAATAGCGATACACCATTGAAGGCGTTCATTCTCTGTAATTACGAATGACAGCAATGCGCCTCATGTCGGCCGTAGAGGTCAGCTTCGCAGCTTCCCTGAAAGCAGACCTTGCCGGCCATCAGGCTGGAGGTCGTGGTTGCGCCATTTGCCGACCTTCGCACGGCTACGTGCGAACGTCTTATACAATGCCTGATGCGGACGGTCGCAGCTGCGCTGGTCTTCTATTCGAACGACAACGAAGCGGGAGCGGATGAGCTCCGTATCGCAACTCGTGGCGGGCGCCCGCGATCGGTTAGGCGGTTGCGCACCGTCACCTTCGCCCGCTCGCACGCGTTTGACGAACCGGTCGCCCCAGAGGATGTAGGCCAGCGTGGCCAAGGCCGAGCGGCCAGAAGAGCACGAAGCCAAGCACCATCAGCGCGACCGTCGCCGGCGTCCAGGCCGGGCCCATCAGTGCACTCGTGTCATTTTCTCACCTACCTTCCGTTGGGCAGCAGGGACGGCTGCTCGGGATCGGGATGGCGACCGAGAAATTCGCTACTCAAGACTGGCCAGGTCAAACCAAACCACCGCTTGGAGGTGTTCCGACAAATCGGAATTCGGTGAACGGTTGGAGCCCGGGCGGCCGACCGGATCGGTCCGCCCGTATGAGCTCCGTCAGAGCCGTTCGAGCGTCACCGTGCCTGGATCGCCCTTCCAGGCTTTCGAAAATTCGTCCGCGGCCTTGGTTTCGGCCGCAGTATCGCCTTGGGCCTTCGCCGCCTGCTGCAGCCCGAACAGCGCCCAGGCGCTGCTGCGTGCGCGGTCGAGCGCCGCCACGAACTCCTTCGCCGCGTCCGCCGGCTGACCGTTCTTGAGGAGGGCGGCGCCCAGGGACTGCCTCACGGGATAGTACCAGTACGGTGGCTCCATATAGGGGATCGTGTCCTGCGTTTCGGCCGCCTTCTTCCAGAGGGCTATCGAACCGCCGACATCGTTCTCGGCCTGCGCAGCGCGGGCGCGTACGACATCTTCGGCCACTTGCAGGACAGACAATGCCGGGATTCCCCAGGCATCGTGCACCGACCAGTCGGTCTCCTGGGCGATCTTGTGGATGGCGTCCGCCTCTGCTCGGGCGCCTGACGTGTCCTTCTTCTCGGCCAGGGCGACGCCGCGCGCATAGTGCCACATCGACGTGACGTAAGGCGGCGCGCCGGCCGGCTCGGGCTTGGCCAGGATCGTATCGGGCTCGGCATATTGCGCCCAGGCAAAATAGGGAGCTGCTTTCACCGGCTGTACGATCGGAATGGCCGTGGCTACATCGTTGGTCAGAAACTTGTCCAGCTTGTCGGCCTCTGCAAGCACCGTCTTCGAGTCACCGAGGAGCTGGGCCGAAACCAATACGAAGTGCACGTTGTGGGAATAGTAGCCGAGCGGATAGACACCGACAGCGCCGGTTTCGGCGATATATGTCTCGTCCACTTTCGAGGCAGCTTCGTTGGACTTCAGCGAGTCCGTGTAGCGGCCGACGCGGTAGTAGATATGGCTCGGCATATGGACGATGTGTCCGGCCCCCGGCATAAGCGTTGCCAGCCGATCCGCGTAGGGCTCGGCGCGCTCCGGACGATCCGATGCCTCGACAAGATGAATGTAGAGGTGAATTGCCATCGGATGGTCAGGCTTCTTGGCGAGAACGCCTTCCAGCCGCTTCTGGACGTCGGCGGTGCGGCCCTTGGGTTCCTTGCCGCCCGGCTTCCAATAGTCCCAGGGCTGCGTGTCCATGCCCGCCTCTGCCGCCAGCACAGCGAGCTCGAGATCGTCAGGATATTTGTCGGAAAGCGCCGCAGTTGCATCGGCGAATGCGGCATTCAGGGCGTTTCGATCGGCGTTGGGATCTTCGGAATACCGCGTAGCGACTGCCTCGATCAGTCGCCGCTCCTTCTCGGTGGCACCGGATGAAAGCGCTTGCGCCTTTCGAAGAGCAGCGATCGCCGGTGCATTTGCGGCAGGATCCATCGGCACGTTGATGTTGGGCCCAAGGATCAGCGCCTCGCCGAGGAAGCACATCGCGCAGTCGGGATCGAGGCTTTGTGCCTTGCGGAAGGCGCGTCGCGCCTCCGCGTGATTGAAGTTGGTGGCGAGCCGCAGCCCCTGGTCAAAGTATTTTTGAGCATCTGCGCTCTTTGTGCTGATTGGATAGTTCAAGGAACCCAGGTCGTCCCACAGGGGCGGCTGGGCCTCTTCGTAGGCCTTCATGTCTTCCGGGGACAATGATTGGCCGGCGGCGGCCAGGACGACACAGTGTCCGACGCCGAGTTCTCCCGGCAACGGCACTCTTGTCGCCGCCGCAAGCCGCGACTGCAACGGACTGTCGGCGACGTAAGCAACGGCAGCGCCGGTGCCGAGACCCATCAGGACAAGTGCGGTCCATCCCGCGCTTGGCAGGCAAGCACGCAGTTTCATCTGAACCTCCCTGGCGTTCGATACGATCGCCAACCCCGATCAGCCCTGTCTCTGCCAATTCTCGATCGGGGTGGTGCGGGCGTTGATGATCCGTCTCTTTCCGCCGTTTGGCAACATATTTCCTGCTGCTAATGTATCTGCGAATCAGACGTTATCTGTCTAACCCGCCGCGCTCGAAGGCGTTATTCTGGCAGGCCAGAGTTGCTCGAGCCACCGATCCGATCCGCCAAAGGCCTTTAGCCGTTGCACAATCCTGCGATTGAGCGGACCGCAAGGTCGGGAGCGTGGCGCAAAGCGACCGTCTGTCGGCGAACAAGCGAGCGTCGTACTTGGGTCAGATCACGTCCACGCCTGCGGCTACCGGGAGTGTCCGCTTCTCAAAATCCGAACCTCGAAGCTGCCAGTCCGCATACGGCCCGTATCAAGACGTACAATGTGTCGCCGGTTGGCGTCCGAAACTGGCGTCTAGCCAACCTTCCGATTTCACGCGGGCTCCCCCTCCCGTTAACCTTTCATTAACCATGCCCGGCCTAGCGTTTACCTATCAGTAAGGAATCGCCCGCCGTGACCTTTGCCGCTCCCCTCGACGCCAAATCCATTCGCTTTCGCGCCCGCTCCTTCGTCGCTTTCACGCTGACGCCGGAGGCGCCTTTGGATGTTTGGCTGGAGAGCCTGGATCGCTGGATCGGCAACTCGCCGGGCTACTTTGCCGGCCGCCCGGTGGTGCTCGATCTGAACGTGCTGAAGCCCGATGTCGTCGCCATCGAAGCGCTGATCGGCGTGCTCGGCCAGCGCGGCATCCGCGTCTATGCCATGGAACTCGACGGCGGCGGCGAGCTTGGCGCGCATCTGCCGCCGGTGCTGGTCGGCGCCAAGGAGGCGACCACCGACGGGCTGCTGCAGCCAAGCCGCAAGGCGGGCAGGGCGGAGGATGCTACTGCGTCGGGCGACAAGCCGGCCGCCGATCTTAAGGCAGCAAGCGATTTGAAGGCGGATCTGAAGCCAAACGATTTGAAGGCAACCGATCCGAAGCCGGCGGCCGATGCCAAGCCGCTGCCGAACGACGCCAAAGCCGGCGCGCCGGACGCCGGCACGTTGATGATCCGCTCGCCGATCCGCTCGGGGCAGCTGATCTTTCATCCGCATGGCGATGTCATCGTGCTGGGCTCGGTCGCTTCCGGCTCCGAAATCGTCGCCACCGGCTCGATCCATGTCTATGGCACGCTGCGCGGCCGCGCTTCGGCGGGTGCGCAGGGCAACACGGCGGCCCGCGTCTTCTGCCGCAGAAACGAGGCCGAGCTTCTGTCGGTCGATGGCTGGTATTGCACGGCCGAGGAGATGGACCCGTCAGTCCGGGGCAAGCCTGTGCAGGCATTTCTCGACAACGGCATGCTGCGCATCGCCCCTTTCAGCTAATGCGGCGGGCGCGGCTCGCGCCCGGTCAGCGACATAACGAACAACAACGGAGGCTTTATTGATGGGCAAGGTAGTGGTGGTCACCTCGGGCAAGGGGGGCGTCGGCAAGACGACCTCGACCGCGGCTCTGGGGGCGGCGGTCGCCAAGACCGGCAAGAAGGTGGCGCTGGTCGATTTCGATGTCGGCCTGCGCAACCTCGATTTGATCATGGGGGCCGAACGGCGCGTGGTGTTCGACCTCGTCAACGTCATCCAGGGCTCGGCAAAGCTGTCGCAGGCGCTGATCCGCGACAAGCGGGTCGAGACGCTGTTCCTGCTGCCGGCCTCGCAGACGCGCGACAAGGATGCGCTGACCGAGGAGGGCGTGGCCGAGGTCATCGGCAAGCTGCGCTCGGTCTTCGACTATGTCTTCTGCGACAGCCCGGCCGGCATCGAGCGTGGCGCGCAGCTCGCCATGCGCTTTGCCGACGAGGCGGTCATCGTCACCAATCCTGAGGTGAGTTCGGTGCGCGATTCCGATCGCATCATCGGCCTGCTCGACGCCCGCACCTTGCGCGCCGAGCAGGGCGAGCAGATCGCCAAGCACGTGCTGGTCACGCGCTACGATGCCGCCCGCGCGGCTCGCGGCGAAATGCTGTCGATCGACGATGTGCTGGAGATTCTGTCGACGCCGCTCTTGGGCATCATCCCGGAGAGCCAGGATGTCCTGCGCGCCTCCAACCTCGGCTCGCCGGTGACATTGTCGGAGCCGCTGAATGCCGCAGCCAAGGCTTACATCGATGCCGCAAAGCGGCTCGAGGGCGAACAGCTGCCGGTCATTGTGCCCTTCGAACGCAAGGGCTTCCTCGATCGTCTTTTGGGAAGGAGGGCGGCATGAACCTGCTCGACATCTTCAAGCGGCGCACCAGCGCGCCGGTGGCGCGCGAGCGGCTGCAAGTGCTGCTCGCCTACGAGCGCCGCAACCGCAGCCAGCCCGACCTCGTCTCCATCCTGCGCGAGGAGATCATGGCGGTGATCGCCAAGCATGTGCAGATCGACCAGGACTATCTGCAGGTCTCGATGGACCGCGGCGAGACCATGTCGACGCTGGAGATCGACATCCAGATCCCCAACAAGAGCCCGGTGCCGCTGGCAATGGCGGGGTGAGGGGCTGACGCTGCTAATCTCCCTCCTTGTGGGGGTTGAGGAATGGTCCGCGAAGCGGATGGAAAGCCAATTGCTTGGCTTTCCGAATGACGAAAGCCGGCAGGCCAGAGGGGGGCGCTGTCCCGCAGGCCTGTCAATCACATGTGGCACCCGGCCTTGCCGAAGACATGAGTAGCTGAGACGTAGCGATCCTTCGCGCCCCCCTCTGTCCTTCCGGACATCTCCCCCACGAGGGGGGAGATTGCTCTCATCCCCGCGGTCAGCGCCAAGCACCCCACCCGAACCTGCGGTCCGACCTCCCACAAGGGGGGTAGGGGGTCGGCTCCTTCTCCCAAAAAAACATTCAACCAAACGGTTGACTATTCAAAAGCCTGCATCTATATTCAACTACATGGTTGAATTAGAGACGCCCCAGATGGATCAGGTTTTTCACGCCCTTAGCGACGCCACGCGCCGCAACATGCTCAACAGCCTCGCCGGCGGCGAGCGTACGGTGAGCCAGCTGGCCGAACCCTTTGCCATGTCGCTGGCCGCCGCCTCCAAGCACATCAAGGCGCTGGAGCATGCCGGGCTGATCCGTCGCGAAGTGCGCGGCCGCACCCATGTCTGTCACCTCGAGGCGCGTCCGCTGGCCACCGCCTATGAGTGGCTCGGCGCCTACGCGCGCTTCTGGAACAGCCGCCTCGATGTCCTCGAACAGCTGTTGCGCGAGGAGGCGAACCGCAAAACATCGACGACGCAGACGATGCCGCCACCGATGAAGCCAGAAACACCCAAGCCAGAATCGATCACGCCAACATCATCCGAGGGAGACGACCAATGAACCAGATGAACTTCGACGGCTACGGCCAGTTGATCCAACCCGCCACTTTGAGGATCGAACGGCTTTTGCCCGGAACCAGGGAGCGCGTCTGGGAATATCTGACGCAGAGCGATCTGCGCCGCCAGTGGATGGCCGCCGGCGACATGGAGGAGGGGGAAGGTTCGTCCTTCGAACTCGTCTGGCGCAATGACGAACTCACCGACCCGCCCGGAGAAAGGCCGGCCGGCTTCGGTGATGAGCACCGGATGCAGAGCCGCATTGTCGAATACGACCCGCCGCGCAAGCTCACCATCACCTGGAGCGGCAGCGGCAATGTCTCGTTCGAATTGGCGCAGCGCGGCGACGATGTCCTGCTCACCGTTATTCACCGCCGCCTGCCCGACCGCTCGAGCCTGCTGATGCATGCCGCCGGCTGGCACATACATCTCGATATTCTGGCGGCCCGCATGACGGGCGAGAAGCCGGAAACGTTCTGGGACGGCTGGAACCGTCTCAAGACCGACTACGACCAGCGCCTGCCGGCCTGACCTGACCTAAGCATTTCTGCCTGACCTCGCGCCGGATGCCGGCGCGAGGACCGATGAAACACGTCCCAACATTGGAGAGAGACAATGCGTGCATTCAGAACAATCGGCTTGGCTATAACAATCGGTCTTGCCGGCCAGTCGGCAGCCCGGGCAGCCGACACGACCATCGACCGGATGCCGGCCCAGCTCGAAACCCGCTATGCGCTCAGCGCCTTGCCGTCGCCATTGCGCGACAAGGCGACCGTCTATCTGCTCGATCCCGCCAAGGGCTATCAGCTTGCCCGGCAAGGCACGAGCGCTTTGACCTGTATTGTCGAGCGCACTGCCTGGGAAATCGGCGACTTCCGCAACGACATCTATTTTCCCCTCTGCTACGACGCCGCCGGCACCAGCACCTATCTCAAGGTGATCATGGATGCCGCCAAGCTTCGCGCCGAGGGCATGGACGCTGCCGCGCTGAAGGCTGAAATCCAGAACCGCTACGACAACAAGACCTACAAAACGCCCGACAAGGCAGGCCTGTCCTACATGGTGGGTCCAGTCATGCGCACCATCGGCCCGCCCGACATGCAGGTTCACACCATGCCGATGCCGCATCTGATGTTCTATGCCGCCGGCATCACCAATGAGGACATCGGCGCGGCGCCGGACCTCGCCAATCCTTCCAGCCTGCTCAATCCCTTCATCGACAGACAAGGCAACGCCGAGCAGAGCTACATGATCCAGCTCGTCGGCGAGACGGAGAGGGCGAAAATACTGGCCGACGAAAAGCCGCTCATCGACGATCTCTGCGCCTACCGCGATGTCCTTTGCCTGACAGACCAGATGGATATGGACCACCACTGACCGCCACGTCCCCACGCCAGGGGGACGGGTGCAACAGGGATGGCCGATCGGCCATCTCGCAACGACCGCGTAGCCTCCGCCCTGGAGGCTCGCACTTACCACCGATGAAACCAAGCGACGTGCTTGCATCCCGCAAGCCTGAAGGAGGAAGTCATGCGTAAATTGATCACCGGAATGAAGATCTCCATCGACGGCAAGATGGAAGGACCCGAAGGGTTCGCCGACTGGGTCGACAACTGGTCGGAGGAATACGGCCTGATGCCTGAGATCGACGCCTGCCTGCTCGGCGGCGTCATGTATGCCGGCTATGAGCGCTACTGGAGCGCGATCCTTGAGAACGAGCCGGACCAGCCGCTGCCGATGACCGGCAAGCTGGTCGACCCGGCCGAACTCGAATGGGCCCGGTTTGCCGCGAAAACCCCGCATTATGTGCTGTCGAACACCATGACTTCGGCAGCCTGGCCGTCGACGCGCTTCCTGCGCAGCCTCGACGACATCGCCGCGCTGAAGCGCGAGCCGGGCAAGGACATCTATCTCATGGGCGGCGCCCGCATCACCGCCAGCCTGATCGAGGCCGGGCTGGTCGATGAGATGCGGCTGATCGTCTATCCGCTGCTCGCCGGCGACGGCAAGGCGCTGTTTGGCACAGTGCACGCTAGGCACAAGCTGGAACTGCGCAAGGCCGAGCCGCTTTCGGATGGACGGGTGAGCCTGGTGTATGGGGTGGCGTAACCTCGCCAGCCTTGGGTTCCTCGCCCCCGCAAAGCGGGGGAGAGGTGGCCGCGAAGCGGACGGAGAGGGGGCTGCGGCGTTGGTGATTTCTCTCGTTGAAGGCCGCGCCATTCCCCCTCTCCGTCGCGGCTGCGCCGCGCCACCTTGTATCTACACGAGAGAGATTTCGTGGGATTGAAGCGATTGAGCCAAGGTCCGGGCGGCCGCCCGGACCTTGGCTTGGCGAAGTCGCCCGTACCACCTGAGGTTACAGCCGCGGGAGAGCTTGGGATCTTCGCCTTCGTCA
>NZ_JBWLUX010000115.1:0-316 GCF_057784315.1 Mesorhizobium sp. CNPSo 4684 | reverse complement strand
CCTGAGCCGGACTATCCGGCCGAGGCAGCGGTGCGCAGTGTGCGCCAGAACGGCGCCGTCAAATGGCAGGGCGCCGAAATCTACGTCTCGGCCACGCTGGCAGGCGAACCGGTCGCCATCGAAGAAACTGAGAGCGGCGAATGGGCGATGCGCTTCTATGCCCATCCGCTCGGGTTTATCGACCACAAGCACGGGAAACTGGTTCGCCGAAGCGCCGCGCCAACCAAACCGCTTGGCGCTGCGGCGAACTCAACATAAGGCGAAAACTGTTACCTATGTATCCGGTTCAAACTGTTACCCATCTATCGGCTGGACA
>NZ_JBWLUX010000114.1:0-354 GCF_057784315.1 Mesorhizobium sp. CNPSo 4684 | reverse complement strand
GTGGGCATATTGCAGCCAGAGCGGATCGTCGAGGCCGAACTGAGCTTCCAGATTGGCCCTGATCTCGGGGCTCAAGCCCCGCTCCTGATTGAACGGACCGCCTGGTGCGACGCGTATCAGGAAGAACGCCATCGTCACGATGACGAATAGCGTCGGTATGGCGGTCAGAAGCCGCCGGAGAATATATCGCAGCATCGGCGCCCCGCTTCGGCCAGAGCGCCACACGTCCATGCGGACGCATTGCCACGCTCCGGCGCTCCAAATCTTCGCACCGGGCTTGCCGAAAATCGACCACGACTTTCGGACCGATGCGATGACAGACCAGCCCGGGGCGGCCAGGGGGGGGGGGGGGGG
>NZ_JBWLUX010000113.1:0-361 GCF_057784315.1 Mesorhizobium sp. CNPSo 4684 | reverse complement strand
GACCTACACGACCGATCCTTCGGCGCACAACGAGTTCGTGGGCGGCACCACCTACACCGACAGCTTCACGGTTGCGACGGCCGACGGCACGACGCAGGTCGTCACCGTCAGCATCCTGGGCACCAACGACGCGGCGGTGATCACCGGCGCGAGCACGGCGAGCCTGACGGAAACCGACGCGGTTCTGACGGCGAGCGGCCAGCTGTCGGCGACCGACGTTGACAGCTCGAACGCCTTTGTTGCGCAGAGCGCTGTTGCCGGCAGCCACGGCTACGGCACGTTCGCTGTCGATGCGACCGGCGCCTGGACCTACACGACCGATCCTTCGGCGCACAACGAGTTCGTGGGCGGCACCACCTAC
>NZ_JBWLUX010000112.1:0-361 GCF_057784315.1 Mesorhizobium sp. CNPSo 4684 | reverse complement strand
GCGGCGTCTTTGTGGTGGACGGCACGCGCGAGCTGGTTAGGCGATTGGCGCAACCAGGGCAGCCAGTCCTGCTGGACCTCGACGGGCTCCGTGCCGATCGGCAGGCACTGCAAAACAGACTGCAGGGCTGACGTTCGCCATGGCGGGATAGCTGCAGTTTCGCCATGGCGGGATAGCTTAAACTTAGACTGGAGCACCTCACCCCTACGGCTTGGGGCTCGGGTCCGATAGGTGGGAGGCGCACGCCCTGCGAAGGAGCATTCCCACCCGACCTGAAAAAGCAGCTGACTCATTTCTTATGAATGCCTTTGACCAGAAAGTTCCGACGCAGGGACCGTCAAAAATTACACTTTGCTTCAAA
>NZ_JBWLUX010000111.1:0-367 GCF_057784315.1 Mesorhizobium sp. CNPSo 4684 | reverse complement strand
TATCTCCGTTATCATCCGATGCCGGCTCTGCTCGCGGCGTCTGATCCTGAGCGGGCTTCACACCGCGCTTTTGGGCTCCCCAACATGCAGATCACCGAGGGCGAGAGCGCATGGCCGCACAAGGCCTCAATGAGCGATGTGAAGGCGATGCGGCTCAACGTGCCGGGCGAAATGCCTGAGCCGATGGATCCGTTTGCCACGCTCGAATATCTGAACAAAAAAGACAATTACGATATCACTGAAGCGGACCAGCAAATGATGGCGACCGGCGTGGGCCAGCTCATGGGCCAGTTCCTGCTCGACCGCAACGGCGTCGTTCGCTGGACGTTCTCCGAGGTTTACGATGGCGGCTTGGGCGCCCGCCCGA
>NZ_JBWLUX010000012.1:0-322935 GCF_057784315.1 Mesorhizobium sp. CNPSo 4684 | reverse complement strand
CCCCTCCATATCTCCCCCGTTAATGTTCTCAGGGCGGGGTGAAAGTCCCCACCGGCGGTAAGAGTCTCGGCTCAAGCCCGCGAGCGCCTCCCGGCAACAGGAGGGTCAGCAGATCCGGTGTGATTCCGGAGCCGACGGTCACAGTCCGGATGGAAGAGAACGAAACGGAAGACGGACCGCTCGTGCGGGCCGGATTTCGTATCGTGCGTCCTGATTCTGGTTCGAAACGGAAGGATGGACCCATGAATCAGCATACCCCAAGACACCAAGAAACTGTTCGCATCGCCGTCGTTCGGGCGCGCTGGCACGCCGATGTCGTCGACCAGTGCGTACAGGCCTTCAAGGCAGAGCTTGCCGTGCTCGGCGGCGGGCGCTTCGCCGTCGATGTGTTCGACGTACCGGGCGCCTACGAAATCCCTCTGCACGCGAAGACACTGGCTACGACCGGCCGCTACGCCGCGATCCTCGGCACCGCCTTCGTCGTCAATGGCGGCATCTATCGCCATGATTTCGTGGCCGGCGCCGTGCTTGACGGCATGATGAATGTGCAGCTGTCGACCGGCGTGCCGGTGCTGTCGGCGGTGCTGACGCCGCACAATTATCATGACAGCGCCGAGCATCACCGCTTCTTCTTCGAGCACTTCACCGTCAAGGGCAAGGAAGCGGCCAATGCCTGCCTGCAGATCCTGGCGGCACGGGAGCTGATCGCGGCATAAGATGCGCCAAAACAGCCGGATTTCAGCCCTGCAACAAGAATTGCGCCCTCCATAGCCGCTGACGGTTGCGGTTCTGGCGAAATCCGGCCAGAAGCATCTGGGCCGGCAACCGGCCGGCCCGCGACGTTGCGCTTGAAACCAGATACGGGAGACTATTGGGTGGCTCGCATAACACTGAGACAATTGCTCGATCACGCCGCCGAATACGGCTACGGCGTACCCGCCTTCAACATGAACAATATGGAACAGGGCCTCGCCATCATGGAGGCGGCCGAGGAGACCAAGTCACCGGTCATCCTGCAGGCAAGCCGCGGTGCCCGCGCCTACGCCAATGACGTGGTGCTGGCCAAGCTGATCGACGCGCTGGTCGAAATCCACCCCGACATTCCGGTCTGCATGCATCTCGACCATGGCAACAACGAGGCCACCTGCGTCACCGCCATCCAGTACGGCTTCACCTCGGTGATGATGGATGGTTCGCTGAAAGAAGACGGCAAGACGCCGGCCGACTACGCCTACAATTCCGGCATCACCAAGCGCGTCGTCGACATGGCGCATTGGGGCGGTGTCTCGGTCGAAGGCGAGATCGGCGTGCTCGGCTCTCTGGAAAGCGGTGGCGGCGAGCAGGAAGACGGCCACGGCGTCGAAGGCGCGATCAGCCACGACCAGCTGCTGACCGATCCGGAGCAGGCGGTCGAGTTCGTCAAGGACACCCATGTCGATGCGTTGGCGGTGGCCATGGGCACCAGCCACGGCGCCTACAAATTCTCACGCAAGCCGGACGGCGCGGTGCTGGCGATGAACGTGATCGAGGAAATCCACCGTCGCCTGCCCAACATGCATCTGGTGATGCACGGCTCGTCCTCGGTGCCGGAGGACCTGCAGGAGATCATCAACAAATATGGCGGCCAGATGAAGCCGACCTGGGGCGTGCCGGTGGAAGAGATCCAGCGCGGCATCAAGCATGGCGTGCGCAAGATCAACATCGACACCGACAACCGCATGGCGCTGACCGGCGCCATCCGCAAGGTGCTGACCGAAAATCCGAGCGAGTTCGATCCGCGCAAGTATCTGACGCCGGCCATGGCCGCGATGCGCAAGCTCTGCAAGGAGCGTTTCGAGCAGTTCGGCACTGCCGGCAATGCGCAGAAGATCAAGCCGCTGCCGGTTGCTGAGATGGCCAAGCGGTATAAGTCGGGCAGCCTCGATCCGAAGTTTGGGTGAGGTGCTAATCTCCCCCCTCGTGGGGGAGATGCCCGGCAGGGCAGAGGGGGGCGTGAAGGAATGCCAACCTTGTTCGCCCTGCACCAGGCGAGGATATGCCTGAGGGCACCATTGTGAAGGACTGAGAAGCCGGCGGGACAGCGCCCCCCTCTGTCCTGCCGGACATCTCCCCCACAAGGGGGGAGATCGCCCTACCCCTTCCGCAAAAACTCGATCACCATTGCCGCTGTCCAGGTGAAGCGGCCGCCACCTAGTGGTTCGCCGGTGAGCGGGTCGTAATATTCGGCAAAGCCGCTTTCGCCGATCAGGTCGAGGCTGGACTGCGTGATGTGTTGCGCGACATCGCCATGGCCGGCAGCACTGAGCCCGTCGGCGATCATGTAATTGACCACCAGCCAGACCGGACCGCGCCAGTAGCGCTTGGCGTCGAGGCGCGGGTCGTCGGGATCGTGCGAGGGCACGACATAGCGCGCCTTTCCGGCAAGGCGCTCGACGCGTGCCGCGAGCGCCGCCGCGCGAGGTTCTGGAATCGCCGCAAAGGCGGCCAAAATGCCGCCGACGGAGGCGCTGTCGATCAGCTTGCCGGTGGTGCGGTCTAGACAGAGATACTGGCCGTGCGCCTCGCTCCACAGCCGCTCCATTGCCGCCAGACCCTTTCGGGCACGGCCGCGGTTGGCTTCGGCGATCTCCGTTTCGCCCAGCGCATCGGCGAGATCGGCTAGATCGGCTGAGGCGCGGATCAGAATGGCGTTGAAGCCGGGATCGACGACCTGAAATGGCGAGGCGTCGTGCAGCCTGGCATTGTCCCAGCCGAGTGCACGAAAATGCTGCAGCAGCCAGAGATAGCGGTCGTATTGAGCCTTGGTCGGGCGGTGCGCCGGGTCGGCGTGCAGAATGTCGCGGCGGGTGTAGGGCTCGACGCCTTCGGTCGGCACGCGCTCGAAGGCATCATCCCAGTCGATCGAATTGTCGCGGCCGGATTCCCAGGGATGGATCATGGCGACCAGCCCGTCGCCTTTGGGGTCGCGGTTCTCATAGAACCAGCGATGCCAGGCGTCGATCTTCGGCAGCAGCGCATGCGCCCGTTCCGCCGCCAGCTTCTTGTCCGTGGCGCGGTCGAACAGGCGGCGGACGGCAAAGCCGGCGACGGCCGGCTGCGTGATGCCGGAGGTCGCGGTCGGGCGATTGGTTCGCCACACATCGGGCCCGGGAAAATAGCCGTCGCTCCAGACATGGAAGACAATGTGCGGCACCATGCCGTCCGGCCATTGATGGGCGAACAAAGTGTCGATCTCGGTCCAGGCGCGCGCCTCGTCGTAGTGGGCAAGACCCAGTGCGGTCAGGCAGGAATCCCAGTTCCACTGGAAGGGGTAGAGACCCCTGGTCGGGATAGTGTAGGCGCCTTGGTCGTTTTCCCTCAGCACCTCGACGGCGCGGGCGATGGTTTCGTCGACGGCTAGAGAAGTCATGGACGGCATTCGTTCCTTAAAGGGCGTTGGTGGTTTCGGGATCGAACCAGCGGACGCGATCGGGCTTGGGCGCCAGCCGCAGCTGCTCGCCAACCTTGACACTGGCATTCGATTCCAGGATGGCGCGGAACAGGCCGCCCTCGACATCGCAGGTGACCAGCGTGTGCGGCCCGAGCGGCTCGATGACCCGCACGGCGGCATGCAGCCCTTCGCTGCCGGCGTCGACATCCTCCGGACGGATGGCGAACTCGATTTTCTGCTTGTCCGATTTCGGACCGGGCAGCGTCAGCCCGGCAACGCTCCAGCTGCCGTTTGCCGCCTTGGTCGCCGGGATGAAATTCATCGGCGGATTGCCGATGAAGGAGCCGACAAAACGGGCGGCCGGGTTGCGGTAGACCTCGACCGGCGACGCGGCCTGGACGATGCGGCCCTGATGCATGACGGCGATGCGGTCGGCGAGGCTCATCGCCTCGACCTGATCGTGAGTGACATAGATGGTGGTCGTCTTCGACGCCGCGAGCACGCCCTTGAGCTCGGCGCGCATTTCGAGCCTGAGCAGCGCGTCGAGATTGGACAACGGCTCGTCCATCAGGATGACGTCCGGCTCCATGGCGAGCGCACGGGCAACCGCAACCCGCTGACGCTGGCCGCCGGACAGCTGACCCGAATAGCGCTTCAGCAATTGCTCGATATGCATGAGCTCGGCGGTGCGGTTGACGCGGCGCTCGACGTCGGCCTGCGGCAGCTTCTTCATGCGCAGGCCGAAGGCGATGTTTTCGAACACGGTCAGATGCGGGAAGACGGCATAGTTCTGGAACACCATGGCAATGCCGCGCTCGCGCGGCGGCAGATGGTCGACGCGGCGGCCGCCGATCCAGACCTCGCCCTGGCTCGGCGTCTCCAGCCCGGCGACGATGCGCAGCAGCGTGGTCTTGCCGCAGCCGGAGGCGCCGAGCAGCACCATGAATTCCTGGTCAGCGATGGCGAGATCGACCTGATGCAGCGCGGTAAAGCCGCCGAAGCGCTTGGCGACGCCCTTGATCGCGATTTCAGCCATGAGCCTTCTCCGTGTCGCGTGTCATCGGTTGGCGATCCCCCACATGGCGAACAGATATTTGCGGACGGCGAAGATGAAGATCAGCGCCGGCACGACCAGAGCCGCGCCACCGGCGAATTTGAGGTAGAGCGGTGACTCGCCGAGGCTCTGCAGAAGGAAAGCGGTCAGCGTGCGGTTCTCGATGGTGAGCACGGCGGCGGCGAACACCTCATTCCAGGAGATGGTGAAGGCAAACACCGCCGACGCCGCGATGCCGGGCAGCGCCAGCGGCAGGATCACCTTGCGAAACGCTTGCAGCCTGGTGCAGCCAAGCGTCCAGGCGGCCTCCTCCAGTTCGACGGGAATGCCGGAAAACAGCGAGAAGGTGATCAGCACCGCGAAGGGCAGCGCCAGTGTGGTGTGGACGAGCGCCAGGCCGATCGCGGTGTCGTCGAGGCCGGTGCGGATGAACATCACCGCTAACGGCAGCGCCAGCAGCGGCAGCGGGAAGGCGCGCGTCATCAGCACCAGAAAACGGAAGGTTCCCTTGCCGGGAAAATCGAAGCGCGACAGCGCATATCCAGCCGGAGCGCCGAAGCCGATCGACAGGATCATCGTCAGCGTGGCGACCAGAACCGAGTTCCACAGCGCCCTGGCGACGCCGGCGAAATTGATGAAGAACGACAGGCTGCCGGTATCGAAGGACGGGAAGAAGCGCTTGGGGAAGGCGGTCACTTGTTCGGGCGACGACAGCGCGTTGACGATCAGGAGATAGATCGGCAGCAGCACCCAGACGCCAAGCAGGATGGCGGTGGCGATCAGCAGCCAGTCGCCGGCCTTGCGGGCATCGGCGCTTGCGGCGGCTGGGGTTTGCGTGACCGCACTCATATGCGCGCCTCCTTGGGCACGCGTAGCACCCTGAGGAAGAACAGCGTGAAGCCGATCGAGATGGCGAGAATGAGCAGCGCCGAGGCGGCGGCGACATTGCGGTCCTGCAGCGTGAATTGCCAGTTGTAGGTCTCGCCCATCAGCACCGGCAGATTGGTGCCGCCAAGGGCGGCGACCACGGCGAAGACCTCGAAGGCGAGGATGACGCGCAGGATGATCGCTGTCTGCAGGCTCGGCCGCAGCAGCGGCAGCGTGATGCGGACAAAACGCTTCCACGGGCCGGCACCGAATACTTCCGCGGCTTCGTAATATTCCTTGGGGATCAGTCCCATGCCGGCGACGAGGATGACCATCATGATGGCGGTGGCGCGCCAGATCTCGGCCAGCGCCACGGCGATGAAGATGGTGAGCTTGCTCTGATAGCCGAGGAACATGATCGGTCTGTCGACAACGCCGACGTGGGAAAGCAGCGTGTTGAGGAAGCCCGACTGGTCGAAGATGGCGAGCCAGATCAGGCCGGCGGCGAGATCGGAAATGCCGAGCGGAATGGCGAAAATATAGAGCGCTGCGCTGCGCCCCGTCTCCAGCCGCGACACCACCGAGGCCATCAGCAGCGCCATGACGAGCTGGATCGGAACGACGATGGCTGCGAGCAGCAGCGTGTTGCGCACGGTGACCGGGAACTTCCAGCTGCCGGCCATGGCGCGGAAATTGTCGAGGGTGAAGGCGCCGTCGCGGGTCACCGCCTCGAAGGCGACCAGCACGAACGGGTAGAGGAAGAAAACGCACAGGAACAGGGTCGCCGGCATCAGCAGCAGATAGGGCAGAGCCTTGCCGTTCATGGTGGTGTCCTTTGCGGCCAAGTGGTGCGTGGCCAAGTGGTGCGGTTTGGGCGCCCGGAGTGCAACAAACTCCGGACGCCCCGGCCCTCGGGGAGGATCTGGTCGTTATTCCACCGGGCAAGCGCCAGTGGATGGCTTGTCAGGCGCCCAGCAGGGCGCCTTGGCCTGGTCGATGATCGCCTTGAGCGCTGTCCCCTGCTCTTCGAGCACGCCATGCACGTCCTCGCCGCCGAGTACGATGCGCTCGAAGCTGTCGGTGTAGACCTGGTTGAACTTGCCGCCGAGATCGCCAAGCCCCATCGGCAACAGCGCCGGCAGCGCATCGGGCGCGCCGGTCATGGTGGCGATCGCCGGGCCGAAGGCCTTGACCGAGGCCGGCATGTCGTCGGGCAGCTTGACGTCGACGACCGGGAAGAAATTGGTCGCTTTCAGCGTCGCGATCTGCGTCTCGGGCTTGAGCATATAGGCGACCAGCGCCTTCGCCTTGTCGACATCCGGCGAGGTCTTGGGGATGGCGACACCGGCAACCACCGGCATGAAGCCACGACCGGCAGGACCCGCAGGCGCCGGGAAGGCGACAAACTCGTCCGGCTTCTGGTTGAAGGCATCGGCAAGCCGCGCGACATGGTCGAACGCCACCCAAACTTCACCCGACAGCAACGGCTCCTGCATGAAGGCATAGTTGGTCGAATTCGGATTGGTGTACTGCCAGAGCTCCTTGAACTTGTTCCAGGCGGTCTCGGCCTCCGGCGAGCGGAACTTGGTCACCATCGAGCCGGTATAGGAGGGATAGAGGAAACCCTCGAAGAAGCGGTGCTTCAGCCCCTTCGGGCCGGCGGGAAAGCCGAATTTCGGCGAACCGGTTTTCTCGGCGATGTTCTTCGACCATTCGATCAACTGGTCGTAGGTGATGGTGTTGAGATCGACGCCTTGCGGCAGATATTGCAACGCCTGCTTGTTGGCCGCCATCAAATAGGTGGCCTGCATCCACGGCATGTATTTCTGCTCACCGGTGCCGAGCGTGCCGAGCTTCTTGTAGGCCTCGTTGACCTTGACGCCGCCGACATCGACAGCGGACAGATCGACAAGGTTGGCGCCGACGGTGGAGAAGTCGCCATGCAGGCCGCCAAGCAAGCCGATGGTGCCGGTGCCGGCCTGCAGTTCGGCCTGCAGGCGGGTAAGCCAGGGACCGTCCTCGGCGACCTGATAGTCGACGGCGCCGTCAAAGCCTTTCAGCACCGCGTCGCGCATCTTCTGGGTTTCCTCGACCGGGCGCGCCTGCGTCGACCAGAACAGCACCTGCTGCGCCTGCGCGCCGCCAACGGCAAACGACAGTGCCAGCGCGGCGCCCGCCAGTGTCCTCAATATCTTCATCATGGTCTTCCTCCCTGGGTATGCGCCGTCGTTGCGACGTCAGCTTCTTGTCTGCGGTGCTGGGCCGTGGCTCGCCCGCGGCACCAGCGTCGGCCGGATCAGCCGCGTCAGCGGCGCGGCAGGCCGTTCGGCGATGACGGTGAGCAGCATGTCGGCGATCTCGCGCGCGCATTGGCGGATCGAGGCGTCGAAGGTGGTGAGGCCGGGCGGCGCATAGGCCGAGGCAACGACATTGTCGAAGCCGATGACCGAAAGGTCGCGCGGCACGGTCAGGCCGGCGCGCGCCGCCTCCTCCATCACCGTCAGCGCCAACTCGTCGAAAAGGGCAATGACAGCGGTCGGCCGGTCCGTGCCTTGCAGCATGCGGTTGATCGCCTGGATGCGGGCGCCACGGTCGAAGCGCGGCGCCGTCGCCACGTGGAGGCGCACCGACGGATCGCCGCGGCGGCCGATGGCGGCGGCAAGGCCGTCCTGCCGCAGATGCCGGAAGGTCATCGGCTCGGAAATCGTCACCAGGCCGAAATGACGATGGCCGAGATCGTAGAGCATGTCGAAGGCCTCGCCGAAGGCGTGCGCGCCATCGGTGTCGAGCCAGTTGTAGGCAAAGTCGCTGTCGAGCAGGCGGCCGTGGGCGACGAAGGGAAAGCCGCGCTCGCGCAGATAGGCGAGGCGCTCGTCGACCTCGGCGATGCGGGTGACGACGACGCCGTCGGCGCGTCCGGATTCGACGACATGGCGCAGCACCGACAGCTCGGAATGGCCAAGGGCCGCGGTGGCGAGGATGAGGTCGGCGCCATGCGACACCAGCCCTTCGCCAAGCCCGGTGACGAACTCGCCGAGGAAGGAATCGACCAGATTCGGGCCCCTGACCGGCAGCACCAGTCCGACGAAGCCGCTGCGGCCGGAGACAAGCGTGCGTGCCGCCGTGTTGGGAACGTAGCCGGCCTGGCGCGCCGCTTGCGCAACGCGCTCGCGGGTTTTCAAGGCGATCTGCTCATGCCCGGCAAGGGCCCGCGACACGGTCGTGATCGACAGGTCAAGGCTCGCCGCTAGCTCCTTCAGCGTGGTGACGCGGGGTGGCAATCGCTCCTCCCGACCGAGTGTTTGAAACGTTTGTAATGCTCTTTCGAAAAATTGCAAACGTTTTAAATCATCACCATGCCGAGGTGCCAATTTGCGAAATAGCTCTCAAAACGGTTGGATAAAAAAGGCCGGGCGCAAAAGCTGCCCGGCCAAAAGAAGGTCAAGAACCTTCAGAGGGGAACACCGTCCAGCGGAATGGGAGGAAACCGCCGAACGATAATTCCTATATGCGCGTATTCGCGGCGGTTGGCGACGGATAGCTTTCTAAAACAGCCGCAAGATACAGAAATTTGTTCCTGCCGCCAACGGGCTCAAACGGCCGACGCGCCGGTCTCCAGGAGATCGGCATAGTGCCGGCGCGCCACGTCGGGATGCGAGCGCAGGCGGCTTTTCAGCACATTGGTGCCTACATTGCGAAACAGCGGATTGTCGGGATCGCTTGCCGGTCCGCGCGCCTCGGCCGCCAGTTCCTCCGGCAGGTCGAGCAGCGGGATGGTCGCGTCGAGCCGGGCGCTGAAGAAGAACGGCACCGAGATGCGCTCGACGCCAGCCGGCGGCGTCACGACACGGTGCACGGTTGCCCGGAGATAGCCGTTCGAGGCCAGTTCGAGCAGTTCGCCGATGTTGACCACCAGCGTATGGGGGAGCGGATCGACATCGACCCAGCTGCCGTCATATTCGACCTGCAGGCCCTTGTTCTCATCCTGCAGCAGAAGCGTCAGGAAGCCGCCATCCTTGTGCGCGCCGACGCCCTGATCGTCGCCGGTGGCGTTGCGGCCGGGATAGCGAACGATCTTCATGCGATGGTTGGGCTCATTGCGGTAGATCGGATCGAAGGCGTCCTCGGCCTGGTCGAGCGATAGAGCGAACGCCCTGAGCAGACGGATTGCCACGGCGGTGGCCTTGGCCTGCCATGCCAGCAGCGCCGGCTTCAGTCCGGGCAGTGCAGACGGCCACTGGTTCGGCCCTTGCAACCGCGTCCAGGCGGGCACGCCGGGGCCTTGCGGGATGGCCGGGCGTTCGACGCCGATGTCGAGCTGTTCGCGCCAGTCGGCCTTGCCTTTGGTGAGTTCGCCGCCGGCGCGGGTATAGCCGCGGAACTGCGAGGACTTGACCATTTCGATCGCCAGCTTGTCGGCTTCCGGCAAGGCAAAGAACCGGCGCGCGGCGTCGAGCACCTCGCCGGTATCCGCAGCCGATATGCCGTGGCCGGTCAAATAGAAGAAGCCGACATCGCGCGCGGCCGTGCGCAGGTCGAACAGAAACGTTCGGTGCTCCGAGGCGCCCTGTTCGAGGCGGCTGAGGTCAAGCACGGGTACGATCCTGGGCATGGTCAAGCTCCTTGTTTGCCGGCCCCGCTGTCACGGTGGCACGCAGGCTTGTCCAATCAAAGCAATGCGCAATTCAATCTCGAGGCGAATGAAGAAAGCCGGCGCTGCCTTTTGCAGCCGACGGGCAAAGAATGTTCGCGGCCGCTCATCCGCGCCGATCCAGTCTTGCGACCAGCCGGTCGCCGACCCACTGGATGCCGCAGACGAGGATGATCAGCACGATGACCACGGCGACCATGACGCTGGTCTCGAAACGCTGGTAGCCATAGCGGATGGCGAGGTCGCCGAGGCCACCGGCGCCGATGGCGCCAGCCATGGCCGAGGCGCCGATCAGCGTCACCAGCGTCACGGTGAAACCGGCGACGATGCCGGGCAGCGCCTCCGGCACCAGCACCTCTCGAATGATCGTCCAGCGGTTGCCGCCCATGGCGCGCGCCGCCTCGATCAGGCCGCGATCGACCTCGCGCAGCGAGACTTCGGCGATGCGGGCATAGTAGGGCGTCGCCGCGATCGACAGCGGCACGATCGCCGCCCAGGTGCCGATCGAGGTGCCGACGATCAGCCGCGTCACCGGGATCAATGCCACCAAGAGGATGATGAAGGGCACCGAGCGAAAGCCGTTGATGACGGCGCCAAGCGCGCGGTTCACCCAGATGTTTTCAGCGATGCCGCCGCGCTCTGTGGCGATCAAGGCCAGACCGAGCGGCAGGCCGAAGACCAGCGAGATAAGGCCCGACGCGGCGGTCATCAGGACCGTCTCCCAGATCGAGCGCAGCAGAAGCTCAAACAGAACCGGCGACATGGCCAAGCACCTCCACCCGCGCTTCGCGGGCCTTCAGGAAAGCGATTACTTCAGCGAGATGGCGGGCATCGTTGCCCGCCACCGCCACGAACAGCGTGCCGACAGGCTGCTGCTGGACATGGTCGATGCCGCCGTGGACGAGGCGGAACGGACCCGGAACCGCAACAGCGAGATCTGATAGCAGTGGGCCCCGCGCGGCTTCGCCGGCGACGTCTATCCTGAGGATGAGCTCGTCACCAGGAACAAGCCGACCGGCAATCTCGGCCGGCAGCTGCGGGCGGATGCCGCCAAGCAGGCTCCTGGTGATTTCGGAATGCGGCTCGGCGAAGACCGACCACACCGGGCCTTGCTCGACAATGCGGCCGGCATCGATCACCGCGACGCGGTCGGCGATCGAACGGATCACCTCCATTTCGTGGGTGATGAGCAGGATGGTCAGGCCGAGCTGCCGGTTGATGTCTTTCAGCAAGGCCAGGATCGCGCGCGTCGTCTCCGGATCGAGCGCCGAGGTCGCTTCGTCGGAGAGCAGCAGCGCCGGTCGCGCGGCCAGCGCCCTGGCAATGCCGACGCGCTGCTTCTGGCCGCCAGACAGCGAGGATGGGTAGGCTTTGGCCTTCTCCGACAGGCCGACGAGGTCGAGCAGTTCGGCAGCGCGCGCCAGCCGTTCGGCCTTGGGACGGCCTTCGATCTTGAGCGGCAGCGCGACATTGTCCTCGACCGTCTTGGCCGACAAAAGGTTGAAGTGCTGGAAGATCATGCCGATGCGCCGCCGCAGCGGCTGCAACTCACGCTCGCCAAGCCGGCCGATCTCGCGACCTTCGATGAAGACATCGCCGGAGTCCGGCCGCTCCAGCCCGTTGAGGCAGCGGATCAGCGTCGACTTGCCGGCGCCGCTGCGGCCGATGATGCCGAGGATCTCGCCCTTCTTCACCGTCAGCGAGACGCCGTCGAGCGCGGACGTCGCGCCGAAGCGGCGCTTCAGGTCGACAAGGCGGACGACATCCTCCTGCCCGGCGGCAGATAGGTGGACCGGATCGGCCGTTGCGGCCGTGACGTGCTGGTTCATTTCACTGTCCGTTTCAACGGTACGAAAATGCGACGGCGGCCCGCTCAAAAGCGGACCGCCTGCTTCTGACAGCCCGGCGCCGATCAATAGGCGCTGATCCCGGTGCCCTTGTAGACCTTGTCGAACTCGGCCTTGACCGCCTCGTTCTGGTAGGACGCGACCAGCGTTTTCACCCAGGCCTCGTTCTCATTGCCGGATTTGACGGCGATGAAGTTGCGGTAGGGATTGTCGGCCACCGGCTCCTGGGCGATGCGGTTGTCCGGGCCGAGGCCGCTCTTCAGCGCCCAATCGGTGTTGACGACCGCCGCGTCGAGATCCTCGACCGAGCGACCGACAATGCCGGCATCGAGCTCCTTGATGACGACCTTCTTCGGGTTCTCGGCAATGTCGGCGGTGGTCGCCAGGATGCCGGTGCCGTCCTTCAGCTTGATCACGCCTTCGTTCTGCAGGACGCGCAGCGCGCGGCCTTCATTGGAGGGGTCGTTGGGCAGGCCGATGACCGCGCCTTCCGGCAGGTCGGCAACCTTGGTGTATTTCTTGGAGTAGAGGCCGATCGGCCAGACGCCGGTGTAGCCGACGCGGACGATATGATACCCTTGAGTCTTGATCTGGTTGTCGAGATAAGGCTGGTGCTGGAAGGCATTGGCGTCAATCTCGCCGCGCTCGAGTGCCTCATTGGGCTGGGTGTAGTCATTGAACACCACGGTCTCGACGGTCAGGCCTTTTTCGGCGGCCTGGGCGAGGACGACGCGCCAGACATCCTCATCCTCACCGCTGATGATGCCGACCTTGATCGACTTCTTGTCCTCGGCAAAGGACGGCGTCGGCTGGGCCAGTCCGACAAGTGTGACGGCCGAGGCAAAAAGTGCCGCAAGGGCAGCGCGCCGGCCGATGGCTGATAAAAGAAATGAATTGGAAGCGTTTCCGCGTTCGGGCATTGTCGATCCCTCGTAATCCTGAAGTCATTTCGGCTTGATGGAATACCAAGCCTTGACGACATCATCGGCAATGCTGTGTGCCGGATCAAAGAACCGCATTTCTTCTCAAACACGAAGCCGGGAATATTCTCTCAAAGATTTCACGTTCGCGAGAACGGCCACGCCCGGTCGATCAGAATGTCTCGACCCAGGGCCGCAGCTCGACCTCGAAACTCCATGCGCTGCGATGCTGGCGATGGGTCGCGAGATAGGTCTCGGCGATCGCATCGGGCGACAGGTGGCTATCCGGCCGCTCGGCCGTCCGCCCCGCTGCCGCGATCTGGCCGTCGATGATGAAATGCGCGACATGGATGTTTTTCGGACCGAGTTCGCGCGCCATGGACTGCGCCAGGCCGCGCAAGCCGAATTTCGGCATGGCAAAGCCGGCTGAGTTGGCAAAGCCCTTGATGCTTGCGGAAGCGCCGGTGAACAGGATCGAGCCGGAGCCGCGTGCCAGCAGTCGCCGCGCCGCCTGCTGACCGACCAGGAAGCCGCCATAGGCGCCGACCAGCAGCGCCTGCTTGACCGCATCGGCATCGACCTCGGCAATCGGGCCGCGGGTACGGCCGCTGGCATTGAAGACGGCAAGCGCCAGCGGGCCTTGCTTGTCGGCGGCCTCGAACAGGCTGGCCACGGAGGCCGGATCGGCGACGTCGGTCGCGACGGCCAGCGCGCCGGTCTCCTTGACCAGTGCCGCGAGCTTGGCCGTGTTGCGCGCGGCCAGCACCACGCGATAGCCTTCCGCGGTGAGAAGGCGGGCCAGCGAGGCGCTCAGGCCCGCGCCAGCGCCGGCGATCACTGCGACTTCGGATGCCATGTCGTGTCTCCCTTGGCGATTGTGTACAGACATTCAGCCCGATGCCGATGTCGTTCGTCCCATAGCTGGCGTCTTGAGCGGCAAGAGACAAGAACGGCGTTGCTCCATTTTCGCTGTTCGGCGAAAAAGGCCGCCGGCATACCATCAGGATCCAAAGCAATCGCCTCGGACAGGTAGCCGATGTCAGCGCCGCCCCTCATTGCCCTGCCGGGCGTTCGTCATTCGAAAAGCCAAGCAGTTGGCTTTTCGTCCGCTTCGCGGACCATTCCTCAACTCCCCGTATAGTGACGGGGAGAAAGAGGCTGGCCGCAACCTCGGCGCTATTTCTGCGACGCTGGCGATTGGCGAAATCATCAACGAAAGCGCCCCTCTCCCCGTCACTATACGGGGAGAGGATGCCGGCAGGCAGGTGAGGGGCAGCGCCAACGGCGGGGCAAATTCAAATCCTGAAACGCTTGCCTTGATCAATAAAAGCAAAAGACTTGCCTGCCCGACCGATCCGTCCGACACGTGGTTCAACGGCGATTCGAGAAAGCGACCATGAAACCAATCTGGGCCGTCGGCCTGATGACCGGCACCGTGCTTGACGGCAATATCGACGTCGCGCTGATCAAGACCGATGGCGAGCGCATCGCCGATTTCGGCACCTATACGCTGGCCCCCTACCCCGCAGAGATTCGCGCCCTGCTGGAGGAGACGCTGCGCCAGGCCAGGGCGTGGAATTTCGACGGGCCGGAGCCGGCGATCTTTCGCGAGGCAGAAGAGGCGCTGACGCGGGCGCAGTCGGCGGCGGTGAAAGACCTTGTCGAGAGCTACGGCCTGACCATGACCGATATCGGCGTGGTCGGCTTCCACGGCCAGACCGTGCTGCATCGCGCCCCGCAGCCGGGACGGCGCGGCGATACGCGCCAGCTTGGCGATGGCGAGCTGATGCATTCGATCCTCGGCGCCAAGGTCGCCTACGACTTCCGCTCGGCCGATGTGCGCGCCGGCGGCCAGGGCGCGCCGCTGGCGGCCGCCTATCACGCCGCGTTGCTCAGGGAGGCCGACGCGAGCGGCGACACGGCGGTGCTCAATCTTGGCGGCGTCGGCAACATCACCTGGTGGGACGGCAAGGACAATGTCGTCGCCTTCGACACCGGTCCGGCCAACGCGCCACTCAACGATTTCATCAAGGCCAAGGGTCTCGGCGAGATGGACCGCGACGGCGCACTGGGTGCGGCCGGCACGGTTGACGAGTCAAGGCTCGCCAAATTGCTTGAGCATCCGTACCTGACAAAACCCTATCCGAAATCGCTCGATCGCTTCGACTTCACCTCGGCGATGGCCGACGGCCTCAGCGCCGAGGACGGTGCGGCGACACTGACGGCCTTCACCGTCTCGGCCGTCGGCAAGGCGCTCGACCTGTTGCCGCGCCGGCCGAAGCGGCTGGCGGTCAGCGGCGGCGGCCGCCACAACCCGACGATGATGGCGATGCTGGCGAACCGCGCCGGCGTCGAGGTGGTGCAGGCCGAAACACTGGGCTGGAAGGGCGATGCGGTCGAAGCCGAGTGCTTTGCCTTTCTCGCGGTGCGCGTTTTGCGCGGCCTGCCGATCAGCTTTCCCAGTACCACCGGTGTACCGCGGCCGATGCAAGGCGGACGACTGGCAGCTTAAGCGAGCCTTTTCTGCAGGAAAATGCGGCTGCGGCCGGCCGGAAAGTCCGGCAGTTCGCCGAAAGGCCGGTAGCCCTGCCGCTCATAGGCTTTGGCCGCGACGGGATTGAAAGTGTCGATCCAGGCGTTCCGGCAGCCGCGCTTGACTGCTTCGCGTTCGGCGGCATCCAGCATGTCGCCGGCCACATGCTGGCCGCGCAGGCGTTCGTCGACCCAAAGCCATTGCACATAGAGCCAGCCCCAGGCGGTGTAGCCTGAAATGCCGGCGACGACAGCGCCGTCCTCGTCGCGCACGAAGACGGCGAGCGCTTTGCGGCCGGAGGCGCCGACATCGCCGTCATTGAACGCCGTCAGCCGCTCGGCCAAAAAGGTGAGTTCCTCGGCTAAGGGATCGGCGGTGGTCTCAAGCGTCGTGTTCATCCTGATACGGCTCGCATGGTGAGCCGAACCTCTAGCGAAGGACAGGACAGGGACGCAAGCTTTGCCGCCGCCGCTTACGCCCTGACGGGCGAACGCCAGCTCCCGGCCGCGGCTGCAACCAGCATCAGCAAGGCCGCGACGATCGCGCAGGCGGCAAAGCCGAATGTCGAATAAAGCGGCCCGAAGCTGGTGGTGCCGATAAAGACCGCGAGATAGGTGACCGAGCTGTTCAGGCCCATGATGGTGCCGCGGCGCGACGGATCGAGCGCGGTGAGGCGCATCACCAGCACGTTCAGACCGAAATGATTGGCAAGGCCCCATATGGCGATCATGGCCAGGATCAGCGCGAAATTGCTGCTTGCGAGCGCGATCGCGACATAGACGGCGGCGACCAGCAGATAGGCGAAAGGCATGACGCGTCGCGCGCCGATGCGGTCGATGACGCCGTCGAGAAAGGCCGCCGTGCCGAAGCCGGCGCCATAGGCGAGAGCGGCCAGCGCGTTGGCGCTGACGGGCTCACCGAGATCCTGGTGCAGATGATCGCCGAGATAGCCGTAGACGCCGTAGAAAGCAGTCATGAAGGCGGTGCAGGCGATGAGCAGCGGCACGATGCCGGGAATGGCGAGCGCACCGAACGGCGTCGGCGCCGGGCCGCTCTTCCTGACGTCGCTGAGCGAGGTCATCGACAAGGCGGCGAGCGCAATTGCTGAAAGCACCGCGACTACCGCGAAGACGGCGCGCCAGTGCACGAGGTCCGCAAGCACGGCCGACAGCGAAACGCCGGCGACCATGGAAACCGTCCAGCCGGTCAGCACGACGCCGATGGTGCCGCTTTCGCGGCCGGGCGGCGCGATCGCCGCCGCACTGGCATAGATGGCCGGCATGGCAACGCCGGCGGCAATGCCGGCGACGGCTTGAGCCGCGACCAGCGCGATCACGGTCGGCGCCAGCGCACTGGCTAGAAGTGCAACCGCCAGCAACAGCAGCGCGCCCTGCAGCATGCTGCGGGCGCCGACGCCGTCAATGTAGCGGGCGAGGAACAGGGCGCTTGCCGAGGTGCCGAGACCGAATGCGGCCGACGCGGCCATCACCGCCGGCACGCTGGTGCCGAAGGATGCCGCCACCGCCGGGGCGATCGGACCCAGAACCAGCGAGTTGGAGCCGATGACGGCGATGCAGCCGGTCAGGAGATAGGCCAGCTCCGGGATCGGCGCTGTTGTTGGGAGAGTTGCTGCTTGATGTGTGTTCGTCATATCGGCATAGTGGCCGAATTAAATTCTGCGACAACAAGGAAGTTCGTTATGGATGAAGAAACAGATGGTGTTCTGCAGAACAAGGTAGCCGCCCGCGAGCTCGACGCGATCGACCGAAAAATATTAGGCGTGTTGGTCGAGGATGCAACGATCAGTTACGCCGAACTCGGCGAGCGGGTCTGCCTTTCGCCGCCGGCGGCGCATGAGCGGGTGAAGCGGCTGCGGCGCAGCGGCGCCATCCGCGGCACAGCGGTGATCATCGACCCCAAGGCGGTGAAGAAGCCGCTGCTTACCTTCGTGCATATCGACACCAAGGGTTGGGGCAAGACGCCGGAGCTGATGGCGGTTTCCCAATATCCTGAGGTCGAGGAGATCCATTCGGTGGCCGGCGACACCTGCATGTTGCTCAAGGTCCGCACCGAGGACACCAGGGCGCTTGAGGGCTTGTTGGCGCGTCTCTACGAAACGCCCGGCGTCACCTCGACGCGAAGCTATGTCGTGCTGTCGACCTATCTCGAACGGCCGGTGCAGCCGGGCGTCACGACGGAATGGCCGACGCCCCGGCACATGGCAACGCCGCTCTATTGACCTGCACCATCTTCGTCTTGCCGGAACCACAACAATCCTTCACAAACGGCACCCTATACTGATGCCATGCATTGATTTGGGGTGACGAGAGGCGCGGCTTGGAATTCGACCTGAAAACCATTGAGGCGCTGGCCCCCGATCAGGCGTCGCTGAGCGCCGCCTCGAAACTCACCAAACGCTCGAACTGGCCGAGGCTGGAGAAGAACGAGCAGCAAGCGCTGATCTGGGGAGAATGCCAGGGCTCCGGCTCCAACCCCTACCGCACCGTGGTCGACACCGGCGACCACGGCTACAAATGCACCTGCCCGTCGCGAAAATTTCCGTGCAAGCACACGCTGGCGCTGATGTGGATCGCCGCCACCGCGCCGGCCAGCTTCACGGCTGCCGAATCGACGCCGGAATGGGTGAATGACTGGCTTGGCCGGCGCCGGAAGACGACGGGCCAGCCGGCCGCTGCAACGCCGGGCGCGGGGGCCGGCGCGTCCGACAAGAGCATCGGTGAGGCCGCGCAGCCGGATGAAGTCACCGCAATCGAGGACGCCGCCGCAGCGGAGCGCCGCGAGGCGGCACAGCGCAAGCGGGCGGAAGACACGCGGACAGCGGTGGCGGGAGCGCTGGACGAACTCGACCAGTGGATCGCCGACCAGTTGCGGCTCGGCCTTTCCGCCTTTGCCGATGCCAGCAGCGAGCGCTGCCGCCGGATTGCCGCCAGGCTGGTCGACATGAAGGCAACAGCGCTCGCCGGGCGCATCGACGAGATTCCGGCGCGGCTGATGGCGCTGCGCAGCGAGGAACGGCCAGACGCGGCGATCCGCGAGCTCGGCAAGCTGGTGCTGCTGGCCAAGGCCTGGCGCTCGGCGCCCGACGATCCCGAGCTGAAACGGCTGGTGTCGGCGTCCGAGACCCGCGACCAGATGCTGGCCAATCCCGATGCAAAACAGGTCGACAGCCATTGGGAAGTCATCGGCGAGAAGATCGAGACCCGTCGCGACGGTCTTGTCAGTCATTCGACATGGCTGCTCGACCTCAAGTGTCCGACGCCGCAATTTGCGCTGCTGCTCGATTTCTTTCCCGCCTCGGCCGGTCGTCGCTCGGCTGCGTTCACGCCTGGCGACCGGTTCGATGCAAGGCTGGTGTTTTACCCGTCGCGCCAGCCGCTCCGGGCGCTGGTGGCGGAGCGCAAGGGCGATGTCGTGTCCGGGGCCTGGCCGGATTTCGGCCTCGACACAATCAAGGATCCGCTCGCCGCGCATGCATCGCATCAGGACGCAGCGCCATGGTCGACCGACTGTCCGCTGATGCTGCCGGCCGGCGCCATCCTCCTCGATGAGCGCGGCGCGGCCTGGTGGCAAGCGGCGCACGACCCGCAAGGGATTGCCCTGCCTGTCGCCGGAACCGTCGATCAGACCGTGCTTGGCCTCGATCTCGCGGCTACGGCAGCACTTTGGAACGGTGCGCGGCTCGATCTGCTGGCCGCGCAAAGCGGCTTCGGGAGGCTCGACCTGTCATGAACGAGCTCGAGCAGTCCGGCCTGGCGACGATGCGCGACTGCTGGATCACCGGCGGGACCACATTCGATCTGGCGCCGGCTGCATGGAAGGAAATCGCCGCCGGCGCAAGCCCGGACGAACGCGAACGGCAACTGCTTGCGATCGCGGCGCAAGCGCTCGATGTCGGCTTGCGGCCCGCCGCGCCGAAGACATTGAAGCGGCGCCCGCCGCTGCCAAGGCTTGGCCTGCCGATGCTGCCGGAGCGGTTGCGCCCACTGTTGCGCGCTACCCTGAAGAACGCCGCCGATGCGCGGCGCAAGTCACGCGTGGCGACACTCGTCGCCAGCCGCGGCTACGTGCTGCATCCGATGGACTGGATGCCCTCCGCGTCGGATCAGAACAGCCCCGACGTCTATGCGCCGTGGATCGACTGGCAGGCCAGCGTGGAGGGGTTGAAGATCACCCCGCAGGAGCAGCTGACGGTGCAGAACTGGGATGACTTCTATCCCGCCGCGCGCCGCATCGCGCTGGGCGAGATGCGCCGCCGCGATCCGGCGGCGGCCCGTTCGCTGATTGAGACCAAGGCGCCGGGCGAACCGGCGGAAGTCCGGCTTGCACTGATCGAACTCATGCATTTCGGCCTGACGCCCGCGGATGCGCCGTTCCTGAAAAGCCTGGCCGCCGACCGCTCCGGCAAGGTGCAGGAACTGGCGGGCCGGCTGCTGGCAAGGCTGGGCGAGCACGGCCGCGCCGGCGACGGCGGAGCCGACGATCCCGTTGCCGAACTCGCCGCCTTCATTGCAGAAGGCAAATCCGGCTTCATCCGCCGCCGCACCACCTACACGCCGGCAAAGCTGAAGTCGGCTGCCCAAGAAAGTCGGCGCGTCGACCTGTTTGCGAGCTGTTACCTGGTCGACCTTGCCGCGCGCTTCGGTAAAACAGAATCCGATTTCATCGGGGCATGGCAATTCGGTGTCGACGACAGAGCCGATCTGTCTCTCGTTCGGATGGTCGCGGTATCCGGCAGCGATGCCACGGTGGCACTGTTGGCAGATACGCTGGCCGCCGAGGGCGGCAAATCGGCATTGTTTGTCTTCCACCTCATGTTGCGTTTGGACAGCGGCAGGAAGCGCACCCTGATCAGGCAGATCCTGAAGGACGCGCAGAATCTTGAAGCGCTCAACCTGGTCGAAGGCGCCGAAGCAAGCTGGCTTGAATGGGGCGATCTAACGGATGGCAAGGCGCTGTCGGCACTGCGCTCCAAGGTTGCGGGAAACGACGAGCCCGCGAAGCGAAGCGCAGACCACGCCCTGGAAACGATAGGCTTTCTTGCCACAGCGGCGACAGCGGAACGACTGATCGGCGACATTGTCGCGGCAGGCATGCCGCCGGCGGCGGCGTCACTCGCTTTCCTGCGCCTTAATGCAGCCCTGACGGGAACCAACACATGACAATCCGGAGAACAGCACAATGAACGCAGCCATCCGCCTCCCCGTCGAGCAGGCCTACGCGTCTGAACTGCAGGCTCTGGCGCGCAATGACGATCGCCAGAAGCCGGCGGGATGGAGCCTCTCGCCGAAGGCCGTGCTGACCTATCTGCTCGGCGGCAAGGCAAGCGACGGCACGGTGATATCGCCGAAATATGTTGGCCGCCGCCGACTGATGGAAACCGCCGTCGCGACACTCGCCACCGACCGCGCGCTGCTGTTGCTCGGCGTTCCCGGCACCGCCAAATCCTGGGTGTCGGAACATCTCGCCGCCGCCATCATGGGCGACTCGACGCTGATCGTGCAGTGCACGGCCGGCACCGACGAGAACCAGATTCGCTATGGCTGGAACTATGCCCAGCTCTTGGCCAAGGGGCCGAGCCAGGAGGCGCTGGTGCCGACGCCGCTCTATCGCGCCATGGAGAGCGGCAAGCTCTGCAGGCTGGAGGAACTGACGCGCATGGGCTCCGACGTGCAGGACACGCTGATCACCGTGCTGTCGGAAAAGATGATGCCGATCCCGGAACTCAACAGCTCGATCTACGCTCAGCGCGGCTTCAACATCATCGCCACCGCCAACAACCGCGACAAGGGCGTCAACGAACTGTCCTCGGCGCTCAAGCGCCGCTTCAATGTGGTGGTGCTGCCGCTGCCCGAAGACATGGCCGAAGAGGTGGCGATCGTTTCCAAGCGGGTCGACGAGATGGCCGGCGGGCTCGACCTGCCGGTGCCCAAAAATGTCGGCGAGGAGATCGCCCGCGTGCTGACCATCTTCCGCGAGTTGCGCTCGGGCGCGACCGCTGACGGCAAGGTGACGCTGAAGACGCCTTCGGGCTCGCTCTCGACCGCCGAGGCAATCGCCACCATGGTCGGTGGCCTCAGTCAGGCGGCATGGTTCGACAGCGGCAAGCTCGGCGCCGAAGGCCTTGCCGCCAGCCTCGTCGGCGCCATCATCAAGGACCCGGTGCAAGACAAGGTGGTGCTGGAGGAATATCTCGAAACGGTGCTCAAGAAGCGGCCGGACTATGCCGGCTATTACGCGGCGCTGAACGCAGCGATCTGAGGTCATGAGCGACGTCGCCTATTTCGGCATCCGCCATCACGGGCCGGGCTCCGCCGCCAGCCTGGTGCAGGCGCTGCGGGAGTTGCAGCCGGTCGCGGTGCTGATCGAGGGGCCGAGCGATGCGTCCGCCCTGCTGCCGTTCCTGGCGCGTCCGGAAATGCAGCCGCCGGTGGCGCTGCTTTGCTATCCCGAGGACGATCCGGCCGCGACAAGTTTCTGGCCATTCGCCGAGTTCTCGCCCGAATACCAGGCGGCGGTGTGGGCGGTGGAGAACAAGGCGGCTCTGCGGTTCATCGACCTGCCGTCATCGGCGCGCTTCGCGTCGGCGACGGAGAGCGCCGACAAGACCGATGAGGCCGACAGGGCCGAGCCCAAGGAGGAAACCGGCGAGGATGGCGAGGCAGCTTCGCATCGCGATCCGATCGGCACACTGGCTGCGGCCGCCGGCTATGAGGACGGCGAGAGCTGGTGGGCCGACATCATCGAGCAGAACCCGCAGCCGGGTCCGATCTTCGCGGCCATCGCCGATGCGATGACGACGCTGCGCGATGGCGAAAGCACGATCGCGCCGTTCGAGGCCAAACGTGAAGCGCATATGCGGCTCGAAATCGCTACCGCGCGCAAGGAGTTCGACGGACCAATTGCCGTCGTCTGCGGCGCATGGCACGTACCGGCCTTGCAGGCCGCGCACACGCAGAAGAACGACCAGGCGCTGATCAAGGGAATTGCCCGGCGCAAAAGCACGATGACATGGGCGCCATGGACGGGACCGCGCCTGGCGCTGGGCTATGGCTATGGCGCCGGTGTCGTCGCGCCGGGCTGGTGCAAACATCTGTGGCGCACGCGCGAGCGGCGCGATGCCGCGACGCTTTGGCTGGCGATGATCGCGACGGTGCTGCGGACCAAGGGCCATCTGGTCTCGACGGCGTCGCTGATCGAGGCCGAGCGGCTTGCGCGCACGCTGGCTGCCATTCGCGACCGGCCGAAACCCGGCTTCGAGGAATTGCGCGACGCGGCGATCGCGGCGCTGTTCAACGGCGAAGCGGTGCTGTGGTCCCTCGTTGAAGCCGAGCTGCTTTTGGGCGCGGATGTCGGCGAGATCCCACCCGACACGCCGCTGGCCCCGCTGATCGAGGATCTGCAGCGCAACCAGAAAGCGGCACGGCTGAAGCCGGAGGCGCTCGAGCGCGAACTGTCCGTCGATTTGCGCAGCGAAAGCGGGCTGTTTCGCTCGACCCTGCTGCACCGGCTGAACGTGCTCGGCGTGCAGTGGGGCAGACTGGCCGATGCCGGCCGCAGCCGCGGCACCTTCCGCGAAAAGTGGACCCTGGCCTGGGAGCCGGAATATGCCGTGCGCCTGGTCGAGAACCTGATCTATGGGCCGACCATCGAAAAGGCGGCCAATGGCCGCCTGATCCAGATGCTCGGCGCCGCGGCCAGCCTCGACACGCTTGCAGCGCTGGTTCAAAGCGCCATCACGGCGGATCTGTCGGAGGCCGCGAGCGCCGGTCTTGCGGCGCTGGAAGCACGCGCCGCGCACAGCAGCGAATGCCTGGAAATCCTGGCCTCGGTGCCGCCGCTTGCCGACATCATCCGTTACGGCGAGGCGCGCAAGACCGAAACCAACCGGTTGTCCGGTTTGTTGGAACGGCTGATCGTCGAGGCCGCGATCGCCTTGCCTTATGCGGTGCGCGATCTGGATGAACAGGCCGCCACGACATTGGTCGGCGCGGTGCGCAAGGCTGACGCGGCGATCCGCCTGGTCGAGCCCGGCGAAGGCGTGCTCGACGCCTGGCGCAACGGGCTGACAGGCGTGCTGGAGGGGCAGCGCTCGACGGCGGTGCTCGCCGGCTGTGCCGCGCATCTGCTCTACGAAGCCGGCCAGCTGTCGGCCGAGGACGCCGCCGGACTGCTCGGGCGCAGACTGTCGCCGGGAACGCCGGTGGTGCAGGCGGCGGGGTTCTTCGAAGGTTTCTTCAGCACCGCCGGCCAGCGGCTGATCTATGACGAGGGTCTGCGCGGCGCCGTCGATGCGTGGCTCAAATCCCTCGACGAGGATGCTTTCATCGCACATCTGCCCCTGCTGCGCCGCGTCTTCTCCAACCTGGACAGCATGGAGCGGCGGCGGCTGATCGAGGCCGTGCTCGGCCGCACCGCCAGGCTGCCGGCCGGCCTGACGCCGGCGCCGGATGGTGGCGAGGCCTGGCGCCGGCACCTGGAGCGGCTTGGCCCCCTGCTTGCGAGCGGAGCGTGACGATGGACGAAACAAACGCCGAAGGTAACGCCACTGCATCGGCCGATGGCGAGCGCGAGCGCCGCTGGCGGCTGGCGATCGGCGCCGATGACGAGGCTTCGTCTTCCCTTTCCAGCGACGACAAAAAACTGTCGTCGGCGCTCGATGCGCTTTACGGCGACGGCGCCAATGCCGATGCCGACCCGCGCAAGCGGCGCGGCGGGCTCGGCCGCTCGGCGCCGCGTGTGGCGCAATGGATGGGCGATATCCGCTCCTTCTTCCCCGCGCAGGTGGTCCAGATCGTGCAGAAGGACGCCTTCGAGCGGCTGAACCTGAAGCAGATGCTGATGGAGCCGGAATTCCTCAAGGCCATCGAGGCCGACGTCAATCTCGTCGCCGACCTGATTTCGCTGCGCTCGGTGATGCCGGCCAAGACCAAGGACATTGCCCGTACCATCATCGCCGACATCGTCGCCAAGCTGATGCAGCGGCTGGAGCAGAAGACCGCCGAAGCGATCCGCGGCGCGCTCGACCGCTCGCGGCGCACCAACCGCCCGCGCCAACGCGACATCGACTGGCCGCGCACCATCTCGGCCAATCTTCGACACTACCAGCCGGAGCACAAAACCATCGTGCCGGAAAAACTCGTCGGTTTCATGCGCAAGCAGCGCCGGCTGGTCGATCTCGACGAGGTGGTGCTGTGCGTCGACCAGTCCGGCTCGATGGCGAGCTCAGTGATCTATGCCTCGATCTTCGCTGCTGTCATGGCCTCGCTGCCGGTGGTGCGCACCAAGCTGGTCTGCTTCGATACGGCAATCGTCGACCTGACCGAGGAGCTCAGCGATCCCGTAGAGGTGCTGTTTGGCGTGCAGCTCGGCGGCGGCACCGACATCAACCAGGCGGTCGCCTATTGCGCCGATCGCATCGAGCGGCCGACCAAATCCCACTTCGTGCTGATCACCGACCTCTATGAAGGCGGCAACGGCCAGGCCTTGCTGCGCCGGCTGGCCGCGCTGGTGCGATCGGGCGTCAATGTCGTGGTGCTGCTGGCGCTGACCGATCAAGGTCGGCCCGGTTACGATCCGGCGATGTCGGCCTCGGTCGCAGCGCTCGGCATTCCGGTCTTTGCCTGCACGCCGGATCTGTTCCCGGACATGATGGCGGCGGCGTTGCGGCGCGAGGATATCGGCGCCTGGGCGGCGGGTGCCGACATCAAGCTTATCCGCGCCGAGGCGGAGACATCGCAGCAATAGAGCCGGCACAGGCTCGCTGTGAGACCTATTCGAACGAATAGGCAAACCCGTCCGCGGAAGCGCTGACCGTCACCTTGGTCATCTTCTCGCCGTCGAGCGAACGGTTCAGCACGCCGCGGCTGAGTTCCGGCAGCAGCGTGTTGGTGAGGATGGCGTCGATCATGCGGCCGCCGGACTCGATTTCGGTGCAGCGCGCCTTGACCAGCGCCATGACGCCGTCGCCGATCACCAGTTCGGCGTCGTGGCTGGCGCGCAGCCGCCGCGCGATCTTGCCGAACTGATGGCGGGTGATGGCCTCGATCATCGAATCCGACAGCGGGTAGTAGGGAATGGTCACGACGCGGCCGAGAAAGGCCGCCGGGAAGACCTTCAGCAACGGGGCGCGCAACGCTGCGTCGAGGCCGTCGAGCCCTGCCCTCACCGTGCCGTTCTGGGTCCGCTCCATGATGACTTCGGAGCCGACATTGGAGGTCAGCAGGATCAGCGTGTTCTTGAAGTCGATGCGCCGGCCTTCGCTGTCATCCATCATGCCCTTGTCGAAAACCTGGAAGAAGATTTCGTGCACATCGGGATGGGCCTTCTCGACCTCGTCGAGCAGGATCACCGAATAGGGTTTTCTGCGCACGGCCTCGGTCAGGATGCCGCCCTTGCCGTAGCCGACATAGCCGGGCGGTGCGCCTTTCAGTGTCGAGACGGTGTGCGCTTCCTGGAATTCGGACATGTTGATCGAGATCAGGTTCTGCTCGCCGCCGTAAAGTGTTTCGGCAAGCGCCAGCGCCGTCTCGGTCTTGCCGACGCCCGACGGGCCGCAAAGCAGGAACACGCCGACCGGCTTTTCCGGCGCGCCGAGCCCGGCGCGGCTGGTTTGGACGCGCTTAGCGATCATCTCCATCGCGTGGTCCTGGCCGACGACGCGCTCGGACAAGGTGGTGGCCAGCTTGAGCGCCTTTTCGGTCTGGCTGGACAGCATTCTGCCCGTCGGGATGCCTGTCCAGTCCTGGACCACGGCAGCCACCGCATTGCGGTCGACGGAGGGCAGGATCAGCGGCGTCTCGCCTTGCGCCGTGGCAAGTTCAGCCATCAACTCGCGCAGCCTTGCAAGATCGGCTGCGGGATCCGTGGGCGCCGCCTCGGCGTCCGCAAGCGCCTCGGCCTTGGCTTTGGTCGCCTTGGCCTTAGGCTTCTCGGGCTTGGACGTTTCAACCTTGGGCGGCTCGGCCTTCGGCACCTTGGTCTTTTCTTCGTCCGGCGTCGCTGTTTCGGCATCGGCCTCGTTCGCCGCAACCTCATCCAACGGCACGCCCTCGCCACGCAGCCTGGCGCGCAGTTCGAGGATCTCGGCTACCAGCGCCTTTTCGCGCTCCCAGCGCGCCTCGGCGGCGGCGAGCGTCGTCTCGGTCTCAGTAAGTCCGGCCTCGACCCGCGCCTGCCGGTCGGCCACTTCGATGCCGATCGCAGCCTCGCGGCCGATGATGCCGCTTTCAACCTCCAGCGCCTGGCGGCGGCGCAAAATGTCCTCGACCTCAGCCGGCGTGGCATGCTGCGAGACCGCGACCCTGGCGCAAGCGGTGTCGAGCAGGCTCACCGCCTTGTCAGGCAATTGCCGCGCCGGAATGTAGCGATGCGACAAGGCCACCGCCGCCTCGATCGCCTCGTCGAGGATCTGCACCTCGTGGTGCTGTTCGAGCACGCCGGCGACGCCGCGCAGCATGAGAACGGCGACCGCTTCCGACGGCTCGTCGATTTTCACCACCTGGAAACGGCGGGTCAGCGCCGGGTCCTTTTCGATGTGCTGCTTGTATTCGGCCCAGGTGGTTGCCGCGATGGTGCGCAGTTCGCCGCGCGCCAGCGCCGGTTTCAGTAGATTGGCGGCGTCGCCGGTTCCAGCCGCACCGCCGGCGCCGATCAGCGTATGCGCCTCGTCGATGAACAGGATCACCGGCGTTTCGGAGGATTGAACCTCGTCGATGACCGCCTTCAGGCGCTTTTCGAACTCGCCCTTGACGCTGGCGCCGGCCTGCATGAGGCCGACATCGAGCATGCGCACGCTGATGCCTTGCAGCGGCGGCGGCACGTCACCCTGGGCGATGCGCAAGGCGAAGCCCTCGACCACCGCCGTCTTGCCGACGCCGGCCTCGCCGGTCAGGATCGGGTTGTTCTGCCGGCGCCGCATCAGGATATCGATGATCTGCCGGATCTCCGGATCGCGGCCGACGACCGGATCGATCTTGCCGTCATGGGCGCGCTGGGTGAGGTCGGTGGCGTACTTGGCCAGTGCGGAATCCCCGCCCGGAGCCCGCCGTGGCGCCTCGGCGGCGGGAGGAGCCGCAGCCGCAGCGCCGGCTTCGAGTGAACCCTCGACCACCTCGGCGAAGCGGGCGATGACCGCGTCGGCGTCGATCTTGTCGAACTCGGCGCTGATCTTCGACACCAGGCCTTCCAGCACGGGCGTCTTCAGGCAGGCAAGGATAATATGCGCGCTGCGGACCTCATCGGCCTTGAACTGCAGCCCGGCCAGGCTCCAGGCTTCCTGGATGGCATGAAAGATATGATCGGAAAATTCCTCGATCGAGGTGGCGCCATAAGGCAGTTTGTCGACAGCCCGCGTCATGTCGCTGGTCAGCCGGCCTGCATCGATGCCGGCATCGGCAAGGATCATCTGCACATCCGAGCGCTCGGACAGCACCAGCTGCTCGATGAAATGGACAAGTTCGACGTAAGGATTGCCGCGCAGCTTGGCGCTGTCGGCGGCGGCCTTGAAGGCGCGCAGGCAGGCCGGATTGAGCTTGCCCACCAGTTCCTTGCGTTTGAAACCCTGCGATGACCGGCGCTGTTCCATCGAACGTGCTCCTGCAATCTGCCCGTCGACAGCCTGCCACATAAGCAGCCGCTTGACAAAGCGCGTCATTCAGCCGGCCGCTTCCCGTTGTGGAAAGTCCCGCGCCACCAAATGCAGACAACCACGATTTTTTCCAATTCTATGCGATGCGCTTCACATACGGGGTTGGGCAAGCACGCCATAGATTGCGCCATTCGAGATGCAGTTGCACTGGCTCGCATTAGCGCCCGTTAACTTTTGAGCGGTTTGCCGAATTGTGGTAGGGTGCAACCGTGTGCTAACGTTGGGTCACGTACGGTTTTAGAGCCGGTCGCTGGGGGTAGCTGTGATCGATCTCGCACTCTGGCTTGCTCCGTTGGACGGTGAAAATCCGTCAGGCGGAGACTTGCGCAACGATCCGGCCTTTCACGAGCTCGAGCGCCTCACCGAGCCGCAGGTCAAGGTCGTCCATGACGGGCGCAACAAGCCTGCCGCGCAATCGACGATTCCCGTCGATTGGCCTGCCGTTCTTGGCAAGGCCGAGGAATTGCGTTCGCATGGCCGCGACCTGCGCCTGCTTGTCATCGTCGCCCGGGCGCTCGCCAATGAAGAAGGGCTCGCCGGGCTTGCACAAGGCCTGACGCTGATCGCGCGGACGTTTGAGGCGCATTGGGAGACGATGCACCCGGCGCTGCGGCCCGGCGGCCAGCCGCGCGACGCAGCCTTGCGCCGCCTCAACGCGCTGGCCGACCTGCAGAATAACCAGGACGGGCTGCTGGCGAACCTCAGGCAAATGGTTTTCTTCGCCCCACGACCCATGGGGCCGATCACTGGACGCGATCTGGAACAGGGCGCGCTCGACGACCGCGTCATGCTTCAGGAAGCGGCGTCGGGATTGAATGCCGCCGAAAAGGCAGCGCTGGTCAGCGCGCATGGGCAGCTTCTGAACCGGGTGGGCAGCGGATGCGCCGCGCAGCTGGATCAGGCCGGCGAACAGATGACGGCACTGATCGCCGATGCTCACGCCGCGATCGAGGCGCTGGATGCGGTCGACACGGCGCTGAATGCCCGTCTTGAAGGCAGCGGCGCCGCCGTCCCGGAATTAAAGCGGTTTCTACAGCGTTTGCTTACGACGCTGGAGCGCAACACGGCGGTGGAAACGACGGCCTCGGCGGCGACGAATGGCGCAGCCAGCCCGGCGCCTGCCACGGCAAGCCCGGCAATGCCGGCCAGAAACGGTCATGGAGCCGAGACGATGGCAAGCTACGCAGAGCCAAATGCGGGGCTCCCCGACAGGATTTCCTCGCGCGACGATGTGGTGAAATGCCTCGACCTTGTGGTGGCCTTCTACGACCGCACCGAGCCGTCGAGCCCGATCCCGCATCTCGCCCGCCGGGTGCGCCGCATGGTGCACATGGATTTCGTTGAACTGATGGAAGATCTCGCCCCGTCGGGGCTGAAGGAATTCCGGCTGCTCGCCGGCGTTCCCGACGCCAAGAAGACTGCCCAGAAGGATGAAAGGTAGCAACACATGCCAGCCGAAAGCAAAGCGAAGGTCATCGAGCGAAATCGCGCCCCGCGCGTGCAGATCGCCTACGATGTCGAAACCTACGGCAGCCCGACGACGATCGAACTGCCGTTCGTCATGGGCGTGATGGCCGACCTGTCGGGCGCATCGCAGACCAGGGAAGCGGCAAAGACGGTGCTCGACCGTTCCTTTGTCGAGACCGATGCCAACCGCTTCCCCAAATTCATGGAAGCGCTGGGACCCAGGGTCAAGGCGCGGGTGAAGAACACCCTGCCGCAGGCCGAAGGCCAGGAGCGCGACGAAGAGCTCGCGCTCGACCTGACCTTCACCAAGATGGGCGATTTCGCCCCCGACAAAATCGCCGAACAGGTTCCGCAACTGGCCGAGATCCTCAAGATGCGGCGCCAGCTCGAGGAACTGCTCGGCTTCATGGACGGTCGCGTCGATGCCGAAAAGCGCATCGCCCAGCTGCTGAACAATCAGCCGCTGCTTCAACAGATCGCCAGCCAGGCGATGTCCGACGACGACAAGGGCGAGGAATAAACCATGGCCGAACAGCAAAAGACTGCAGCATCCGTCGCCGAAGCCGAGGCAGTCGATCTCGGCGAATTCAGCCAGCTGCTGGAAAAGGATTTCAAGGTCAAGAAGGACGACAGCGAGAAGCTGCAGCAACTGGTGCGCAACTTGGCGCTGGCGGCGCAGTCGCGCTCCGAGACGACGACGATTTCGTCGAACTCGATCAAGTCGATCAAGTCGCTGATCGCCGGCATCGACAAGATGCTGACGACGCAGGTCAACGAAATCCTGCACGCCCCGGAAGTGCGGGAGATGGAAGGCACATGGCGCGGCCTTTGGTATCTCATCAACAACACCGAGACGGATGCGAAGCATCTCAAGATCCGGGTGATGAACATCTCCAAGGAGCAACTGGCCGACACGCTTGAAGACTATGAAGGCCAGATGTGGGACCAGAGCCCGATCTTCAAGAAAGTCTATACGGACGAGTATTCGATGCTCGGCGGCGAGCCGATCGGCTGCATCGTTGGCGCCTACGAGTTTTCGAACCATCCGCGCGACGTCGGCCTGCTGCGCAACATATCCGGCATCTGCGCCTCGGCGCACACGCCGTTCATCGCCGCCGCCTCACCGCGGCTGTTCCGTATGGACAGCTGGCAGGAACTGCCCAACCCGCAGGACCTGCAGATGATCGTGAACAATCCGGCCTATGCCTCGTGGCAGTCGCTGCGCGAAAGCGAGGACGCCCGCTATATTGGCCTCACCATGCCGCGTGTGCTGGCGCGGCTGCCCTACGGGTCCGAGACCGTTCCGGTCAAGGGCTTCTCCTTCGAGGAGGAGGTGCATGGCGACCACAACAAATATGTCTGGATGAACGCCGCCTTCCCGATGGGCGTCAACATCAACCGCAGCCACAAATTGTTCGGCTGGGGCACGCAGATCCGCGGCGTCGAGAATGGCGGTACGGTGCTCAACCTGCCGGTGCACGCTTTCCCGACGGATGACGGCTCGATCGCGATGAAATGCCCGACGGAAGTCGCCATCGATGATCGGCGCGAGGCGGAACTGGCCAAGCTCGGCCTGATGCCGATCCTGCACCGCAAGAACACCGATCTGGCCGCCTTCATCGGCGCCCACTCGCTGCAGGACGACGAGACGCGTGCCGGACGCCTTGTCGATCCCGACGCTCAGTCCAATGAACGGCTCTCCGCCAACCTGCCGTATCTGTTCCCGGTTTCCCGTTTCGCGCACTACCTCAAGGCCATTGCGCGCGACAAGATCGGCTCGTTCAAGGAACGCTCCGACATGCAGATCTGGTTGACCGAATGGATCAACCGGTACGTGCTGGCCAATCCGGCCTTCGCCGACGACAAGGCGCGCGCCAAGCGTCCGCTTGCCGCTGCCGAGGTGCAGGTCGACAGCGTGGAGGGCCGGCCGGGCTACTACAACGCCCGCTTCTATCTGCGCCCGCACTACCAGCTGGAAGGCATCAACGCCTCGCTCAGGCTGGTGTCGGAACTGCCGTCTGTGAAGACTTGATTGCAGCAACCAAAACTTTTTTCGTTTGAAAGCGGTGGAGAAAGAAAATGCCGACCATGAAAATCGATGGTTTTTTGAAAGTTCCGGACATTAAGGGCCCCAGCACCCGCGACGGCCACGACGACGAGATCGAGATCCATGGCGTCGACTACAAGATGGTGGCGCCCTATGACCCGAATTCGCTCTCGCGCCGCGGCCGCGTGTCGATGGGCATGATCAAGTTCACCAAGCACTATGACAAATCTTCGCCCTATCTCGCGAAGGCCCTGTTCGAAAACAAGGCGCTGGACGAGGTCAAGTTCTCTGCACGGCGGACCATCGACGGCGAGAGCAAGGACTATCTGGTCGTCACCCTGACCGATGCTTCGATCATGGAATACGACATGTCGCAGGCCGATGACGAAGCCGACCTGATCCAGGAGGAGGTCTCCTTCGCCTACAAGAAGATCAAGTTCGTCTATGACGACAATGACGAAGCCGAAATGGATGTCTATGTCGGCAAGTGAGGGGCGTGCAAAGCGCCCTGCCGCGGACAAGGCACAGGCGGGCGGTTCACGGGCCAAGCGCGAGGCAGTGCAGCCTTCGCTCTGGGACCGCCTCGTCAACGATTTGCCCGGCCTGAGTTCCGAGATAGACGGGCTCAGGCAGGCTCTGCATGACGAACTCGGCGAGGAGCGTCTGGACGAGCTCTTGGCGGACGGACCGAGGCGCATCGACGCCGACGATGCGCTGAACCCCGATCAGAAACGCCGGCTGCACCGGCTGGCGTTTCAGAACCGGCATCGCGGCGAGCTTGAAAGCCGCGGCATCGTGGTGTCGCCCGACGTGCTGCGCGAGGCCGTGCGGCGCGACATCGAGGCGTTGTTCAACACCGAACGCTTCGAGTCGACGCCCATGCTTTCCGATCTCGAGGCCGAGCAGATGACCGACAGTCCGACAGCGCTGGACGACTTTCCGGAGGTACGCCGCAGCGTGGTCAATTATGGCGTGCCGTCCTTCTCCGGCCGTTCGTCGCGCGACTTCGATCGCGATGTTCTGGCGCGTGAGATCCGTGCCGTGCTCGCCACCTTCGAGCCTCGGCTCAAGGAGAGCGCAACGAAGGTCTCGGTCAATCTTGGCGACAAGACCGGCCTGAAGATCGAGATCGACGCCGTGCTGATCATGACGCCGACGCCTGAGCGCATGCGCCTGCGCACGACGATCAATCTCGACAACGGCCTGGCGCGCACCGAGTTCAGGGAAGCCTGAGATGGACCGGGTCTTCGTAGAATATTACGAGGAAGAACTGTCCCACATACGCGGGCTGGCGGCGGAGTTCGCCGACATGCATCCGGCTGTCGCGCGCAATCTGTCGCTGGATACGGTGCCGTGTCCCGATCCCTATGTCGAGCGGCTGCTCGACGGCGTCGCCTTCCTCGCCGCGCGCACGCGGCTGAAGGTGGACGCCGAACGCTCGCGGTTTTCGCGCGCCATCCTCGACGTGCTCTATCCCGATCTCGTCACGCCGGCGCCGGCCACCGCTATGGTGGTGCTGAAGCCCGGCCAGCAGGTGCAGACCATGCTTGCCGGGCATGTCGTCAAGCGCGGCACGCGGCTGGTCTCCAGCCTACAGGCCGGCCTGTCGACACGCTGCACCTTCACCACGGCACAGGACATGACACTGTTCCCGATCGCGATCAGTTCGGTCGGCTATTTCCAGGACCGCAGTGCGCTTGCCGCCGCCGGTATTGGCCCGATCGGCGGCAGGGCCGGCGAAGCGGCGCTGCGCATCACGCTTGCTCCGATTGGAAAGGTCCAACTGGGCGAACTGGCGCTCGACCGGCTTGACCTCTACTTCGCCAACCGCACCAAGGCGCCGCTGACGTTCGACGCGATCTTCGGCGTCTGCTCCAGCGTCGGTGCAAGACCTGAAGGCAAGACCAATCCGCTGTCGCCTCTGCCGGCGCCGGAGATGGTGGGCATCGCCGATGCCGAGGCGATGATGCCGCGCACGCGGCCGACCTTCGAAGGCTACCGCCTGCTGCGCGAATATTTCATGATGCCCGAGCGCTTCCACTATGCGCGCGTAACCGGCTTGCAGCCGGTGGTGCGCAAATGCCAGGCGGGGCTCGAGATCGTCTTTCTGTTCAGGCGTCCGGTGCCCGAACTCGCCGATCTGACGCCGGCGGATTTCGAACTTTTCGCGACGCCGATCATCAATCTCTTCGAGCGCGAGTGCAACGTCATCGAGCTCGACCAGCGCAAGACGCGGCAGGTGCTGCACGCCGACCGCACGCGAGCGCGCGACTTTGAAATATACCGGGTCATTCGCGTCGAAGATGCTGACGCCGAAGGTCCCGATGCGGAAATACCGGAGCTCTTCAGCCTCGGACAAAACCGTGGCAGCGGCTGGGTGTACTCGACCGAGCGGCGGCCGCGCCGGCCAACCGAGGACGAGCGCAGCCAAGGCGTGACGCGCACCTCCTATGCCGGCGACGACGTCTTCCTGGCGATCTCCCGCCCGGTCCACAGCCAGGCCAACCGGCCGCTGAAGCGCGTCGACATCGTGGCGCTTTGCACGAACCGCGACCTGGCCATCCTCGACGACACGCCGACCCTGACGCTGGAAGCCGGCGACCCGGTGGAGACGGTCCGGCTGCTCGGCGCGCTGCGGTCGCCGCAGCCGGCCATTCCGGCAGCGCTGCCGGCCGGCGCTGACGGCGAGTCGCGCGCCGATGACCTGGCCTGGCGGCTGGTGTCGCAGCTGGCGCTCAACTTCCTCAGCCTGGCCAAGGAAGGCCGCGGCGTCGATCCGTTGCACGCGCTGCTCGATCTCTATGCCGAGCGCGGCGATCCCGGGCTTGCCCGCAATGTGCGCTCGATCGTGCGCATCGACTCGCGCGCGGTGATCGAAAGGCTGGCGATCGAAGGACCGATGTGTTTCGGCCGCGGCACGGAAGTGACGCTGCATGTCGACCAGTCGGTGCTGGCAGGACAAAGCACCTTGCTGCTGTCGGGTCTGCTGTCGCGGCTGTTTGCCCGTCATGCCGGCATTAATGGGTTCGTGCGCACCCGCACGCGTTTGCTCCAGAAACAGGAGGATGTGCCATGGCCGATGACGCCCGGCAATCGCTACCTGATCTAGAGCGAGCCGCAACCCTGTCCGAGAGTTTCGACTTCTTCGAACTGCTGCGCCGGCTGGAACGGCAAGGCGGGCTGTTCGGCCATTCCGGCCGGCCGGACCGCGAGCCGGCAAGGCTCGGCCAGAATGTGCGCCTGTCCTTCGCGGTGCAGGACGTGGTGGATTTCCGCGAGCCGACGGACAAGTCGCCGGCACGCGTTACGGTCAACAATCTCGGCCTGCTCGGACCCGAAGGGCCGATGCCGCTGCATCTGACGCGCTGGGTGCTCGATCGACTGTCGCAACGCTGGTATGCCGGTGCCGAGGCACGACAGACGAGCGACACGACCTTCGTCGATTTCGTCAACATCCTGCAGCACAGGATGATCGCGCTCTACTATCGCGCCTGGGCGGATGCGCATCCGGCGGTGCAGGTCGAACGCGGGGTCGGGGGCCGCGTCCGCTCCATGCTGGAGGCGATGGCCGGCATCGGTCTGCCGGGTACGCAGAATACCGAACTCGACGCGGTGAAGCTTCGCCAGGCCGCCTCGCTCGCTGCCCAAGTCGACGGCCCCGAGCGGCTGACGCTTTTCCTGGCCGAAGCCTTCAAGGTGCCGGTGGTGCTGAAGGAGTTTGTCGCCGCCTGGCTGACCATCCCGAAGGTGTTGCAGACGCGGCTTGCCGGCAGCTACGCCACGCTCGGCCGCAGCGCTACCATCGGCCCGCGCAGCTTCAGCCGGCAAAGCCGGATCGAGCTGCGCATCGGGGCGCTGAGCTACAAGGACTACAAGGCCTTCCTGCCGGGCGGCGAGCGGCTGAAGCTGTTGAAGCAGGCGGTGCGCGACCTGATCGGCGAGACCATCGATGTCGATCTGAGGATCGTGCTTGCGGCAAAGGCCGTGCCGCCGGCGAAGCTCGGAACCGTCCAGCTCGCCCGCACCACCTGGCTGGCGCGCAATCCTGAGCGGGGAGATGCCGACGACATGCGGCTGCGGACCATCGTCGGCTGGCGGGAAGAGGTGGCGGCATGAGCCTGCTGCTGACGCTCGAACAGGGACCACGCGCGCAAGTCACGCGGCAGGCCCGGCTGGACGAGGGTGAACTGGTGATCGGCCGCAGCGCCGACGCCGACTGGCAGATCAACGATCCTGACATGTTCGTCTCGCGCGCCCACTGCAAGATCACCAGCAAGCAGGGCGGCTATTTCGTCACCGACACCTCCAGCAGCGGGCTGTTCATCGACGATGCCGCCAGCCCGCTCGGCGCGGGAAATTCGGCGCGCCTGCAAAGCGGCATGCGGCTGCGGCTGGGCGACTATGTCGTATGGGTCGACCTGCAGGCAGCGACGACCGAAGCGCCAGCCTCCAGGCCTTCGGTGCCAGATGCCAGACCGGCGGCATCACGGGCGCCGGTCAGCCTCGGCGGCGACGATTTCTTTTCGTCTATCACCGACGAAGAGCCGGGACGGCCGCGACCCGCCGACCTGCCCGATCCGTTCGAGAAGCCGGTGCCCGGCGCTTTCGCGCGCGCGCGCTCCGACGAACGCAGCTCGCAGGCGTTCGACGATCCATTCAGCCTCGACCCGGTGGCGACGCCGGCGCCGGAGGCCGCCACCGACAAAGGCGGCGGCAAGCCGCTGTTCGACGACCCCTTCGGCCTCGACTCCGCGCCGCTGTCGAGAGAGCCGAACAGATCCAGCTCCGAGAAGCCGCCGGCCTTTGATGACGGGTTTGGTTTTGGCCCTGCCGAGTCCACCAGCCTCGACGCCGGCGTGACGGATGGCGGCGGAAGCGATGCGCCCTCGCCTGCCCCCTCTCCCGCGCCTTGGGATCTGCCCGTCCGCGCGGCCGAGCCATCGCCACGGCAGCCACCACCAGCCCCGTCTCCACCGCCGCCGCGCGCTCCTGTCCGGCAAGCCGCGGCGCGGCCGCCGGCCGGACAGTCGAACGCGGAATTGCGCGCCGCTTTCCTGCGCGGCATGGGCATGGACGAGGCCGACTTTCCCGGCCGCGACCCGGTGGCCGATATGGAAAAATTCGGCCGCGAATACAGGCTGATGATGGAAGGGCTGATGCAGCTTTTGCGCAAGCGCGCCGAAGAGAAGGGCAATGCCCGCGTCGCCCAAACCGTGGTTGGCGCATCCGAGGTCAACCCGCTCAAATTCCTGCCCTCGGTCGACGATGCGCTGGTGACCATCCTGGCCGAGCGCAGCCCCGGTTTCCTAGGCGCCGAGGCGGCGATCCAGGACGCGGTGCGCGATCTGGCGCAGCACCACGTTCGCGCCTGGCGCGGCGTGCAGGGCGCACTCAAGCGCATGATCGATCGCTTCGATCCGGCGGCGATCGAGCAGGAGCTGAAGTCGAGTTCTGCGATCGGCAATCTGCTGACCGGCGGGCGCGGCGCCAAGCTCTGGGAACTGTACCAGAAACGCCACAGTGAAATCGCTCACAGCGCCGAGACGCGCTTTCTGGGCGAAATCGGCGCTGATTTTCGAGACGCATATGAGGAGGACTAGGACATGATCGACAGACGCGAATTCATTCTTGCCTTGGGCGCGACGGGACTGCTGACGGCTTGCCAGAGCGGCCCGCCGAAACCGTCCGTCATAACGGTCAATCTTGCCGGCGGCGCCGGCATGAACCCGGGACCGGGCGGTGGCGACAGGCCGGTTACCGTAATGATCCTGCGTCTGAAGAGCACTGGCGCCTTCAATTCTGCCGATTATTTCGCCCTGCAAGGCGGTGCCGGCTCGGCACTTGGCGCCGATCTCGTTGGCTCCGACACGATTTCGGTCGGACCCGGCAAGACCGCGTCGAAGACGATCACGGTCGAGCCCGAGGTGGCGGCGTTGGGCTTCGTCGCGCTGATCAGGGAACCCACCGGACGCAACTGGCGCACGACCAAGTCGGTGTCGCCGGGATCGAAGTTCACCGTCAATGTGAAGCTCGGCAGCGGCGGCATTTCCGCCTAGCGGCGAAAGTCCGCAAAGCCGCACCAAGGTGATGAGCAGGAAGCAGAGAGTGCCGGCATGAGCGATGCAAACAGGGTGCTGTGGTCGGAGGGGCTTTTCCTGCGCACCCAGCATTTCCAGCAACAGGACCGCTTCTTCGAGGCGACGGTGCGCGGCGCCTTGCAGGCCGGGCATCTGCACACGTTCGGCTTTCGAACGCTGACGCTCGACCAGGCACTGCTCGATGCCGGCCAGATTTCGGTGCTTTCGGCGCGCGGCATCTTTCCCGACGGGACGCCGTTCTCGATCCCCGAGACGATGGATGCGCCGCGGCCGCTGGCGGTGACGCCGGAGATGGGCGCAGGACCGGTGCTGATCGCGCTGCCGCTCGAACCACCCGGCGGCGTCGGCTTCGACCCGGCGCACGCCGAGCCGTCTGGCGCGCGCTATCGCGGACGGATCGTGTCGGTGCGCGACGCCGTGCATGGCGGCTCCGACCCCGAAGAAATCGAGATTGCACGACCGCAGGCGCAGTTGCTGGCGCCGGGTACAGCGGTCGGAGGCTACACCGCGCTGCCGGTGGCCGAACTCAAGGGCGTGCGCGCCGATGGCGGGGTGGCGCTCGACGACACCTTCCTGCCGCCGACCTTGGTCATCGGCGCGGCCTCCTGGTACAGCCGCCTGCTGCAGGAGGTGGTCACCGGCCTCGACCAGATCGCCGAGGCGCATGGCAAGATGGTGCTGGGTGGCCCCGGGCGCAGCGTCGAGGATCTTTTGATCCTCAATCTGGTCAACGCCGCGCGGCCGCGGCTGGCGCACATGCTGGCGCAGGACGTGTTCCATCCGGCCGAGGTCTATATGGAGCTGGCCGGCCTCGCCGGCTCGATGGCGACTTACGGCTCGAGCGCGCGGCGGCTCGGCGAACTGCCTGTTTACGACCACATGGCGCCGGGCCCGGCCTATTCGGCGCTGGCCGACGCGTTGCGTTCGCTGATCCTCAGCCTGCGCTACATCGAGCCGAAATCGCGCGCGCTGCCGGTCATGCGGCATGCCACCAATGTGTGGAAGATCCGCATCGACAACCCGAAGCTTCTGGTGGCGAGCCGGATCGTGGTTCGGATCGGCTCCGAACTGTCGGAGGATGCCTTGCGCAAGATTTTCGTCAACCAGGCGACGGTCGGCTCGGCGAGCGAATTCGAAGGGCTGTGGAAATCGCGCCTGCCCGGCATTCCGCTGAAGCCATTGCATTCGCAGCCGCGCGAAATTCCCTATGACGGCGACCGGCTGTGCCTCGAACTCGACCAGAAAAGCGAGCACTGGGCCTCGCTTCTCGAAGCGCCCGGCTTTGTGATCGGCGTTTCGGGCGTGCTGCCCAGCGAACCGCAGGTCGACTGCTACTCGGTCAACAGGTGAGATGATGAGCAGGGACGATCCATTCGGACTGTCCGAGGATCGGGAGCGCACGCGCATCCGTCTGAGCGGAGCGCCGACGCCGCGCGCCATGCCCCTGCCGGCATCGGGCGTCACAGCCAGGCGTTCCTCGCGCGCGCATCCGAACGTTCTCGTCAACGCGTTCTCACCCTTGCTGGAATTTGCGCCCGAACTGGAAAACGCGCTGCCGCCGGAGAATCCGGAAGCGCTGCGCACGAGGCTGCTCGATGAACTCGTGCGCTGCCGCGATGCCACCATGGCGCAAGGCTCGTCGCTCGAGCGCGCCGACCAGGCCGCCTGGCTGGTGGCGGCGCTGCTCGATGACCTCGCGTTGAACACGCCTTGGGGCGGCGCCAGCGCCTGGCCGCGCCAGCCGCTGGTGGTGATGCTGCGCGGTGACGTCGACGCAGGCGCGCAATTCTTCGCCCGCCTCGAAGACCTCGAGCGCCATCCCAACCGCGACCGCGAAATGCTGGAGCTGCAATATCACTGCATGGCGCTGGGCTTTCGCGGCAAATACCGCGTGCCCGGCCGCTCCGGCGACCGTTCGCTCAATGCCGTCCGCGTAGCGGCGGCGCGTTTCCTGCGCGACAACGACGCCGAAGGCGCACCGTTGTCGCCCAACTGGAAGGGCGTGATCGCATCCGACGAACCGCAGCGCTTCATCGTGCCGATCTGGGTGATGGCGGCGGCCGCAGCAGTGATCGCGACAGCCATCCATGTCGGCCTGTCGATGGGCCTGAGCAGCCAGGCGGTCGAGCTTTCGGCGCTGGTGCGCGCACTGCCGCCGCCGACACGCGCCGATGTCACCCGCGCCTCGCCGAAGGTCGACGCGCCGCCGCCGGTGGCCGTGGATTTCGCGCTGCTGCCGGAGTTCCAGGCAGCGGCACCGGACGAGCTCAAGAAAGCGCTGAGCGGCACCGAGAGTGTCTCGCTGGCGCGGCTGGTCATCCAGGCCTCCAACCCCGAACTCTTCCAGTCGTCGCGCGCGCAGCTGACCGACGGTTTCGATCCGCTCATAGCTTCGGTCGCCAAGGTGATCCTCGAAAACCAGGAGCTGATCGGCGATATCACCGTGGTCGGCCACACGGATGGTATTCCGCTACAGAAGACCAATCCGCTGTCGACCAACCAGCGGCTGTCGGAGGCGCGTGCCGCCGAGATTGCCGACATACTGATCCAGAACGGCGTGCCGAAGGATCGCGTGCGCTCCGAAGGCCGCGCCGCGACCGATCCTGTCGCCGACGACGGCACACGCGAGGGGCGGGCCTTGAACCGCCGCGTCGAAGTGCTGGTCGAAAAGAGGCTGTGACATGTTCATCCTGCGCTTCCTCTGGGCGGTCCTGACATCGCGTTTCCTGTGGACGCTGATCGGGCTGGCGCTGCTGTCGCTGATCATCTGGGTATTCGGCCCGATCGTGCGGGTCGGCGACTATGTGCCGATGGCAACGGAAACGGTGCGCATCGTCATCATCGCGCTTCTGGTGATCTTCTGGCTGATCTGGCTGATCGTCGCGCAGCGCCGGGCGATCCGCGCCAACCGCATGTTCGTCGCCGAGATTGCCGCACCCGTCGAAGAAAAGCGGCTCAGCCCCGGTGAGGAGAACGTCGCCGCGGTCGGCGCCAAATTCCAGGACGTCATGGTCGAGCTGAAGCGGCGCAAGCTCGGTGGCCGCAAATTCCTGCGCGAGATGCCGTGGTATGTGATCGTCGGCCCGCCGGCGACCGGCAAGACGACGGCCTTGCGCCAGTCCGGCCTCAACTTTCCGATCGACCTGACCGACGATCTGCAAGGGATCGGCGGCACCCGCAACTGCGACTGGTTCTTCTCCGAAAACGCGGTGATGATCGACACTGCCGGCCGCTATGTGCAGCAAGAAAGCCAGCCCGACGTCGACGCCGCTGAATGGCTGGGCTTCCTCGACCTGTTGAAGAAGCACCGCGGCCGCCGCGCGCTGAACGGCGTTATCGTCGCGCTTGGGATCGATGCGCTTTCGGACGGAGACGAAGCCGTCAAGGCGCATGGCCGCAAGATTCGCAGGCGACTGGCGGAGCTCGAGGAGCGGCTGGAAATCCGGCTGCCGGTCTATCTCATGCTGACCAAGGCCGATCTTATCAGAGGCTTCGAGGCTTTCTTCGGCGGCCTGTCGACGCAGGCGCGCGAACAGGTTTGGGGCACGACCTTCCCTCTCGACGCGCGCGTAGACGCCAAGACGATCGCGGGCGAAATCTCGACGCTTTCGAGGGAGCTCGAAAAGCGGCTGGTGCCGCGGCTGGAAGACGAAGACAAACTCGCCGAGCGGGCGGAGATCTTCCGCTTTCCCGCCCAGCTGCAAAGCCTGTCCGAGCCGATCCAGGTGCTGGTCGAGGCGATGTTCGGCGAGAGCCGCTACGAGGAAGCCGCCTGGCTGCGCGGCGTCTATCTGACCTCGGCGACCCAGGAAGGCGCGCCGATCGACCGGCTCACCGCCGCACTCGCCTCTTCCTTCGGCCTGCCGGCGCGGCGTTCGATGCCGGCGCAGCGTTTTGAGAAGCGCAGTTTCTTCCTCAAGAACCTTTTGACCGAAGTGATCTTCAAGGAGGCCGGGCTCGGCACGTTCGATCCGCTGGCGCAGCGCCGCCGCAGCTGGATCTGGCGCGGCGCCGCCGCTGCCTGCGCGGCCGCCGCTATCCTGGCCGGTTCGCTGTTCGCCTGGTCCTACTACGACAACCGCAACGCCATCGCCGCGCAGGCCGGTCAGTTCGAGGCGCTGCAAGCGCCGCTGACGTCGGCCGCCGCGACGCCCGCCTCGGTGCAGCAGCCGGCGATGGACGTTGCCCTCAACGCCATGGATGAGGTCGCCAATGCCAGGACTGCGCCGCCCGACAAGGTGCAGGATCTGCTCGGGCCATCAGCTTCCGCCGAACTGATGCGGGCGCAGGCCGACACCTACGACCACGCTTTGCGCAACGTGCTCGAGCCGCGCATGGTGGCGCTGCTGGAAGCGACGATGTGGCGGCAGATCCGCGATCCGGATTTCATGCTGGGCGCGCTCAAGACCTACCGCATGATGACCGGCCTGTCGCAGATGGATTCGGATTTCGTGCAGAATTGGTGGGTGAACGACCTGCCCGAATTCGCACCGGCCGCACCCTTCCCGACCGCCGATGCGGAAGAACACCAGCTGGCCGCGATCCGCCGCATGGCGGTCGACGACAGCTACATAGCGCCCGACCAGGCGCTGGTCGCCGAAGCGTTGAAGACGGTGTGCACGATCTCGCTGCCGGCGCGTGCCTACAAGCAGTTGCTGGCCGACCCGGCGGTGGCCGGATTGAAGGAATGGATCCCCGCCAATTTCGCCGGCCCGAACGGCGCCAAGGTGTTTTCGCGACGCTCCGACAAGACGCTGCGTGTCGGCATATCAGGCGCCTTTACCTATGACGGTTTCCACGATGCGATCCTCGACCGGGTCGAGGACGTCGCCGCCCAGGCAGCACTCGACCGCGCCGTATTTGCCGGCGGCTGCTCGGAGAATTCCGAAACGTCCGTGTCGGCGCTGTCGGAAGACATTCTGAAGCTCTACTATGACGACTACATCGCGCAGTGGGACAGTTTCCTGCGTGACATGCGGCTGGCGCCGCTGAGCGACCTCAACATTGCCAGCGAGAATCTGAAGGACCTTTCCAGCGCCGATTCCGCGCTGAAGCGGCTGTTGACGGCCGTCGTCCAGGAGGTCGACCTTACCCGCTCTGACGAGGCGCCGGCGACCGACGACAAGGCGGCGGCGAAGGGCGGCTCCAAACTGCTGGGCAAACTCGGCAAGCTGGGCAAGATCGTCAAGACAGGCGCCAAGCTGTTGCCGCGAGCCGGCTCGGCCAGCGAGGTCGACCTGACCGGCACGCTGGTGGCCGAGCACTTCAAGCCGCTCAAGAGCACGATTGCCGAGGTCGACGGCCAGCCGCCGGCGCTTGACGCCGCGGTGGTGGCGCTGACGGCGCTGTCCAACGTGCTGCAGACGGTCACCGCCAATCCCGACCCGCAGGATGCGATCAAGAAACAGGGCGGCCTTGCCGAGCTGACCGGCGCCGTCGCCAGGCAGGCGCAGATCCTGCCCGATCCGGTCAACACCTGGCTGAGCGGCATTGCCGGCGACACCAGCGGGCTGACGCAGAAAGCCGTGGCCTCCGAGCTCAACGCAATATGGCGTGCCGACATCCTGCCCTTCTGCCAGGCTGCGCTCAACGACCGCTATCCGTTCAGCCCCGACAGCGCCGTCGACGTCAACGTGCGCGACTTCGCCCGCCTGTTCGGGCCGGCGGGTATGATCGACGCCTTCATCAACGACCATCTGATCAGCTATGTCGACACCTCGGCGCAGCCGTGGAAATGGCGCGCCGATTTCGGCCTCGACCCGTCCGCGCTTGCCGCCTTCGAGCAGGCGCGGCGCATTCGCGACGATCTCTTCCCGGGTGGTCAAGGTCCAGTGATGGCCTTCACGCTGGAGCCGACGGACCTGTCGCCCAACGTCACCCGCGTCACCCTCAATCTCGACGGCCAGAGCCTGGTCTACTTCAACAATGCGACGCGGCCGCAGCCGATGACCTGGCCCGGCAAGGACGGAACCGGCGTCATCTCGCTCGCCTTCCAGCCGATCGACGGCTCGCCCGAGATCATGCTCAACGAGACCGGCAGCTGGGCGTGGCTGAGGATGCTGCGCGGCGGCCGCTTTACCGGCACCTCGCTGTCCGATGTCTACAGCCTGCGGCTGGGAACGAAAGGCATGTACGCCGACTTCAAGCTCAAGGCGGCGAGTGTCGAGAACCCCTACAACCTCCAGATGTTCAAGAAATTCTCATGTCCGCCGCAGATATGAACACCGGCTTTTTCGGCAAGATCCCGGCGACCGGAGATTTCGTCGCCGCAAACCTGCCGCGGACTTTCATCGACCGCTGGGACCGCTGGATGTCGATGGAGCTGCGCGAGAGGCCGGATGAGGGAGAACTTGATCCACGCGTGTGGCGCTTCATCGTCCAGGCCGGCATTTTCGGCGACCAGCCCTGCGCCGGTGTCTGGCGCATGAGCGAGGATCGCGTCGGGCGGCGTTACCCCTTTGCCGTCGTGCGGCTAGGCCCGCCGCCTGAGCCGGCCGATCCCTGGTTCGATACGGTGGCTGAACTGCTGCAACGCTGTGTGGAGGAGCATTCCTCCCAATCGCGGCTGGCTGATTATCTTCAGGAAGTGGAGGCGCCTTTAGCAGGTGAAGACATGCAGAGGATCGCGTTCTGGAGCGACGATTGGGAGGTAAGGGAGTTCAGATTCGCCGACATCCATGATCTTGCGGCCAATGCCCTGCCGGCCATGCGCGCGGCACGGACTGAAGTCGGGGTACGCTGACCATGGGCAACAGCGTTTATGCCGACGGCATGGGCTTCTTCCACCAGGGTAGCAATGGGAAGGGCATCGCGCCTGGCGACGTGTGCCTGTCGCCGCCTACTCCACCCGGCGTCCCGGTGCCGGTTCCGTATGTCAACATGCTGTCGGCGAGCGATCTCACCAAGGGCAGCAAGAGCGTCAAGATCCAGGGCAATCCGACCGCGCTGGAGAGCTCTTCGGAAGTTGCCACCAGCACCGGCGACGAGCCGGCCACACAAGGTCTTGGCGCGGGAGTCGTAACCCACAAGATCAAGGGCAAGGGCGCGTTCAAGCTTTGGTCGTTCACCGTGAAGGTGGAGGGCAAGGGCGTCGACCGGCATGGCGATCCCATGGGCCAGAACGAGATGAGCGACCCGCCCAACTGCATCGACAGTTCGGCGTTGGTGAATTTCTTCAAGAGTCTCCCAAAGGGGGACCGCTTGAGGAAATGCGCGCGCAAATACAATGGCCGCAAGCATCGCCCGAGCCGGAAGTCGAAACAGGCCAAGAAGGTAAACGGCAAGGTCTGCTGGGAATGCCAGCGCGACCTGGCGAACATGAAAAAGCGGCTGGCAAACGGCGCGAAGCTGCAGACCAGGATTGCCAGGCTCGAGGCCAAAATCAACAAGCAGAAAACCAAGGGGCACTATATGATCCACGACCACCAGCCGCCGCTGGTGGTCGCCTGGAAAATGGGCGGGTGCCACATGGGCGCGGCGGCGTTCAAGAAGCACTTCTCGAAACCGGAAACCGTCAAGCCGCACTGCACCAGCCACCAGCGAAGCCAGGGTTCAAAAGCGAGGGCGTTTTCCAAGCGCATGAACGCATCGCACTTCGCATAGAGGGACAACCAAATGGCTGCACTCGACGACGTTCAGACCCGCTACGTGGCAGAGTTGCGCGCCATCGCACCCGAACTTCGCGCCTGGTGGAAACGTATGTGTGCCCTGAAGGGCGAGCAAACCATGCTCACCAGATGGCCAACCGGCATTTCAGGCCATCCGCGCACGCTTGCCGTCTTCCGAAAATACTACTTCGAAATCGAGGCGCTGAACGATGAGGCGATCCTGGATGAGGAGGAGGACGATGAGGACGACAATGACGATATTACCGAGGAGATGTGGGGCGAGGACGACGACGATGACGACGACGAGGGGGCCGACATTGGCGACCACGCCGAGATGTTGATCTACGACATAGAAGAGCTGGCGCCCGATATTTACGAGCTTGTCGACGGCATCTGCTACGTGCCGGTCGGTCTGACCCCGGATGAGGACCCTGTGTGACATGGCACTGATCACTCTGTACAACACCGAGGACGGTATAGAGAGGCTGCTGGCGCAGCCGGGTGACGTGCGTGGCCAGTCCTTCGCCGACATCTCTTTGGAACAGGCTTCGCCGGAACACAGGCAAGTGTTTGCCGACTACGTCAACGATCTGAAGCTGGCCTACGATATCGCGGAAGCCTGGTGGGAAGATACGATCGAGACCCAGAAGGACCTTGGCCTCAGCCAGAAGAAAGCGATTGCCGAAGCTTTCGATGATCGCCTCGCCGGGCCTGCATCCAACCCTCACGTGGTCTGGGCCGTTCGGGGCTATTGGATGGAATGCGATCGCGTAAACAAGTCGGTCAAAGCCACCCAGGCGGTTGCGCCCGAGAAACTGCTGCTCAAATGGCTGATCGAGGCGGGCGAAACCGATCTCGTCAGGTTGATCGCGTGCATGCCCTACTGGCCGATCGGGATCGATGAGAAAGGTGAGTGGTGTTGAACCATGGCCTTTGACGTCTGGCTGGAGAACCGTACACCTTTCGCCGCCGCCACCCACGTGCAGTTGAATGCGGAGGGCCAGGAAGTGTTGCTGGCAATGTTTTCCGCGAGCTTCGAAGCGCCCGGTCAAAATGCCGAACTGAAGCCCGCGGATGAGCAGCTGCCTGTGACGCTTGGCGATGTGCCTTTCGGCGATCCCGCTCTCTCTTCCAACCGCTACGAGGCTGATATCGTGCCGGCGAAACCTGCTGCCGAAGTGATCCTGAACGGCACAGCGCATGCGCCGAATGGCAAGCCGGTCCGCGAAATGCAAGTGGGCTTAAGTATCGGCAGCGTTCGCAAAGTGCTGAATGTTGTCGGGGACCGCATCTACGACGCCGGCAGCTACAGCGCTCCGCATCCGTTCAGAGCCATGCCGATCGTTTACGAACGCGCCTATGGTGGCACCACGCCGGATGGGAAGATGGAACTGCGCAATCCGGTCGGTGTCGGTTTTCATCATGCCCGGTCGGCCGATCCGGCGGTCAAGACGCAGGCGCCCAATGTCACCTATCCGGGAGAACCTTTCCTCAGCCCTTCCGATCGGCCTAAGCCTGCCGGATTTGGCGCGCTGGGTCGCGGCTGGCAGCCACGCATCGGCTATGCCGGAACCTACGACCAGGCATGGATCGACACGCAATGGCCCTTGCCGCCGGTGGATTTCGACCCGCGATACAATCTCTGTACCGCGCCCGACCAGCACTTGCCGCAATTTAGCGGCCGCGAGACCGTTTCGCTGGTTGGCCTCACCGCTACCGGACGGTGGGATTTCCGGCTGCCTCGCATCGTGGCGCCGATACGATTGGTGTATGACGACCGCGTCGAGGAACACGTTTTCCACGCCGATACCGTGATCATCGAGCCTGATCTGTGGCGCGTATCTCTGAAAGCACGCCTTTCCCTTGTCACGAAGCGCAACGCCCCTGCCCTGCGCGAGATCGTTTTCGGTCATGTCTCGCCGGTTCTCCTCAGCGCAGTGCGCAAGCGCAAAGCCTATCTGAATCCGCTCGGCGGTGATGGCACGCTGCGCGGCCAGCCGGTTTGGCAGCCATGAAACGGCCACTCTATGTCGTGGGCGGTGGCGCGGTGACCGCTGCCGGGCTCAATGCCAGGCAGACACTGGCCGCCATCAGGGCAAGCCTTTCGGCTTTCGAGGAAATGACCCTGGCCGAACCTTTCGGCGCTGTTCAGATCGTCGCGCGCATTCCCACGCATCATCAACTACGACGAACCGAGGGCGCGTGGCTGATCAACTTGGCCTCACGTGCCGCAAACGAAGCGCTCCTCACGGGGACACGCACCTCGGAAGCGACCGCTATCCTGCTCACCCCACCCGAAAGCTTTCGTAAACACCCGGCCTATCAGGATATTGCGCCATCTGAGTTCCTCGCTGCGGTCATCAAGGCCACTGGGCAGCGCTTTCATGCCGCTTCGCGCGCAACCGACGGCGGCGCGGCCGCAAGCATTGGCCTGCTTGAACACGCCTTGGAAATCATGGAACAGCAAGGTGTCGAGCAAGTTCTGCTCGGTGGCGTCGACAGTCTCGTCAACGATACGGATCTGGCGCGACTGGGACAGGCTGGACGGCTGAAGGGCGAAGACAACGCACAGGGCCTTGTTCCGGGCGAGGCGGCGGCCTTTGTCCGGCTGACCCGCAGCTTGGAAGGAAAGGCGCGTGTCCATGCCGCCATCCACGGCATTGGCATCGCCCGGGAAAAAGACAGTGTGCTGTCGGAACGCTACAGCCAGGGCCGTGCCTTTCTCGGCGCCCTGCGCGATGCGGTGACGGGATCTGGTCGCTCCGAGCCCGACATCGATTTCGTCATCAGCAACAGCAATGGCGAGCGCTATAGCGGCCTGGAGCAACTGATTGCACGGCCCCGCTTCTATCGCACCCGCCGCGAAAGGCTGCCTACCGCCTATCCGGCCATGACGATCGGCGACATCGGAGCCGCCGGGGGGGCACTCGCGCTGATGCTGGCCGCCGACAGTTTTCTCAACGATTATGCCCCAGGCCCCACGGTTGCCTGTGAACTTGCATCCGAGAACGGCTTGCGGGCGGCAGCGGTGATGGCCGGCATGAGCCGGCGATAGCGTTGCGGACGCTCAAGTCGACCGAGCCCTGCTTTGGGTCGGTCCTTTGGAATTCAGAGCCAGGCGGGAAATCGGCGTGTGCTGCGCCAATCGGCCAGCTGCACGTCTGGTGTAGCGATTGCCGCGCGCAGGGCGTCTAGCCGTATCCGTCGCATGGACCTGAACGGACGGTGATCGCGTCCGCCCCGCCCTTCATCCCACCATGCTGCAACGCGATCGGCCGCCGGCAGCGAGCTGTCGTCGAGATGGGCAAACTCCTTGCCAAGAACAGCAGGATCGGCAACGAAAATACCGGTCTCGCCAAAATCCACCTCGAAGAGATCGCGAAGCGCGGACCCCGCCGCCGATGCCAGTTCCGGATCGCGCATCTTCTCGATCAGCCACGGCACCACCCCACGATCGCCGAACAGGCCGACCGATGCCGTGGCCGCGATGCGCGAGATGGGCTGTTCGAGACGCGATCGTAGCCAGGCCTTGCCGGCCTTCGGCGGCGTCGTCAGCAGGCGCAACTCGATTGCCGTCCCCGCAAGGTCCGTCTCCGTCAGCAGGATCTTGTCGATCACCGGATGTGCGGATCGAGCCTCGCCAAGCAGGCAGGCGGCGAAGGCTGCTGCAAGGCGTTCTTTCGTCGTCTGGCTATCAAGGCCGGCCAGGACTGCAGGGAGCAGGTCGCGCCGCTTGAGCGCACCAGCTAGCCGGACGGCACGCCAGCGCACGTTCGCATCGGAATGGCTGGCCAGATCATGCAGGCGCTCGCCCGGATCGACCCGGTGATGCCAGAGCGCAGACAGCCCAAGGCAACGTAGCCGCGCGTCGCGCGTGTCCAGCCATTGCGCCACGAACGGCCGTAGGCTTTCGCGCGGCGTGCGTGCGATGGCACCAGACAGGCTTGACGTGCCGGTTTCACCAAGGCTTGCACCGGCGTCGATCACTGAGGTCACCAATTTGGCATCGCTCCAACGCATCGCCAGGGTGCCGAGCACAAAGAGTTCACCAGGTTTAGCGTAGTCCGCGAAGAGTGACCGGGCAGCAGCCCAGCCGGCACTGCCGGCTGCCATCAGTCCTTCCAGGTTGGCTTCGAGACGCTGGTCGATGCGCCCTATATCGGTCTCGTCCAGGATCGGACCATCGATCTCCTGACGGCGACGCAGCCAGAGAAATGCCGCGTCCTCGGCATGCTGGTTCACAATGGCCGGGATGGTCGCGATCCGGTGCATCGGCACCCCTTAGTTGAGATGCACGGCCCCGCCGCGAATGCGGTTGGTGCCGCTGGCCTGGCTGGTCAACTGGGTGCCACGAATGGTGACGCGGCCATTCTTCTCCAGAATGATCGATGCCAGACCGCAGCGCAGTTCTATACGCTCGTCACCGTTGATGATGACGTGCTCGCCGTCACGGACGACTTCGAGGCTTCGGCCGGGGGGTGCGGGATCGACGATGCGACCGACCACCAGTGGCCGCATCGGGTCGCCCCCCTCAAAGAGCAGGGCCAGTTCGGACCCGATGGCTGAGGCGTCCAGTTCCGTGAGGCTGCGCGCCGCAATCGCGGTCTCGCGCGGATTGCCGACGAAAACGACCAGTGGCGCCCCGCCTTCGAAACCGATCAGCAGGCCGATCACGACGCCATCGATACGCTCCAGCACTTCCATGATGACGTCCTCAATTGTTGTTGATCGTGCTTCCCTTGACGACCACGTCGCCGTCGGCCTTGACGGTGATCTTGCCGCTGCCCAGCAGCGAAATATCCTTGCCGTCGGCAACGATGGTGCCATCCTTTTTCATGATGATCGAGGCCGAACCGCATTTGAGCGTGATCGAGTCACCCGCCTCGATCACCAGGTTCTTGCCAACCTTGATCGAGCTGTCTTCCGTGACGTCGATGCCGCTGCCTTTACCGACCTTGAGCATGTGCCCTCCGTCGATCTCGGTTGCGTCATCGGCGCCAATTTTTGCCGATCTGGCTTTGCCGATCTGCGATGCCTGAGCGCCGCCGACAGTGAAGCTCTGATCCGCGCCAACATTCACTGTTTGCGCAGCCGCAATGTTCCAGCTGTCGGCCGCCCCTATGTCGTGGCTCTGCGCCGCGCCGACCGTGACCGAGCGCGAGGCGCCGATGGTGTTGGACTGCACCGCGCCTACGGTCCTGGTTTCAGCAGCCCCGACGGTGTCGACGCGCGCCGCGCCCACAGTGATCGTCTGCACGATCGCCACGGTCTGCGTGTGGTTGGCGCCGATCGTTTCGGTCGAATTCGCGCCGATGCCTATCGTCTCGTTCGATCCCACCGTCAGCGAGCGGTTCGTGCCGACCGTCTCGGTATCGTTGTTGCCGATATCGGTCGTCTGGTCGACGCCGACCTTGACCGTCTTGTTGTTGCCGACGTCCTCGTCGAGGTTGTGGCCGACGGAGTGCTTGGCGTCGTGGTCGATGCGGTCGGACTGGTCGTGCTGCACCGTCTTGTTGCGGTCGTGCTTGATCAGAAGGTGGTGGTCCTTCTGCGCCTGGAAATTGACCAGTTCGGAGCCGGCCTTGTCCTCGAACATCAGTTCGTTGTAGCCGCCGCCGCCCTTCGACGAGTTGGATTTCCAGCCCGACTGCGTGGCGTTGCCGGGCAGCCCGTAGGGCGGCATCTGCGAGGCGTTGTAGACCCTGCCGGTGATGATCGGCAGGTCGGGATTGCCTTCGATGAAATCGACGATCACTTCCTGGCCGATGCGCGGAATCTGGATGAAGCCCCAGCCGCTGCCGGCCCAGGTCTGCGACACGCGCACGAAGCAAGAGCTCTTCTGGTCCTTCTTGCCGAGGCGGTCCCAGTGGAACTGGACCTTCACCCTGGCATATTTGTCGGTGAATATCTCCTCGCCGGACGGACCTACGACCGTCGCCGTTTGCGGCCCGCGCATGATCGGCCGCGCCGTGATCCTTGGCGGCCGATAAGGCACTGAAGTCGGCGCCACGCCAAGCACGACCTTGAAATTCTCGCCGTCGGTGTCGACGCCGGCGCGGTAGCCCGGATCGAACAGCCGGTATTCGGCGCTGACGACCAGATACTCCTTGTTCTGGTCTTTGCGTGGAAAGCCGTCGAGCTTGAAGGTGCAGCCGGAGAACAGGCCGCGCACGGTGCCGACGGCGGCAATGCGCATGTGCGGCGCCTGGATTTCCTCGCGCCTGATCGCGGCCAGGCTGTCACCGCGGCCGACCTCCAGATGCGCGCCGGGGTGGCGATAGTTCTCGCCGGCAGCCTGCTTGTGGCCGAAGGGCTGCGCCGACTTTGCCATCAGGTCGGCGGCAGGCTTCTCGAAATCGTAGTCGGTGTGGGCATAGGCGCCCGGGCGCACCGCACTGCCTGGGATCCACTCGGTGATGTATTCGACGTCGCGGCGCGAGCCCTGTCCTTCGAACTGATAGAGCACGGTCTCATAGCCAGGCGCGGGCTTCAGCTTGCTCATGGCGTCGGCCAGGATCAGTTTGTGCTCGCCCTCGGCGTGCTCGAAGAAGTACATTATGCCTTCGTGCTCGAGCAGCCGCTGCACGAAATCGAGGTCGCTCTCGTCATACTGCACGCAATATTCGCGCGGCGGATAGGATCCCTGCAGGCGCTTTTCGAACTTGGCGATGCCGCCATATTTGGAGAATATCTCCTCGACGATCTCGACGGCGGTCTTGTCCTGGAAAATGCGGCAGTCGGTGGTGTTGCCGAGGAACCATAGCCACGGCCTGACGGCCGCCTCGTAATATGCCATCCGATCCTCGATGCGGGTGAGGCGAAACTCGGCGATGAGGCCGCTGAACCAGCGCTTGGGGTCGGACTCGCCTTCGATCGAGACGACGCCGCCCAGCATCTTCAGCGGATCGATATCCGCATTGGTGCTGACAAATCCCACGGTGTAGGCAAGACAGCGGCTGATCTCGTCGCGGCCGACGAGATGCGTGAAGGTCAACAGCTCGGCGCCGACCGGCGTCTGCACAAGTGCGGCGCGTTGTTCACTCGGCATGGGTCGTGCCCCTCCTGGACGCTAGTGTGGCAGGTTCGAAGCCCTTCTTGTGTTAACGACCTCACGTTCAGGGACTTTTCGCAATTTGCCAACCCAGGCCGTGTTGAGCCTACCACATGTTCCGTGGCAGACCAAAGGGGACGAGCAGCTGGCAGGTCCTGTTTGCGCCGCTTTCGCCAGTGTGAAACGCCGCTCTCCCCCTGTGCCCGCAAGCTGCTAGACTGCGGCGCATCGGATCAATGGGAAGCCAGCGGTCGACAGGCCATATTGCATGTTCATCAGTCTGCAGATCAGCAATGTCGATGTCCTGCCTGCCGGGCTGCCGCCCGGTTACGCATCGCGCGACCGCGGCTTCGAGATCGGGCGCGAGAACTGCGCCTGGACCTTGCCCGATCCGGACAAATTCATCTCCGGACGGCACTGCGAAGTCCGCTATGAAGGCGGCGCTTTCTTTCTCTACGACGTCTCGCGCAACGGCACCTTCGTCAATGGCTCAAGCCAGCGCCTGGCCGGCCCGCACCGGCTTGCGCAAGGCGACCGGCTCCGGATCGGGCGCTATATCGTCTCGGTTTCGATCGATGACGGCAACGCAGCCTTCGGCGGCCATGGCTCGACGCAACGGCAGATGCCCGTCGCCGGATCCTTTCCGGACCATGTCGCAGTGCCACGGTCACCGACCGCGCCACCGGCTTCGGTCTCCAGCCGGCCACAGCAAGCCGACGAGATCCTGCGCGCGATTGCCGCCGGCGCCGGAATCCCGCCGGAAGTGCTTCTGCTGCGCCAGCCGAATGAGGTGGCAGGCGAGATCGGCGCCGTATTGCGGATCGTCGTCGACGAACTGGTGCTGCTGCTGAAGGCGCGCGCCGCGGCGAAAGTCCTGGCCAAGACCAGCGATCGCACGATGATCAACGCCGCCGACAACAACCCGCTGAAGTTCGTGCCCGGGACCGACGAAATTCTCGACATCATGTTTGCGCGACGCAGGGCCGGCTATCTCGATGCCAGGCACAGCATCGAAGACGCCTTCCACGACCTCAAGACGCATGAGTTTGCCACCTTCGCCGCCATGCAGGCAGCGCTGGCGCGGCTGCTCGACGATTTGTCGCCCGAGGCGATTGCCAAAAAACTGCCGCCGTCTTCCTTTGGCTCGAAAAAGACGCGCGCCTGGGACGCGCTGGTCGCGACATGGCGGGCCAAGGAGGAAGCGCACGAAAACGGCCTCCTGGACATATTCCTCACCTATTTCAGCGAAGCCTATGCCAAGGCCGCCAAACAGAAACCGACAGGCAAGAGCTGACCTCCCTGCCGTAAAGCCGATCCAGGGACCGGCCGGCGACCAAAATTGCGCCGGGTTTCAATCGGAACCTTCTGAGACTACGATCACATACGACAATTGAGCACGCGGGTACGGTTGGTCGACCTCGGGGGTCTGCGGCACATGTCATGTCACGGCGAGATAGCGTCCTGCGGTCCGCGTTCGCGCGGGCGCAGCGCTATGCGTCGCCTGGCCGTGCGGGCGTAGAGACGGGGATCGGCGATGAGCTCGAAGGACGATCCTTTCGATCCGGCCGGCAAAACCGTCATCCGCCCCAGCCGCGCCAACCCCGGCCGCAAGCAAAAGACGGTTCTCGCCCGCGATGCGCCGGCGCCCGACAGCACCGTGATCGCTCCTGCCCGCATCTCGGAATCGACGGTTTTCGATCCCAACGCCGGCCGCCAGCCGCCACCGCAGGCCGACGTAACAGGGACGGTGATCTATCAAGGCGTGCCTTTCGCCGCAGCGTCCGTCGATCCGTCGTTTCGTGGTTCGGCCGAGACGGCAGAGAAAACGCCATGGGATGTGTTGCTCGGCGCCAGCGACGGCGTCGACTATGGAACGGCCAACCCGATCGTTGCTGCCGCGGCGCCCTTGCTGATGCTGCTTGGGCACCTGCGGCTGGTGGCCGTCGAAAGACAGGCTGAGCCGCTGGCGGAGCATGTCGCCGGCCTGATCGAGGAGTTCGACCGCAAGATCGCCAGGACCGATACCTCGGAGGAGGATGCGCGCATCGCCAGCTATGCGCTTTGCGAAACCGCCGACGATATCATCGCCAACCTGCCCGGCTCCGGCAGGGAGATGTGGGCACAGCACGCCATGCTGTCACGCTTCTTCCAGGTCAAACCTACCGGCGCCGGTTTCTTCCAGGCGCTGAACACGGTGCTGGCGACGCCGGAACCTCACCGCAATCTGATCGAACTGATGCATGTCTGCCTGTCGCTTGGCTTCGAAGGCCAGTATCGCGGCCAGGCGCGCGAGGGCCTGGAGCGTGTCCGCCGCGACGTCTACGAGACGCTGGCCTATTTCCGCGTCCCCGGTGACGACGACATCTCGCCGCGCTGGCAAGGCCTGTCGCTGACGTCAGCGCAAGGCTCCAGGCGAATTCCGCTGTGGGCCATCGCCGCCGCGACGGCGACGGCTTTGACGGCAGCCTTTTTCACGCTGCGGATTCTTATCACCAATGATGGCGAGGCCGTCGCCCGCGAATTGCTTGCGCTCAATCCGGTGACGCCGGTCACCATCGAGCGCACCGGTTTCGTGCCGCTGACCGAGGAGGTGAAAGTCGTCGCAGCACCAGCGGCGATTGCGCAGGTCGATCGCATCCGCGCCGCGCTGGGCAAGGAGATCGAAGCCGGCGGCGTCAGCGTCGGCACCAAGGGCGATTTCATCGTCGTGGAAATCAGCAACGCACTGCTGTTCCAGTCCGGACGAGCCGACGTCAAACCAGAATTCGAACCCGTGGCCGTCAGCATCGCGGCGGCTCTCAATGCCGAGCGCGGGCCGATCCGGATCGTCGGCCACACCGACAACGTCAAACCGAAGAAGACGAGCGCCTTCAAGTCGAATTTCGACCTCTCCGTCGCCCGCGCCCAGTCGGTCGAAAAGATGATCGCGGCGCATTTCAGCGATCCGTCGCGGACAAAGGTCGAGGGCAAGGGCGAGGACGAGCCCATAGCCGACAATGCAACGCCGGAGGGCCGCGCCAAAAACCGCCGTGTCGATGTGATGATCCCGCGGGAGGAGACATTGTGACCGGCTGGCTGCTGCGCATCTTCAGCACGCTCGCGCTCGCCGGCTTTGCCGCGGCGGTCTGGTTCGCGGGTCCGTTGATCCGCTTTGCCGGCGCCCGGCCGCTGGACCCGGTCTGGCTGCGGACGGTGATCATCGGCGCCGTCGTCGGTACGGTGGCGATCATCTACGCGATCCGGCTCTGGCAAAGACGCAAGGCACAGAAGGCGCTGGAAGCCGCCATGGCCGCCGCCGAGGATGACGGCAGCGATGCAAAGGTGCTGGAAGCCCGCATGAGCGAGGCGGTTGCGACGCTCAGGCAGTCGAGCGGCAAGCGCAATTTCCTCTACGACGTGCCCTGGTACATCGTCATCGGCCCGCCGGGCGCCGGCAAGACCACCGCACTGGTCAATTCCGGGCTGAACTTTCCGCTTGCCGGGTCGGGCCAGGCGCAGCCTGTGGCAGGCGTCGGCGGCACGCGCAATTGCGACTGGTGGTTCACCGACGAGGCGGTGCTGATCGACACGGCCGGGCGCTACACGACGCAGGATTCGCATGCTGGGGCAGACAGCAAAAGCTGGCTCGCCTTCCTGTCGCTGCTCAAGCGGCATCGGACGCGGCAGCCGATCAATGGCGTCATCCTGGCAATCAGTCTCGCCGACCTGATGGCGGACGGCGAGCAGGCGGCCCGTGTCGCCGAGATCCGCAGCCGATTGCAGGAAATCCACGCGGTCCTGAAGGTCCGCTTCCCGGTCTATGTGCTGTTCACCAAGGCGGACCTGGTCTCCGGATTCATGGAGACTTTCGGCGGTTTCGACGAAGCACGCCGGCGCAAAGTGTGGGGCGCAACCTTCCAGACCGCGGAGCGCGGCCTGAACATGGTTGGCGAGGCGCCGGCCGAATTCGACGCGCTGGTGAAACGCCTGAGCGAAGAGATGAGTGAGCGGCTGCAGGCGGAGACCGATCCCGTCGCCCGTATCGCCATTTTCGGCTTCGCCGCGCAGCTCGGCGCGCTGAAAGGCCTGATCGTGCATTTCCTCGACGGCGTCTTTGAGCCGACGCGCAAGCAGCTGAACGCGCCCTTGCGCGGTCTCTATTTTTCCTCCGGCACCCAGGAAGGCACACCGATCGACCAACTGCTCGGCAGCATCGGCCGCAGTTTCGGCAAGAACGCCCAGGCGCATCTTTCCGGCACCGGCAAAAGCTTCTTCCTGCACGATCTGTTGAGCCGCGTGATTTTCGCGGAGTCCGGCTGGGTCTCCTATGACAGGGCAGCCGACAGGCGGGCGACCATCGCCCGCTATGCCGGCCTGGCGGCGATCGCGGCCATAGCGGCTGCCGGACTTGGCGTTCTCGGCCTGAGCTTTGCGACCAACAAATCGCTGATTGCCGCGACCAGCCAGGCGGCCGGTCAATACCGCGAGACGGCAGCCCCGCTGCTCGCAAGCACGACGGTGTCGGACGCCGACCTCGAAACCGTCATCGGTGCGCTCGATGCGCTGCGCAGCCTGCCGGCCGGCTATGACGCAAAAGACCAGCCGACGCCGGCCAAGGCGACGTTCGGCCTCAGCCAGCGTGAGCGTATCCTGTCCGCCTCCGAGACCGCCTACCGGCAGGGGCTGGAGCGGATGTTCCGCTCGCGCCTGCTGTTCCAGCTCGAACGCACGATCGAGGCCAGGATGGCCGATCCGATGGCGTTGTACGAGCCGTTGAAGATCTACCTGATGCTGGGCGGCAAGGCGCCGAAAGTCGATGACGAACTGGTCGTCACCTGGCTGAAGCGCGACTGGGAGCAGAACCGCTATCCCGGCGCCCACAATCGCGACGGGCGGGCGCAATTGGAGAAGCATCTGCGCGCCATGCTGGCACTCGACGACGATCAGGATCCCTCGTTCGAGCCCAACCGTTCGCTGGTCGAATCCGCCCAGCGCTCGCTCGGCCGCATGAGCCTTGCCGACCGGGCCACCGCGCTCATCCAGTCGGCCACCTATGCGGCGGCGCTGGACGATTTTTCGGTGTCGCAGCAAGCCGGCCCAGAAGCGCCGGTGCTGTTCGAGCGCAATGACGGAAACGATCTCGCCGGCCTTCGCGTCCCCGGTCTCTACACACATGCCGGCTTCGACTTCTATCTGGCGCAACTCGCCAAGGTGGCGCAGGCGCTGGTCGACGATCAATGGGTGATCGGCAGCGGCGGAGAGCAAGGCGGCTTCGACCAGGAGTTACTCAAGCTCGGCCCCCAGCTTCTCGATCGCTACGGCAAGGGTTTTGCGGCGGCGTGGAACGAGGTTCTCGACAGGTTGAAGTTCAAGGCGATGGCCGCCGACAAACCGCAATATCTGGCGCTGTCCGCGGCCGGCTCGCCGAGCTCGCCGCTGATGCTGCTGTTCGAGGCGATCGCGCGCGAAACGGCTTTGACGCAGGAGCGCAATCCGGCTGCGTCTCAAGACAGCGATCAGGAAGCCGCCGCGCGCGCCAAGGGCCTCGCCCGCATCGGTATCGAGCTTGCCGCGCGCAAATCGCAAAGCCGGGCCGGGACCGCCTTTGTGAGCACGCAGAGCCAGGATCCGGGCGCCAACATCGAAGCCCAGTTCCGGTCCGTTCAGGCTTTGGTGGCCGGCGCACCCGGCCAGCGCCCGCTCGATGCCCTGACCCAGAACTTTCGCGAAATCTATCAAAGCGTGCGGCTGGCAGCTGATGTCCCCGCGCAGACGGACCAGGCCAACGCCAATCTGCAGCTTCAGATATCAACGCTGCGCGCCAATGCCTCGCGTCTGCCGAAGGCACTGGCCAGGATGGTGAGCGCGGCGGCGGATGATTTCGAGGGCACTGTCGCCGAAACATCGACCACGCATCTCAATGAAATGCTGGAAGAGACGGTCGGCCGTCCGTGTGAAGAGGTGATTGCCGGGCGCTTTCCATTCGCCCCTGCCGGCACCGACGATGTCGCCATGGCGGATTTTGCCAGGCTGTTTTCTCCGGGCGGGGTTCTCGACCGGTTCTTCGCGCAGAACCTTGCGTCGCTGGTCGACATGAGCGGCCAGGACTGGGACTGGAAACAGGACACCAAGTTCGGCCGCAATCTGGCGAAATCGACGCTCAGGAACTTCCAGCTTGCGGCACAAATCCGCGCCGCCTTCTTTCCGCTTGGTGGCCCGGTGCCGTCGATCAACATCACCTTCACGCCGCTGTCGCTGCATGGCGATGCCGACATGGCGTTGCTCAATATCGATGGCCAGGTGCTGCAGGCCACCCAGGCCGGCAACACGCCGGGCCTGATTCCGTGGCCGGGCAAGACCGGCTCGGCCAGTCTCAGCCTGACGCCAGAGCTGCCGGGACGCGAGTCCGCAATCAAGTTCGACGGACCCTGGGCGTTGAAACGATTGCTGGACAAGGGACAGGTCACCGCCAATGGCGACAGTCTCGAAGCGCATTTCGTCATCGGCGGGCGCGATGTTGCCTACACGATCAAGACCGGGGAGGACGGCAACCCATTCACGCTGCCGGCGCTCTCCGCGTTCAGCTGTCCCAAAGCCTTCTGATGGGGAATTGCATGGCAGAATCGGCGATCGCGGCGCGAAGAGACAGCGGCGGCACCACACCGTCCGTCATCAGCGGCTTAGATTTCGATACTCTAATGGATGGGGCTGTGGCAGACTGGTCAGCTACGTCAGCCAAGGCGTTGCGGAGGGTAGGCAAGTGAGCGGTGCCGCCTTTGAGAGCTACGGCGTGAGCCACAAGGGCTGCGTGCGCGACCACAATGAAGACAGCTATCTGGTCGAGCCGCAGATCGGTCTCTGGGTCGTGGCCGACGGCATGGGCGGGCATGAAGCCGGAGAGGTCGCCTCGGCGAGCATTGTCGAGCATCTGGCAACGATCGGCATCGCCAGCTCGGCGCCGGATCTGCGCGCGCGCTTCGAGGACCGGCTAAGCCGGGCCCACGCTGAGATCCGCCGGATTTCTCGCTCGCGCGGCGTGACCATCGGCTCCACCGTTGCAGCACTTCTGGCCATGGACGGCAGGTTCGCCTGCCTGTGGTCGGGCGACAGCCGCGTCTATCTCGTGCGCGATGGCGCGATCTCGCAGATTTCGCGCGACCACACCGAGGTTCAGGAGCTGCTGGACAGCGGCGCGATCAGTGCGGCCGAGGCGGAGAACTGGCCCCGACGCAACGTCATTACGCGCGCCATCGGCGTCAACGACGAGATCGCCATTGACTTCCAGCAAGGCGAGACGCTGGCGGGTGACATTTTCATCCTGAGCACTGACGGGCTGACGGCGCATGTCAGCGATGCGGAGATAGCGACAGCAGCACTGTCTGCAGCGCCACAGGCTGCCTGCGAAAAGCTCCTGGCAATGGTGCTTGAGCGCGGCGGAACCGACAACGTCACCATCGTGCTGGTCAAGATCAGAGACAAAGGCAACGGTCTGTCCCAAGCAGGAGGCCACGACCGATGAGCTCCGACGACAAGACGCGGCTGTTGCCCAATATGGCGGATACCAGCGTCGGCACTCAGCTCAGCGGCATCTACGAGCTCGACGAACGCATCGCCTCCGGTGGTATGGGCGAGGTCTATCGCGGCCACAACATCCAGACCGGCGATCATGTCGCGATCAAGATCGTGCTGCCGGAATTCGCCCGCGACCAGACGATCCTGTCGCTGTTTCGCAAGGAAGCCTCGATCCTCAACCATTTGTCGCATGACGCTGTCGTGCGCTATCACGTCTTCACCATAGATCCCGGTATAGGGCGGCCCTATCTGGCGATGGAATTCGTCGACGGCCAGTCGCTGTACGACGTCATGCGCGGCGGCGCGATGGCGACGCAGGATGTGCGCAAGCTGTGCCACCGGCTGGCATCGGGCTTGAGCGCAGTGCACCAGGCCGGCGCCATCCACCGCGATCTTTCGCCCGACAACATCATCCTGCCTGGCGGCCGGGTCGATCGCGCCAAGATCATCGATTTCGGCATTGCGCGATCGGCGACGGTCGGCGGCGAGACGCTGATCGGCGGCAAGTTCGCCGGAAAATATAACTATGTCTCCCCAGAGCAGCTCGGGCTCTATGGCGGCGAGGTCAGCGAACAGTCCGACATCTACAGCCTGGGGCTGGTGCTGGCGGCGGCGCTGCTCGGCAAGCCGATCGACATGGGCGGCTCGCAATATGAGATCGTCGAAAAACGGCGGACCGTGCCTGATCTCTCCGGCATCGATGCCGATTTCAGGGACATCGTCGAAGCGATGCTGCAGCCTGACCCGGGTGATCGACCGGCCAGCATGGCCGAAATCGCCCGGTTGACGCGCGATGACAGCGACGCCACCTTGCCGCCAGCCTCGCTTGCGCCCCGGCCGGGTCTGACGCGAACCGGGCAGACCACCGGGCCGGTCTCGAAGGTCGAGGACTCGCAGACACAAGGGCTCAGTGCGGTCCCCGCAAGCGGCACGGCAGAGCCATCCTTCGTGCCGCACGTGCGGCCAGCGCTTCTGTCGCAACCGAAGCCGGCAGCTGAAATTCCCAGGCGAGCAAGCACACCGACGAAGCCTGCTACTACAGGCCGAAGCCTGACGATCGCGGCGCTGGCGGCGGTTGTCGTGGCATCGCTGGGAGGACTCTATGCATCGGGCATCCTGGGTTTCGGAGACCGGCCTCGCGCCATCGATACCGGCAAGACACCGCCGCTCCAACCCGAGCTGACCAAGCCGATCGTCGCGGACAAGCCCGCTCCGGACACTGCGCCGGTGGAAGAGCCAAAGCCGCAACCCGCAGAAACTCCGGCTGAAGATCAGGCCGAAGCGCCGGCCGCGCCGCAGCCGACGCCGCCGGTCGCGTCGAGCACTGCGGCCCCGCAGCCAGCCGAACCAATCGACAAGACCGTCGCGTCTCAACCGCCTTCCAACCCGACGGAGCCCGATGCCGCGAAGAACCCCGAGCCCGTCAGCCCGCCGGTAGAGACCAAGGCGACAGAGCCGACCACGCAAACACCTGAACCAACGGCCGAGGCACCCAAACCCTTAGCACCCACGCCGGAACCCACCGCTCAAGCGCCCGAGGCGCAGGCACCCGAACCGACTGCGCAGGCGCCCAAGCCAGGCCAGCCCGATATCGCCAGCGCTGAGCAGGCCGACAAGCCGGCAGAGCCCGACATTGCCATGAATGTGCCCAAGCCGGAGGTGCCGCCGCCGGCCGAAGCGGCCGCGGAGCGGGTCACCTGGGTGCGCGCCTTCAATGGTGGTGACTGTTTTTACGCGACTGTGACATCGGCCACCGACAAGGGTGTCGCGATCGAAGGCTTCGGCACGTCGGTGCCGCCCTTCGAACAGTTGCTTGGGGAATTCCAGGCCAAGTTCCATGTCGAGCCCGACATCAGCGTGCGCCTCATCCAGCCGACGCAATGCGGGATCACCGACTTCCTGCGTTTCATGGGGGCAAGCACGGCCGACAGACCGCAGCTGGTGCTCGACCAGACATCGGTGCCGGACGGTTCGCCGATCGACGGCACGCTGGTGACGCATGGCGGGCTGGTGTCCAGCGTGATTCTGATCGACCACAGGGGCATCGCCTTCAACCTCGACGACCGTGTTGTCGCACAAGCCGACAAGGCGACCTTCTCGATCCCGATCGGGCTCGGCGCCGCCGACAAGGCGGTAGGCAAGGCGCTGCCGCAGATCATCATGGTGATCACCGGTCCCGACGAGATCAAGGCGGCGGACTTCTCGACGCCGACGCCGGCCTCGGTGCTGTTGCCCAGGATCCTCGACGAGATCGGCGCCAGGACCTCGGCATTTTCGGCGACCGCCAAATATTTCCGCCTCGGCGGGTAGCACGGACGCCGATGGAACGCCGTCGCCGTGATCCCATTGCCCTGAATGCGCGCGCAAACCTCGCCGCGATCGCGTTTGCGACGCTCTTGCTGGCGCTTCTTTCCACTGGACAGGCGCGCGCCGAATTCACCGTCTGCAACCAGACGCTCGACGTCGTCAATCTTGCCGTCGGCCAGAAGGTCGACGACGCCGACCAGACCGATGGCTGGTGGACCATCGGCGCCAATCAATGCGTCAACGTCATCCGCGAGGAGCTGACCAACCGCTACATCTACATCTACGCCACGGATGTCTTCGGCCACGCCATCCTGGCCGGCTCCACCGAGATGTGCATCGAGCGGCGGCGGTTCTCCATCCGCGGCATCACTGAATGCTGGCAACGCGGCCATATCGCCGCGAAATTTCTCGAAGTCGACACGCTCGAACAGGTGCGCTGGACCTTCTTCCTGACCGGACGCGCGCCGTGACGCACAGCATCGACACCAGCTTCAAGGCAAAGAAGCAGGCGCGCGCCGCGCTGCGCAGACGCAGGATCTGGCTCGGGCTGGCGGTTGGTCTAGGGGTCGTCGTCCTTGCCGCGATCGCCACAGGCTTCTACCTCACCGCCGACTACTGGTCGTTTGGCGACGAGGACGAGGAGTTGCACGCCGTCGAAGGCTCGGACGACGTGCCAGCCGACGCATCGGTCTATGTGCCGGCCATCATCGATCTGGCCGGCGACCCGATGTGGATCACGCTGGCGCCCGAGGCCGGCGCTGCAACCAAGGGCCGCGCGATGCCGCGCCCGGCGGAGCTCGACCAGGCCGGCATCTCTCCTGAGATCGAAGTCCTGTCCGACGTGATGCTCAGCGCCAGCGAAAAATTCATGACGACGATCCCGTCGACGCAGGAGGATTTCGCCTTCTTCCAGGCGCAGCGGAAGACCGCGGTTGCGCCGCCCGAACCCAGCGATCCGCAGAATGATCTGCAGAACGATCTTCAACCCTCGCCCGGCGCGGACGAGGTTCCGGCGGCTCCCGGCCCAGCTCCTGATCCGCAGGCCGCTCTGGGTGCCTCGGCGGCAGCTGATGATCCCGAAGCCGGCTGGGGCGAGACCATCGATGAAGGCGAAGCGGCACTGCCTGCCTTTCAGAAGACGGCGGTCGAAAACAACACCAGCGTCGCCACCGTCACCTCAGAATACCAGCGCTTCGAGGCGACCGAGGATACGTTCGTGAAAATCCTCAACGACCGCAGCCTGGACAGCGTTGCGCTCGATGCACATTTTTCCGCCGAAGACGCAAAGCTTGCCGGCGAGGCGCTGAAGGCGCTGTTCGACAAGGACGGCTTGCAGCCCGGCTATGTCGTGGCGATGCGCGGCTTCAGGCCGACGCGCGAGACCACGACAATGTCGCTGATGCAGGTCTCGGTCTACGCCAAGAATGTCTTTGTCGGCACGCTGACACGCAACGCCGCCGGCGCTTTCGTGTCGGGTGTCGACCCGTGGGTGCGCGAGGATCTGTTCAACTATTCGGGCGCCGAGACCGAAGGCACGCAGAAACGGCAATACCGCCTGCTCGACGCGATCTATTCGACGGCGGCGCGCAACAACGTGCCGAGCGGCATCATCGGCGAAGCCATCATGTATCTGTCGCGCGGACAGGATCTCGACGCTTTTGCCAGCGAGGACCAGCGCCTGGTGCTGATCTATTCGCAAACGCCGCGCGGCAAGAACGAGACCGACGGACGGGTGCTCTATGTCGGCGTGCAAGGCACACAAAAGAACCTCGACTGTTTCGTCTTCCAGCAGAGTGATGGCCAGTTTTCCTGCGTCTCGGGCGACGATCAGGTGCGCTCGCTGACAGTGGCCAACGGCATGGTGACGCCGGTCAGCGGCGTCATGACCTCGACCTTCGGGCCGCGCAAGCATCCGATCCTGGGCGTGGTCCGCATCCACAAGGGGGTCGACTGGGCAGCACCTGTGGGCACGCCGATCGCCGCCGCCTTCGATGGCGAGATCATTTTCCAGGGCGACGGCGGCGGTTACGGCAATGTGGTCAAGATCGCGCATGCCGGCGGCCGCGAGACGCGCTATGCGCATATGTCGAAATTCGCCATTGCCAGCGGCGTCGGCACCAAGGTGAAGGCCGGCGACATCATCGGCTATATCGGCACCACCGGACTGTCGACCGGGCCGCATCTGCATTTCGAACTCTATCAGAGCGGCGAGGCAATCGATCCTCTGGGCACTGTGACCGCAACCATCGCCGCCACGTCCAGCGATCCCGCCGTCGAAACGCTGACCGACCGTATCGTTCATGTCGAATCGGGCGGCAGCGCGCGGGCGAAGAACCCGCTGTCTTCGGCAACCGGCGCCGGCCAGTTCATATCCAAGACCTGGATCCGGATGATGAACACCTACCGTCCCGAACTGGCGCGCTCGCTGTCGACCGCCGACCTTTTGGCGCTGCGCTACGACGCCACCATCTCGCGCGAGATGGTGCGCAATCTGGCGCGCGAGGGCGAGGCTTATCTCAAGGCGCGCGGCCACCAGATCACCGCCGGCCGGCTCTATCTCTGCCATTTCCTCGGCATGGAAGGCGCCCATCAGGTGCTGGCGTCGCCGGGATCGGCGCAGTTGAGCGCCGTGCTCGGCTCGGCGGTCATCCAGGCCAACCCTTTCCTCACCGGCAAGACCGCCAGCTACGTCGTCGACTGGGCGGAGCGGAAAATGGGCCGCAAATTGCCCACGCCCGCGACGACCGATGCAGGCCAGACGACAACGACGGAAGTCCGCCAGACATCGCCGGAGTTCGAAAAATACAAGCAGGCCATCACGGCGTTGGTGGGTTCGCTTCAGAACAGCCTTGAGCCGGGCTAGCCGCAGTTCAGTGCGCAGCCGCCCCGGTTTCCGCCAGGCCGATTGGTTTTGAGGCCGGCGGATGGTATATTAGCGGGCATTTAGAGAGCTTTTTTGGGTCCGTCGTGAACCAAAACTGTGGTTGGGATCACATACGCCCAAGAGCCATTTTGGCAGAAGCGACAGTGTCGCTGTTGGAATTTAGCATGCGCAGACATCAATAACGCGCCCCATTGGGGCGGAGGGCTGATCCTATGAAAGCGTTTGCCGTCCTTTTGAGCGGATTTTTTCTGTTAATCCTGACCGCGCTTGGCACCGTCCAGGCTGCAGTGCCGGATGCCGGCGCACCAGGCGCCAAACGCGTTGCGCTGGTCATCGGCAACAGTAAATACGTCCATGCCGTCGAGTTGCCCAACCCGGCCAATGACGCGCATCTCATCGCATCGACGCTGCGCAATGCCGGCTTCGAGGTGATCGAGGGCGTCGACCAGGACAATGCCGGCATGCACGGCCTGATCAGCAAGTTCACCGAGCAGTCCTACGATGCCGACCTCGCCGTCATTTTCTATGCCGGCCACGGCATGCAGGTCGACGGCAAGAACTTCCTGATCCCGGTCGACGCCGAGCTGACATCGCCGGCCTATCTCAAGACCCGCACCGTCCAGATCGACGACTTCATGGCCGCCTTGCCGCCCGACCCGGCGGTCGGCGTCATCATCCTCGATGCCTGCCGCGACAATCCGCTGGCAAGGACGCTGGCTGCCTCGCTGCCGAAGACGCGCTCGCTGGGCTCCGGCCTGGCGCCGATCGAAGCAAAATCGGAAGGTGTCGGCACAGGCGGCATCCTGATTGCCTATGCCACGGATCCGGGCGCCATCGCCTTCGACGGCAACGGCGTCAACAGCCCCTACTCCACCGCACTCGCCAGACACCTGACCGAACCTGGTATTGAGATCCAGAGCGCGCTGACGCGCGTGCGCGGCGAAGTGACCGAGACCACCCAAGGCCGCCAGCGGCCCTGGCACAACGCATCGCTGGGCCGCGAGGTCTTCATCGGAAAGCCCGTCGTGGCGGCGGCGCCCGCGGCAAAGCCAACCACCGACGCAGCCGGCGCCGCGGCAGCAGCCGCTCCCGCCTTGGTCGTTGGTGAACCTCCGTCCTGGGAAGTCGAACAGCGGCTGTGGGACGAGGCCTCGAAGCGCAACACCGCGCCATTCTACGAAGCCTATCTCGAACAGTTCCCGAATGGCCGTTTCGCCACGGTGGCGCGGCTGAACATCGACGCGCTGAAGGATCCGAAAGCCCAGGAACGCGAAGTAGCCGCGCTTGATGTTGCCGAAGCGAACCCCGGATCTGCCGTGCGCACCTCGGTCGGCATTTCGGACGACATGAAGAAGGTGCTCGGCACCGCGGAGACAGAGAACGCCATCGGTCTCGATCGCCAGGGCCGCATCGACCTGCAATTGCGCGTCGATGCGCTGGGCAACGAGCTTGGCCGCGTCGACGGCAACATCGGCGCCAAGACCCGGCAAGCGATCGGCGACTGGCAAGAGGAGAACGGGCTGCCCCCGACCACTTTCCTGACGCGTGAGCAGCTGGCGTTCCTGGAGATCCAGACCGATCCGATGATGGAGGCCGTGCGCGCCAAGCATGAGGCCGACCAGGCCGGCGTGGACAAGCCGAAGAAACAGGTAGTGCAAAAGGCCCGCACGCTGAAGCCGGTGGCGGAGAAACCGCGCAAGAAGCAGTACGCCCAGAAGCCGCGCAGACAACAGCAGTTCGTGCAGAAAAGGCGCAACCGCGAGGTCGTGCGCGAGGAAGGTCCGCCGCCGCAGGACAACAATGATTTCCTGACCAAGGCGCTGATCTTCGGCACCGGTGTAGCGGTCGGCGGCGTGCTCAAGAACTGATCGACCACGTCAAACAGCAGAAACGCCGCGTGTCCGTTGGACGCGCGGCGTTGTCGTTAGATCGACAGGAGAGGCGTGCTCTCGAAAGACGCCGCCCGCAAAGCTACTGCGCCTTTATCCGCATCTCGACCCGGCGGTTGACGGGAGCGTAGGGGTCGGGATTGCGCGGATTGGCCTCGCCCAGCCCGACCGCCGTGATGCGGGTGGACGCGATGCCGTTGGATTCCAGGAAAGCCGTCACCGATTGCGCCCTGCGCTGCGACAGACCCTCATTGTAGGTCGCCGAGCCGGACGCGTCGGTATAGCCTTCGACGACGAAGGACAGTTTGCTCAGCCGATCGTCCCTCAGCGCCTTGGCGAATTCGTCGAGTTCGCTGCGCGCCTTGGCGTCGAGCTCGGACGAATCCAGGCTGAAATTGATCAGCATATCGAGGCTGGCCTTCTCCGACGGCTTATCTTTCTGGCCGGTCTTGCTCTTGCACTCATCCTCGGTGCCGACGCAAATCCCGCGCGCCGCGCCATGATCGATCGCGCCGGCAAAAAACTTCACAATGTCTTCCGATTTCTGAAGTGGGTCGGCATAAGCGTGCGTCGAGAAAAGCACGGCCGCCAACACTAAGACTGAACTGCCCCGCTGCATGACGGTTACTCCTGCTCTGACTCGTTGTTTCGTCGCAATTCCGGACGGAAAGCCGCTTCTTCCTGGAATTGCTCTGAGCTTCCGATGTCACCAAAGCCCGATCCGTCGGACCAGGACGGTCAGGCTCCATGTTCCGTTCGACCCAAATCTTCTCCGAAAGCCGGCTTCGCCTTTTTTCGGATTCGTGGGTCTGATTGTGGAATATACCAAAGCGCGGCGCGTTTGTCTGTGAACAACGTCATGGACATGTGGCGGTCGACAGGCTTGACCCGCGCCTCGCAGGCGAGTTGAGTGAGAGCTGCCCTTGGGGGAGGACAATAGCAGCGATGGTCAACGGGCTTCGATTCCAGACCGCACGCGATCTCTTCGCCGCAAACAGCGCCGTTGCCCGGGACATGACGGCTGTTCCTACCGATCAACCCTCGCTCGAGTTCTGTCGCCGGCTGATGGCCGGCCGCACCCCCGAAGAAGCGATCACCTTTTGCGCCTATCTCCTGCCCGACCGGGCAGCGATCTGGTGGGGCCATGAGTGCCTTGATCATCTGACCGAGCTGCTCGAGGAGCAGGATCTCGAAACGCTGGCGCTGATCCAGGACTGGGTCGGCGAACCCGGCAATGCAAGCCGCCGGGCGGCTGTCGCCGAGGCGGCGATGGCGCGGCAGCAAACCCCTGCCGGCTGGATCGCGCTGGCGGTGCAACGGCATGTCAATGGCTCGACCGATCAGGCCAACGGGTCGAGGCTGCGGCCGCTGCCCGCTGCCCATGCCGTCAATGCCGGCATTCTGGCCGGACTGGCCCGGGTTGCAGTGGCGGATCGTTTCTCGGTGCTCACCGCCTTTGTCGAAATGGGCATCCATCTGGCCGAAACCGAAGCGCTGCGCAGAGCCTGATTGCTCTTACTTGCAGCGGTTTCATTTGCAGCCGTTTTGCGCCCATTTGCCGAGCGCCACCTTGAAGCGCGTGCCCAGCGGGTGTTGCAGGCGCAACACCGAGATATCATTGGTGACGTAGGTCTTGGCCTGGTCGCACAGCCGCTCCTCGGTCCATTGATGACAGTTGCTGCATTGATTGTCCCAGACGGATTTTTCCAGGCCTTCGACCGGACTGAAGTGCGGCTTTCCCTGGATGAGCTGGGCGATGCTCTTGCCGTCGATCGCCGGGTCGCCAAAATTGACCGGAACGTCGAAAAGCACCGGCGCGTCCGAGCCCAGCTTCGGAATTTCCTCGCGCAGCTGTTCCAGCGCCTGCTCGCCGGCATCCGTACCCGGCGGGTTGGCGGCGGCGCCGGTACGCGCCTGCGAATCGCCTTCGGGAGCCACCGCGCTGGAATCGCCGACGATCAGCGGCGCATTGAGATCAACCTTGTGGAGCACGACATCCGTGGTCAGCGAAACGTTGATCCAGGGCCGCTGGCGGCCAGCTGTGGCCTTGAACACATCTGACGTAACCCGGTTCATCGCTTCGGTGATCGAGACGTTGGCCTCGCCGATATGGGCAAGCAGCGCCGCCGAAAACGGCGAGTGCTCGCCCGATCCGTCATAGGCCAGCTGGTTGGGACTGGCGGCGAAGGCGACCAGCGTGCCGGCGCCGCCATTCTCGATCGGAATTTCGGCAAGGCCGCTCCTTGCCGTACTGTCGCCGCCGGTCTCCTTGGCCAGCACATCGGCGAGCGGGTTGTCGCGGCAGGCGTCGAGGAACACCAGCCTGATGCTGGTCTCGCGCGACATCTGCCGCAGGATGAAATCCACCTGCACGGCTTCGAAGTCGAGCGAGGTCTCGTCCTCCAGCGCCGCATCGACAGGCAGCAGGTAGTTCCTGCCGGAGACCTGCAACCCGTGGCCGGCATAGAAGAACAGTGCGACATCGGCGCCGCGCACCTGTTTTGCGAATTGCGCGATCTTTTCCTGCGTCTGCGCCTTGGTGAGATCGAGGCCGGAGACGATATCGAAGCCCAGGCCCTTCAGGCGATCGGACATTGCCTGCGCATCGTTCACCGGATTGGGCAGCGCCGGCGCATTCTGGTAGTGGGAATTGCCGAGTACCAGGGCGATGCGGCGTTCGGCACTGGCCGCGCTCAAGCTCAACACCAGCGCCAGCACGGCCAGGCCGATGCCGCGCATGACATTGCCGCAACTCGCAATCATATCCAAACGCACTGTGTTCCTTCTCGATTAACGGCCGGATCAGTTGGCGAGCGGCGTGGCGGAAAACTCGATCCGCCGGTTCAGCGCCTTGTTCTTCGGCGTATCGTTCGGCGCCACCGGCTTTTCCTCGCCATAGCCGGAAGCCGTGATCTGCGCCGATGGAATGCCCGCCGCGATGATCGCATCGGCGACCGCCTTGGCACGCCGTTCCGACAGGTTCTTGTTGGCCGAGGGCGAGCCGTCGGAATCGGTATGGCCCGACACCTCGACCTTCAGTTTCGGACATTTGCCGACGACGCCAACCACCTCGGCCAGCAACGGGCGGCTCTTTTCGTCGAGGCGGGCGCTGGCCGGGCGAAAATAGATGGCGCCGGTGCGCGACAGCACCTCGAACCTGTTCAGGCATTCATCGTCACTGAAGGACGTCTTGCCGGCATCGGTGGCGACTGGCCCGGCATCGGCTGGAGCTGCGGCCGCAACGGCAGGCACTGCCGCGGGCTTGGCGCCATCGGCGGTGAAGACGAAGTCGAAAGACACCGAGGCCGTCGGCACGATGCTGCTGACATTGGCCGCCTGCTGGAGTTTTTCGATGTTGGGCAACAGGCCAAAATCCTCGACATGCACGGCGACCGGCGCCTCCGAGGCGATGGACACCATGCTGTCGGTGATCATGGTGACCACGACATTGGCCTCCAGGTCCTTGTCGACCCCGTGCAGGCTGAGGCGGAACGGGATATGCGCGCTCATCCGCCGCCTGGTGGCGAGATCGGCGAAGGCGGCGGGATCGACTTTCGCCGTTACTTCCGCCGTCGGAAATTTGAAAGTCTCGAAGAAGAGGAAGCGCATGCGGACATTGCGAAGATCGATGCCGGTGTCGACCGAGTTGAGGTCGAACGTGACCTTGGCGGCGCCGTCAGCCGTCAGCGTGCCCGAGAGGTTCCGGATCTTGTTGGTTTCAACGATGGTGTTCTTCTTCACCGATTGGTAGGTGAGTGTCGAATTCGCCGGATCGAGCGTCCAGTTCGGCTGCGCGTTGGCCGCCTGCGGTGCAAGCAGCAACATCCCGAATACAGCAGCCGCCAGAGCAAGGGCGCCGACGGTGCGCCGGGCCTTTGACATCGACATTTGCTGCCGCAAAAATCCGCCGACCTCGAACATGGATGCCCCCGTCTCAGAACAACAGACCTCAGTTCCGATCACGGCGGTCGAACGCAGTGATGCCGGCGACCATAGAACATATGATTTGGCTTTGCGAGTAGATCCGCCGGTCTCCCCGGGGAGAGGATCCCTCAAGACCTGTCATTACTGGCGGATGAACAGGCGTCGGATTTCAGAGGCACCTTGCGCAATCACAAGCGTCTCGGTGGTGCCTATCGAACGCGCAGAGAGCGCCCACGACTTTCTTTTATAGCTTTGGTTATATTAGTATATTAGCAATTTCTTGACAAATGCCCAAAGCTCTGGTTTTCTTGACATATTAAACAAAGTTCGTTGCGTTTTTTACGGACGGGGTACACATGTCCACCTTGGTAGTCGCGGACCCGCGGGGGGTGTATCTCGCCGGTCTGGAGTGGGTTTTGCGGAACGCGGGACACGATGTTGTCGCCCAGTGCCGCAGCCTTGCCGACGTTCTCCCTCATGTAGAGCGCCATCGGCCTGATATTGTCATCGTCGGCCTGGATATCGCGGACCCGCAGACGGCCGCACTTTCCTCCCGGCTGAAGGCCGACAACGGCGCTCTCGGCACCATCTTCATCGTGCAGCCTACCGGCAGGCTGGATATCAAGGAAATACAGGCACTCGACGTCGACGGCCTGCTTCTGGACGGCATCAGCCACCGCTATCTCATCGAATGCGTGAACGCGGTGGCAAGCGGCAAGAAATGGATCGACAACATGATCGTCCAGCAACTGCTGATGCCCCGATCGCAGCCGCAGCCGATGTCCAGGCTGACCGGGCGGGAGACCGAAATCGCCGATCTCGTCTCGCGCGGGTTGCGCAACAAGACCATCGCGCAGCGGCTGCACGTATCCGAAGGCACGGTGAAGATGCACCTGCATCACGTCTACGAGAAGCTGCACCTCGGCAGCCGGGCGGAACTCGCCTGGGTGGCGCATGGCAAAGGACTCGACCATCCAGGAACAGGCCTTCTCTGATAGCAGCACTTTAAATTGGCATCGACATTAGGCCGGCAATGGGCCGGAAAGCCACGTGATGGCATCGGCTGTGATACCCGCCGCAGCGCCTGCGCCGGCCTGATCTAATGATCCAAATTGTGTGAGGCCTGTTCCGGCAGCCCAGCCTTCGATAAGAACATGGTGATCGGCGCCTCCGTTCTCGACGATTGCGACCGCCTGCTCTCGGTCAAACCCGCCTGATAACCGGGCCCTGGGAGATTGGCTTAAGCGTTGCTGGCTCGCCGCTTTGCGCGTTGCCTAACTTTAGTCCAGGGCCTTGGTGTCTTGAACGACCGGTCCCCCTAGGGGGACCGGATCGCCCGGCGTTGAAGCTTTTGAAGGATACGAGGACGCCATTAAATAAGTAAGTCCTGGGTTGCAGTGATGTTCAGTGTTTGCGTAACAGCATCCCCGTCGAGGTCGGTGTTTGCCAGCGTGAATTCGAACGGCTGATCGGCAACCGGACCTTCGATGCTCGTCGAGAAGTCGAGAATGCGAACACCCGCGTTGGCACCTGCGACCTGGAACTGAACGTAGGCCGTGTCGAAGGCTTGACCACCATCGTCGTTGATGGTCACGAGCTGATTGCCCGAGCGCAAGCCAGTAACGTTGTCGATGTTGTGATCGATCAGAGTACCGTCATCGGCGTAAAGCCACGATTCTACCGTGATGGTGTTGATGTTTCCAATCCCGGCGACCGCGAAGGTTAGATTGTTGACATCAGAACCGTCCGCAGTAGAGAAGGTGAAGCCCTCGTTGTTATTGATCTGCGAAGCCTGACCGCTTTTCACCCCGAATCCAACTGCATCGGGGTTAAGGTCGTCAGCCGCTACAGTCGGGCCTCCCAGTGGAGCAGTGTTGAACGGCGCAAAGGCTGCCTCGGTCGCGTTCGCCGCGGGCGTATTGCTGAAGATCAGGCCGTCAAAGACGATGCTGCCGGTGTTGTCCACCGTGGGTACCGTCAAGGTCTCCTGGGGACCGCCCGACTTGACCGCATTGAAGTTGAGGTCAGACTGCTCACCCTGGGGTGTGAAGAGCACGTCGAAGGTGTAGCCCGAGTCCGTCACGTTCAGTTGGTAGAGGTCCTGATTGTTGGCCACGTCGTGGTACGTCAGCGTGGTTCCACCGTTGGTCAGGGTCTCCGTGATGTCAGTGCCACCGAGATCGGTGTAACCGGTGATGGTGACGTGTGAGCCGTCGGCTCCGGGAGTAAGGTCGAACGTCCCTATGTCCTGTTGACCGGCGGCCAACCCGACCTGGAACGGCGTGGCATCACCAGTGATGCCGTCGAACGTCGGCCCGGCGTCCTCGAACACGAGGTGCGTCCCGAGGTCCTCGTGGTTGACGACCGTCACCTCGGTCGATGATGGGAACGCAACTTCGAGGTTCTCAACGCGTACGCCGGAGGTGCTTTGCTTCGTGTCGTAGCTAAATCGAACGTAGATTTGATCGACACTTTCCGTGGGATCCGTCGGTTCGATGGTGTAATTCTCAAAGACGGCGCTGCCGGCAGGTAAGGTTACTGTGTCGGTCCCGTGCTCAATTACTGCCCCATCATCGACAGTCCACCACTCAATGTTAACGGTCTTCACGCCGCCTATGGCCTGGATGTCGAACCTGATGCCGCCGATCTCGTTCGCATCCGGAGTAGCCGAAGTCCAGGCCGCGTCTTGAACCAAAAAGCCCTCATTTTGATTCATCTGAGAGGCTTGGCCGCCCTTCACACCGAAGCCGATGGCGTCGGGGTTCAGATCATCATTGGTTCCGGAGTTGGTTGGGACTGTCGTTGGATTGGGCACAGACCCCGGGAAAATAAGTCCGTCAAACTTGGCGCTGTGGTTGTCGGTGGGATCGGCTGTCGCAACCGTGAGTGTCTCCTGCGGGCTCCCTGACGGGATCGACGCGAAGTCGAGTGTCTGAAACGTCGTCACGATTTCAGTGGTCGTCACATCCAGTGTGATCTTGCCTTCGGCAAAAGACAGGATGTCCCCATCGTCAACTGCGAGAGGATCGTTGTGTTGCAGCGGTTCGTATTGAATGAGGTAGATCTGCGCCGACGACACGCCGCCAGTCAAATCAAGCGCGACCGCGAACGCCAGGGCGCCAGCGGGATCAGCGACACCGTTCACGGCCTCGCGCCCATAAATGATGCCGCCCTCGTTGTAGAGGAAGATTTCCACACCGTCGACGGTAAAGAGGCCGCTCGTCTCGCCGTCATCGGGAATCGACAGCGCCAGATCGGTCGCTCCGGTTGTGTCAAGGAGGGCGGTGTCGACGGCCACCTGCGGGAAGCCTGTCGCGGGGTCGGTAGCACTAATTTCCACGCCGACATCGTCGGCGAGATGGGCGAGCAGCGCCGCGTCGAGGTCGATATCATTGTCATCGGTGACGGTCTGTACGCCGATCTGCTCGTCGAGAACAAGATTTGCGGTAATAGTAGCCATAACCTACCTCCCAATTGTGATTGAGCTGTTCCAGGGTGAGTTGGAATTAGGTCAGGCCGCGCCGGAAATGGTGGATTTCGAGAACCGGAAACAGAGCATTCCTCAACGTACGCAAGTTCCGGAAGCGTAGAAAACCACGATTGCCCGTCCGCCATCACTTGAAATGCTAACAAACCCCAAACTGCCAAGGGAGCCATTTGGCGCAGCCTGAGGATGGCAAGTCAACTTTCCGTCCGATAGTATTATGACCTATATCGAACGATATATATCGTTTCGATAGAGTGGCTGTGACCAATATAACTGGGAATATTGACCCGACAGCGAAGCGCCGTAGTAAATGCTCGCGTCGGAGTAAATCATATATGTCCGGGCGGAACTGGCCTGGGTGGCGCGTGGCAAAGGCCCCGACCATCCAGGAACCGGCCTCCTCTGACACCAGCACTTTCAACTGGCATTGATAGGAGGCCGGCAACGGGCCGGAAAAACCGCGTGATGGCATCGGCCGTGATACCCGCCGCAACGCCCCGCGCCGGCCTGATATCGAAAGATATATATCGTTCGATCAGGTGCGGACATTGGCCTCAATACCATCGAACCGGGAATGGACGCGTCCTCTTCGGCGGCGACACAATGGAGGATCAAAGGCCGCAATTCAACGCGTCAGCGCGCGAGCGGAGGCACTCGGGTACGAGGCATCTGGGGAGGGGAAACCCTTTTCTTGATGCGTAAAAAAGGGGGAGAATCGTCATGGCACTCACCATAGCAGCTCAAAACGTCATCATCGACAAGAGCGCCGGTATGCAGATCGATAGTGATGATATTGACCCGTCCGATGCACCGTACAACTCCGACCTTACGCTGCAGCGAACTCCGAAATCTTCGGGACGGGTCACGTCCGTCATCTGACACTTGACCAACGGGCAGCCATGGCTGCCCCCACTGCAATCCCTTGCCCGAGATGTCATCAGAGAAATAGTGATGAAAACCAGGCAACAGCCCCCCGCCCTTCAGGTGGTGATGAAAGAGGCCAGACGCGCCATCCGGCCGCTTATCTGGTTCAGCGGCGGCATCAACGTGCTGATGCTCACCGGGGCGCTTTATATGCTCCAGGTCTACCACCGCGTGTTGTCCAGCCACAGCCTGGAGACGTTGGTGATGCTGTCGCTGATGGCGGCCGGCGCACTCGCGACGATGGCTGGGCTGGAGGTGGTGCGCGGACGTCTTCTGGCCAAGGTCGGATCATGGATGAACGCGCGGTTGGGGCCAGTTCTCCTGACAGCATCGGTAGAATATGCCGCCTCGGCGCCTGGCCAGGCCAACGCCCGGCCGCTGCGCGACCTGGATCAAGTACGGAATTTCTTCACCAGCCCCAGCATCTTCCCGATCCTCGATGCGCCATGGGCACCGCTGTTTTTCGTCGCCATATTCTTCATGCATCCCTGGCTGGGCTGGTTGGCGCTGTGCGGCGGAATCGTCCTGTTTGCGTTGGCGTTGCTCAACGAATACATCACACGCAAACCGTTGACCGAGTCCGCAAGCGCACAGTCGCGGGCCTATGTGCAGGCCGAGGCGGCGATCCGCAACGCCGAGGTCGTCCAGGCGATGGGCATGTTGAAGCCGCTGCTGGAGGGCTGGAAGGCCCAGCAGGACGATGCAAACAAAGGACAGGTTCTTGCTGCCAACCGTGGCGGCGTCATCGCGGCCATCGCGCGTTGTCATCGGATGGCCCTGCAAATGGCCATATTGGGTCTTGGCGCTTACCTGGTGCTTCGGAACGAGGCTTCACCCGCTATTATGATCGCCGCCTCGATCCTGATGGGTCGCGCATTGTCCCCGGTCGAGCAAGCGATCGGCACATGGAAGGGGACGGTGGGAGCGCGTGCCGCTTACCGGCGTCTCACCGCACTCGCCGGACAGCATTTGGAGGCCACACCGGTTCTGCCACTGCCACGGCCGAAAGGCAGGTTCGAGGCCGAGAACCTGGTGCTTGCCCGACAGGGCGCCGAGCCTATCCTGAAAGGGATCAGCTTCCGGCTCAATCCGGGTGAAGCAATGGCGTTGATCGGCCCGAGCGGGGCCGGCAAGACGAGCCTGGCGCGAATACTGGCAGGTGCCTGGCGTCCGACCGGGGGGCGTGCGCTGCTGGACGGCATGGACGTTGCCCAATGGGCGGCGGAGGACCGGGGTCACCATGTCGGTTACTTGCCGCAGGACATCGAGCTCTTCGCCGGCACCGTCTCCGAAAACATCTGCCGCTTCGCGACACTCAACCCGGCGGTCTTCAACAACGTGATCAAGGCCGCGCAGTTGGCGGGCGTTCACGACCTGATCAAAGGGCTGCCGAAGGGTTACGCCACCGAGATCGGCGACTCCGGCGCGGTGCTGTCAGGCGGGCAGCGCCAACGCATCGGATTGGCGCGGGCACTCTACGGCGACCCGCCGCTCATTATCCTGGACGAGCCCAATTCCAACCTCGACCGCGACGGTGAGGACGCATTGATCGCGGCCCTGGGCACTGTCAAGTCTGCGGGCGCGACCGTTATCCTGATCGCGCACCGACCGAACATCATGGAGAAGGTCGACAAGATATTGGTTCTCAACCGGGGCCAACAAGACCTCTACGGTTCGCGCGACTATGTCTTCAATGAACTCACCGCGCGTATTCGCCAGGTAAATCAAATACCAGCGAGTCCGACGCCAGAGATCTCCACCGCCGTGATCGGCGTCAGCAATGATCCACGTCCCTCTTCAAAGCGTACGTCGCGTACGCCGCGTACGCCGCGTGCGTTGCGCACGACTGTAGTGGCGAACCAAGCATGAAACGAGAACCGATATGAACGTCGTGCCATTACCCCTCCCGCCACCCTCCCGACTGGAACCGGTACCGCTGCGTCTTGCGGGCGTGACGTGCACCGGGTTCGCGATCATGTTCCTGTTCTTCGGCGTGGCCGGGGGTTGGGCGGCGCTGGCGCCGTTGGACAGCGCCGCGGTGGCGCCCGGCGTTGTCAAGGTCGCCGGTGATCGCAAGCTCATCCAGCACCTCGAGGGCGGCATTATTGCGGAATTGAACGCCGCCAACGGTGATATCGTAAAGGCCGGCAAGGTTCTGGTCCGGCTCGACACCACGCAGGCAAGGGCGCAGCTTGACCTGATCCAGAACCGGATAGCAACGCGAGAGGCGCTGGCCGCGCGTCTGAGGGCCGAGCGTGACGACAAGGCCGAGATCGCGTTTGATCCGGCGTTGCTCGCAAACCCCGCCACGGCCGCAAAGGACGCGGTGGCCGCGCAGCGTGACGTGTTCGCAGCGAAGCACCATAATTTGAAGGACGAGCGGGAAATTCTCAGCCAGCGCCGTCACCAGACCGAGGAAGAGATAACGGGACTGGAGCAGCTTATCGTCACCAAGGACAAGCAGATCGAGGCGATCGAGGGTGAAACCAAAGACCTCGAGAGCCTGCTCGAGAAGGGGCTGACCACCCGCGAGCGGAACCTGTTGCTCAGGCGACAACAGCAGGAACTCGAGGGCGAGCGCGCGACCAACATCGCCGCAATCGCTCGTGCCAGAAGCGCCATGGCCGAGATCGACATGCAAATCTTGAATCTCGGGACTGTACGGCTGAATGAGGCCGTCGATGAGTTGACCAAGGTCGAGGCGGAGTTGTTTGACCTCGGACAGCAGGAGCGTGCGGCCAGGGACGTGCTTACCCGTACCGAAGTCGTCGCACCGGTTGACGGCATCGTCATGGATCTGAAGGTCCACACGGCGGGCGGTGTCGTGAAACCCGGCGAGACATTGATGACAATCGTGCCGCTCGGACAACAACTCGTGGTCGAGGCCATGGTCAAACCGGAGGATGTCGAGACGATCGCCGCCGGACAGCCCGCGCGCGTCAGCTTCCCGGCCTTCGCACGCTACAATCTGCCGCCACTCGACGGCGTGGTGGAGACCGTGTCGGCAGACCGCATGGTGGAGGAGCGCAGCGGGGCACCGTACTTCGCCGCGACCGTGTTGATCGACAAGGGCGAGCTCGCCAAGCTGGAGGGCCGTAAGCTGCTGCCCGGCATGTCGAGCGAGGCGATGATCCGGACAGGTGCTCGCACCGTGCTTTCTTACCTCGCCGAGCCGATCACGCAGAACTTCCGTCGGGCAATGCGGGAAAAATAGCCGCGGGCCGTCCAAGACTTTTTTCTGACCGGACAAAGACCGCCGCCCGACTTGACGACAGGCCCGGGATCAGGCCGCCCGGCTGGCCCACAGCACGCCGCGCTCGAAGATGGTGCGCATTTGCGGCACGGAAAACTCATCCGCCGTGTGGCCAAGCGCGCTGAAGAAGACGCGGCCCTTGCCGTAGCGGCGCTTCCAGACCACGGGCATGACGACGCCGTCTACGAAGTCGAGATGCTCGCCGCCAAACGTCGTCGTCGCCAGCACCTCGTTGCTCGGGTCGACATGCATGTAGTACTGCTCGGAACGGTAGGCGAAACCGTCGATACCTCTGACGATCGGATCATCGCTGGTGATGTCGACGCGATAGTCGATGATGTCGCCGGGATGGGCGACCCATTGGCCGCCGGTCATGAAGTGATAGTCCGGCTCGTTGCGGAAGCTGTCGCCCATGGTGCCGTGAAAGCCGGCAAGGCCGGTTCCACCTCTGACGGCGGCTACAAGGTTTTGCAGCTCCGGTTTCTCGATCGTCGACATGGTGACCACAGGGACGATCACATCGATTGCCGAAAGCTGCGGATCGGCGAGAGCCGAGGTGCCCTGTTCGATCCGCACGTCGAAGCCGTGGCCGGCCAGCATCTCGCTGACGACAGCGGCACTGCGGGCCGGGGTATGACCTTCCCAGCCGCCCCAGAAAATCAATGCCGTCTTGCCCATGCTCGTTTCTCCTTTGGTCGACGACATTGATAGGCAAGCAGACCGCTTTTGTCTTCCCTTTCCATGGAGCCATTTCTGTCGGCAAGCATCGATCCGGCAGTGAATTCGGTGGATGAGGAACGATTGGCCGCGCCTGGCGTCTTGTTTCGATGCCGGGCCGCACTCAAATCAGCTGTCTTCGCGTTTGCGCAGACATCGGTCCGATCGGCCGCAGCCGGCCGGAGCCTTCCGGGGAGACCGCTTTATGAGTTTCGACCAGATGACTGTCGCCGCCTATCTGGAAGTCATCACCATCAACCTCGTGCTCTCGGGCGACAATGTCGTGGTGATCGGCATGGCGGCCGCAGGCCTGGCCAAAGCATTGCGCCAGAAGGCGATCGTCGCCGGCATAGCCGCGGCCGCGGTGATCCGCGTCGTCTTTGCCGTGATCGCGGTGCAACTGCTGGAAATTCCCGGGATCATGCTGATCGGCGGCATGCTTTTGTTCTGGGTGTGCTGGAACATGTTCCAGGAATTGCGTTCCGCCGGCGGCGATGAAGACAGCGATGCCGACGCCGACCCTGCCGCGACAGCGCTTGCGGCGGTGCGGCCGGCCAAGGCGCTGCGCACGGCGATCCTGCAGATCGTGGTCGCCGATGTCTCGATGTCGCTGGACAATGTGCTGGCCGTGGCGGGCGCGGCCGCCCATGACATGAATGCGCTGGTGTTCGGTCTCATCCTGTCGGTGGTTCTGATGGCTGTCGCCTCGACGCTGGTGGCGGCGCGGCTTGCCAGATACCGCTGGATCGGCTGGCTCGGCCTGGCGATCATCGTCTATGTCGCCGGCAACATGACGCTGGACGGCATCGAGCAGCTGAGAACCGTCGACTTCCACGCGCTGCTTTCGTCAGCTGCGAGCTAGTCCTGCGTAGCATTCAAGCGATGTCGAAAATCCGCCCGGGGTTGAGAATGTTGTGCGGATCGAACGCCGCCTTGAGGCGGCGCATGGCTGATATTTCGGCATCGCTGCGCACCAGGCTCAGCCATTTCTTCTTGTCGAGGCCGATGCCGTGTTCGGCCGAGACGGAGCCGCCGCATGCGGCCACGCCGCGATAGATGATCTCATAGGCGGCGGCCGGTTCCCTGGTGTCGACCTGATAGTGCAGATTGCCGTCGCCGAGATGGCCGAAGACGTAGATCTCGGCGCTGACGTCCCTGGCGCGGATCGCCGCTTCGGCATCGCGCAGGAAAGCCGCCATCGTCGACAGCGGAATGGAGATGTCGACGCCGATCAGGCCCTCGATCGCAAACAGGAAGCGGTTGGCCTCCTCGCGTACGTCCCAAAGCGCGCGGAATTCGCGCGGCGACTGCGAGACGACCACATCGTCGACGATGCCGTCTTCGACGGCCTGCATCAGCACCGAAGCAAAGTGTTCGCCGTCCAGCTCGGCCTGGTTGCCCTGGATCTCGGCCAGAACATAGACGGGCGCGCCGGCAGGCAGCGGCGCCGGCGCGGCCATGCCGGCAATCATGGCGCCGTAGAGCGGCGAGAAATTCACCTCGTAGGCCGAAAGCAACGGACCGAGCCGCTGCTTCAGCAGCCCGAGCAGCGCGATAGCCGCCTCCAGCGAGGCAAGTGCGCAGAAGGCGGCGACCTCCGTGGCGGGCTTCGGATGCAGCCTCAGGCAGGCGCGGGTGACCACGCCCAGCGTGCCTTCGCTGCCAATGAACAGCTGGTTGAGATCGTAGCCCGAATTGTCCTTGGCCAGGCCGCGCAGCGAGGTCAGGATCGAGCCGTCGGCAAGCACCGCCTCCAGCCCCAGCACCTGGGCGCGGTACATGCCGTAGCGCAGCACGCGGATGCCGCCGGCATTGGTGGCGATGTTGCCGCCGACCGTCGCGGTGCCGCGCGCACCGATATCGACGCCGAACATCAGGCCGGCCGCATCGGCGGCTTCCTGCACCATTTGCAGCGGCACGCCGGCTTCCGCGATGATGGTTGCCGCCTGGCGGTCGGGCGCTTCGACCACGGTCATGCGCTCCAGCGACAGAACCGCTTCGCCCGGCTGCACGCGCGCGGCGCCGGCCAGCCCGGTGCGGCCGCCATGGACGACCAGCTTCTGGCCAAGGCCGCTGCAAACTCGCAGGATCTCGGCGACTTCGCCGGCGCTGCGCGGACGCAAGACCAGTTCGGGCCGGCTTCCGTCCTTGCCGGAGAGATCGTCTCCATAGCGCGGATCGACCGCATTGCCAGTGACAACAGCGGCGGCGTCGAGCCGCTGATAAAGCTGGGAAAGAAGCTGATCGATCTGTTGCGTCATGGTTCCTGGATATTTCGCTTGCTCGCTGCGGTCGAGACTTTGATGCGGGACAATTTTCGCGTCAATTGACTACATTTACGCACGGCATAATTTGTCATTGCGCGTTGAAACGACTGAAGTTTCCTGTAAATTTCGTCTGAGGTTGCGTGGCGGCGCGCCGGCTACAAGACCGTGGGCAGTGCCAAGGGATGACCAAGGTTCTGGCGCCGGCCAGACGAGGGATCGAATGACAAAGCACAGGACGATGGAGGATTTCGCCCGCTCTTGCGGCGTCTCCAGGCCGACACTGTCGAAATATTTCGACGATCCGACCAGCGTCAAACCGGCAACGCGCAAGCGCATCGAGGAGGCGCTACGCTCATCCGACTACCAGCCCAATCTGTTTGCCCGCAACCTCAATCGCAAGCGTACCCGCAGCATCGGCATCGTCGTGCCGACGGTGGCCGATCCCTTCTATTCCGAAATGGTGAGCCGCATCGAACTCAGGCTGCGCGACGAGGGCTACTGGCCCATTGTCATTTCCTCACACGGTTCGCGCGAGCTCGAAGTCGAGGCGACGCGCACCATCCTGTCGCTGAAAGTCTCAGGCGCGCTGATCGCGCCGCTCGGCTTGCGCTCGGACCGCCACGCGCTGGAGAAGCTGACGCAGACAATGCCGATCGTCTATTTCGACACCTATCTCGAAGGCGGCGCACCCTTCGTCGGCAACAACAACGCCCAGAGTGTTTCGACCATCGTCGACTATCTCTGCCGCTCCGGCGACGCGCCGGTCTATTTCGATATCCCGCACGTCAACCACAATTCGCCGGAGCGGCTGAACAGCTATATCGGCGCCATGCAGCGGCTGGGCCAGGAGCCGGTCGTCATCGGCAACACAAGCGACTACACATGGGATTTCGAGCGTATCGGCTACGAGCAGATGGAACAGATGCTCGGGGCTGGCGGCCTGCCGGGCAAGACCATACTGTGCGCCAACGACCGCCTGGCCTTCGGCGTGATGGCGGCAGCCTTCGCGCAAGGCAAGAAGGTCGGCCGCAAGGCAGACTGCGACCTGCGTGTCGCCGCCCATGACGACCATCCGCTGAGCCGCTACACCTGCCCCGCTCTGACTACCATCGCGCAGGATTTTGCCGCCATGGCGGGGCGCAGCGTCGAGACGCTGCTCGCCTTGCTCAACGAGGACACAGCGAGCGTCGCACCGAAGGTCAGCCTCGACGCCGCCCTGGTGATGCGGCAGTCGGCCTGAACACTTCCAAAGGCGGGGTCGAAGCTGCGCCATGCGGCGACCGCGATGATGGCGTCAGCGGCGATGTCGTCACGAACCAACCTGCCGTCAGGCAAGCAGGCTTGCCGCTTCCTCCTCGCCAAGCAGCGGCGGCTGGTCGACCGTGCCGTTGACGCCAACCGAGCCGCGGCTTTCGCCCGAAGCCAGGATCGCTTCCATGATCTCCAGTACATGCAGCGCCAGTTCGCCCGAGGCGCGCGGCTTCCTGCCCGTGGTCAGCGCGGTCGACAGATCGGCGACGCCGAGCATGCGGTAGTTGGCGCGGTCGGGCGCGGCATAGGGCCAGTTGCGGGCGCCGTAGAGCTCGCTCTCGCTGGCGAAATCGGCCCAGTCGGCGCCGCGCGCCGACAGCGAGACCGTCCCGCCGAACGTATCGGGGTCGGGCAGCCTGAGCGAGCCTTCGGTGCCGTGCAGTTCGATCGGATGGTTGGAATGTCTGAACACGTCCCATGAGGCGCCGAAGGTGACGGTGGCGCCGGAACGGAATTCGAGCAGCGACAATATGTTTGTCGGCGTGCCGACCTTGAACGTCGTGTTCTTGAACGGGCCGTCGGCCGTGATCAGCCTCTCCTCCTGGCCGCGCGTCGCCATCGCCATGACGCGCTCGACCGGACCGAGCAGATTGACCAGCATGGTCAGGTAATAGGGACCCATGTCGAACACCGGACCGCCGCCGGGCTGATAATAGAATTGCGGATTGGGATGCCAGTGCTCCATGCCGCGTCCCATCATGAAGGCGGTGCCGGTCACCGGCTTGCCGATGGCGCCCTCGTCCATCAGGCGGCGGGCGCGGCGTCCGGCGGCGCCAAGGAAAGTATCGGGAGCCGAGCCGATCAGCAGGCCCCGCTTTGCCGCTTCGTCGACAAGCCGGCGGCCGTCGGCGGCGGTAGTAGCCAGCGGCTTTTCGGTGAAGACATGCTTGCCCGCCGAAAGCGCTGACAACGAAATGTCGAAATGCGCCGCCGGAATGGTCAGGTTCAGTACGAGGTCGACATCAGGGTCGGCGAGCAGCGTGTCGACGCCGAGCGCGCGGATGCCATATTCCCTGGCGCGGAGCTCAGCCATATCAGCCGAAATGTCGGCGCAGGCACGCAGCTCGACGCCGCCGAAGAGCGCTGCATTGCGCAGATAGGTCATCGAAATGTTGCCGCAGCCGATGACACCGATGCCGAGCTTTGTCTTTGATTTTCCGTGCATTTCCAGCTTTTCCTCCGAAGCCAATGGCATGCTTGAGGGACCGTCGTAGTGCAGCGGTCCACCTTCACAATCCGCTATACAGGATTTTAAATGTTGACGCGCGTAAAATTTTTATAGAGCATGTGATAATTCTGGCGCAGCGTTGGGAGGCCGCCAGCCTGAGGAGGAGAACATGACTGTCATGAAAAACGGCCGACCGCCGATACGAAGCCCGTGGGTCATGCGCGCATTGTCGCGGTCAGAGACCGGGACGGGTTCAGGCATAGATCACCTTGGCCGCGATCTTATCAAGCTGGCTGCGTATTGGACCGGGCAGGCCATCGTCGGTGATCACCACATCGACGGCCGACAGCGAAAATGCCTTGGAGGTCCCGCTGACGCCCCATTTGCTCGAATCGGCGAGGAGGACAACGCGCCGGGCCATGCGAACGAGGTTTCGCTTCGTTCGCGCCATGTCCTCGTTCACGTCGACCACATCCAGTGACGAGTCTATCGCATGCGCTCCGACAAAGACCTGATGCGCTACCAAGCCGCCGAGAGCCGTATCGGCATCGGTGATCAGCGTGCTCACCGTGTCGGGATAGACCCGGCCGCCGATCATATGAACGTCGAGCCCGGGACGATGCATAAGATGCTGCACGATATTCATGGCCGTGGCCGCGACCACGACATTGCTGAGCGGCGGTAACTGCATGGCAAGCTGCATCAATGTCGAGCCGCCGTCGAAGATGACCGATTGGTTGTCCTCGAACAGGTCTACCGCCGCCCGGGCGATGCGCTTCTTTGCATCGAGGTTCGTTTGCATACGCCGGGCGAACGCGGCCGTGGTCGAATCGGTGGTCCGGGTCACCGCCCCTCCACGGGTCTTGGTCAGCAATCCCTTGCGGTCCAGTATCTCGAGGTCGGAACGCACCGTGACTTCCGACACGCCAAACCCGTCCGACAGGTCCTTCGTGCGCACCTGTCCGCTGCGCTGCACCTCACCCAGGATGGATTGGCGTCTCTGCTCCGACAACATTGCCCTGCCCCTGCCTCCCTGCGCCAAGCCACCGCTCTGGCCTCGGCTCACTCTACCAAAAATACGCAAATTCGAAAGCTTTCGAAAGATTGTTTTTCTTTTTTCTTTCGGAAACACTGAGTTCGGGATTTTGAAATCAACCGATCAGGGAATTTTGCACTCATGAGCCTAGGAACCAAGGTGCGTCTTGCGCGCCTCTTCTCGCATCCATCGGGGAACCTTTTTGGCGGTGCGGTCGACCACTTCGTCGGCTATGGCGACGTGCGCAAAGGCGGCCTTGCCGACCTGCCGGGTGCGCTCGCACGCGTCATGGCGGGCAAACCCGACTACGTCAGCATCCAGCCTGGCACCGCGCGCCATCTGTGGCCGCAATATGCGGGCAAAGCTTCCCTGGTGATTCAGGCGGGCTGCTTCACTCCGGACGATCGCATCAGCGAGTTGATCGCAACGCCCGAGGACGCGGTGCGCGCTGGCGCCGATGCGTTGGCCGTGGCCATTCCGGTGCGCGGCGCGACCGAGGGCAAATACATACGCTGGCTGACCGATTCAGTGAATGCGGCGGCCCGTTACGGCATGCCTGTGGTGGCGCATATCTACCCTCGCGATTTCACCGACGGAGCAAAAATCGTCTTCACCCCCGACGAGATCGCCTATGCGGCGCGCATCGGCTACGAGTCCGGCGTCGACGTGATCAAGATCGGCTACACGGGCGATTTCGAGTCGTTCCAAGAGACCGTCCGGACTTGCCCGGTGCCGGTTGTGATCGCGGGTGGTCCAAAGACCGATACGCTGCTCGGCGCGCTTCAGCAGACGGCGGACGCCATCCGTGCCGGCGCACGCGGTGCCGTGGTCGGTCGTAATCTCTGGGGGCATGGCGATCCGGAGAAGGCAGCGCTTGCCTTTCGCGGCGTCATCCATGACGGCCTTTCGGCGCAAGACGCCCTGGCGAAGGCGGGGGCCTGAACGATGCCCACCGTCCCCTCGATCCTCGGCTTCGGCGCTATTGCGATCGACGACATCGTCTACGTCGATCAGCCGTTGTCGGCAGGCAAGGGGAAGGTTCTGCAAAGTGCCAGCGCTTTCGGGGGAAATGTTGCGACGGCGCTGGCCGCCGTCGCGCGGCTCGGCGGAACCGCCGGGTTCGTCGGATGGCTGGGCAGTGCCGAGGACGACGCCGTGCTGCGCGATCTCGTTGCGAGCGGTGTTGAAACCGCATTCGCGCCGCGCCATCCCGATGCACGCCCGGTGCGCTCGCGGATCACCGTCGGCTCGGACGGGGAACGGTTCATCGCGTATGACGACGATGCGATGCTGGGCACCGCTTCGGACTTTCCGGACGAGGTTCTCAGCCGCGCGACAGTCCTGATCGTCGATAGCTATGCGATCCGGTCGCTGGATGTCGTCGCTCGGGCTCGCGATCTCGGCCTTGCGATCCTCGGCGATATCGAGTGGAGCAGCGGCGCAGCCACGAAGAGGCTGATCGCGCTCTGCGACCATCTCATTCTTCCTCTCGGCTTTGCGCGGACTGCCACAGGGTGCCGATCGCCCGCCGAGATACTCGATGCATTGTGGTTGCCGTCGCAGTCCGCCGTGGTTCTGACTGATGGCGGCAGGGGCGTGTACTATCGCGGACGCGACGAGACAGGGCTTTGGCACCTGCCCCCGCACCGTGTTGCGGTCGTCGACTCGACCGGCGCCGGTGACTGCTTTCATGGCGCCTATGCCCTTGCATTGACGCGCGGAGCCGATACCGCAGGCCGGGTGGCATTCGCGGCCGCGGCGGCGGCCCTTTCGATAACGGGGCGTGGCGGGCGCGAGGCGCTTCCCACCGCCGACCAGGTCACGGAACTCCTGGCGTCGACGAACGCGCCGTCGGCAGTCGAACTGAAATGTGCGCAACTCGATACCGGAACATAGCCCGAACGATCCAAGGATATATTTCGCAGGTGAACATAAGCCGAGGACAATCATTAAAAATCAGTGGCTTAGACTTGTGGAGGGAGGAATATGGCAGAAGTCGTTCTTGAGAATATCTGCAAGACATACGGGAACAATTTTCACGCAATCGACCAATTGAACCTGTCGGTCGAGGATGGCGAGTTCTTGATTCTCGTTGGACCGTCCGGCTGCGGCAAATCCACGGCGTTGCGAATGATCGCGGGACTGGAGGACATCACCAGCGGCAGCCTTCGGATCGGCGGAGTCGACGTCGTCGACATGCCACCCAAGGACCGCGACATCGCGATGGTCTTCCAGAGCTACGCGCTCTACCCGCATATGACGGTGTCCGAAAACATCGCCTTTTCGATGCGGCTGGCAGGCAAGCCGAAGGCCGAGCGCAAGAAGCGCGTGGACGAGATCGCCAAAACCCTTCAGCTGACGTCTTTGCTGGACAGCAAACCCGCGAACCTTTCAGGCGGACAGCGTCAACGGGTTGCCATGGGCCGCGCCATGGTGCGCGAGCCGGCCGCCTTTCTCATGGACGAACCCCTTTCCAATCTGGATGCGAAACTGCGTGTGCAAATGCGCGCCGAAATCACCAGCCTGCAAAAGCAGCTCGGCGTAACGACCATTTACGTGACCCACGACCAAATCGAAGCGATGACGATGGGGGACAGGGTCGCGGTGTTGAAAGGCGGCGTGCTGCAGCAGGTCGACACACCCAAGAGGCTCTATGAATCGCCGGTGAACGCCTTCGTTGCCGGCTTCATCGGTTCTCCTTCGATGAACCTTTTCGAGGCGACGCTTACGGGCGACGAACTGATGTCAGGCACCTTCGCCATTCGGCTGCAGGAAGCAGCCTTCGTGCGCAGGCCGGGTTTGAAGTCGTATGCGGGGCGCAAGGTCGTGTTCGGGATACGACCGGAGGATCTCTATGACAGCAGCCTCGAATCTGGCCGCAAGTATCAGACGATACCCGCAAAGGTGACCTCGATCGAAGAACTCGGGTCGGAACATATCGTCCATCTGAACATCGACGGGGTCCGGGTGGACTCCGGCGACCCCGACGCGGTGCAGGATTTCGGCCTGACGTCGAATGCGGTGGCGAGATTCGAACCGGACAGCGCAGTCCGCTCCGGTTCGGCAATCCGGTTGGCCCTGGATGATACCAAGCTCCATTTCTTCGATCCCGAGACGCACCTGGCGATCTGAGATCTGTGGCAGAGCCCGCAGGCGAGGGTGAGGCGCCTGCGAAGTACTCGTAAGAAGACTTCTGAATGAAGCAGGCGATCGGTTGCATTGTGCGGTCGATCTTGAAGAAGGAGGAGAAAATGATGTTTCGGATACAACCCGCGATGCTGAAAATAGCCGCGGCCGCATGGTTGCTTGGCGCAACCAGCGCCATGGCGGACACGACGCTGGAATTCACCCAATGGTGGGAGCCCGAATTGCCGGCCGGATCGCTCAGGGCAATCATGAATGACTTCGAGGCTGCAAACCCCGGAATCAAAGTGACGCTGGTCAGCGGCCCCTATGCGACCACGCGAGACCAGATCTCGGTTGGTGCCGCAACTGGAACGCTTAGCGACGTCGTCGGTCTCGACGGCGCCTGGGTGAACAATCTGAACGCGCAGGGTGCGCTGGCCGATATGAACCCGATGATGGATGCGAGCGGGTTCGACAAGACCCAGGTCGCGGATATCATCAAGGTGGACGGCAAAGCAGTGATGTTTCCCGTGGCTTCGTTCGTCTATCCGGTCTTCGTGAATTTGGACCTCGCCGCCCAGGCAGGCGTGACCAAGCTGCCGTCAACCCGCGCGGAATTTCTCGAAGCCGCCAAGAAGATGACCCATGCCGACAAGAACCAGTATGGCTGGGTGCTGCCCTTGTCGCTGCAAACGCCGTCCGGTGTCCAGAACGACATGATGTCGTGGGTCTGGGCCTCGGGTCAATCGATGATGGCTGACGGCAAGCCGGCGCTCGAGGGCAAGCCGGTCGTCGATATGCTCACCTTCGTCAAATCGCTGAACGACGCCGGCGTCGTCTCGCCCGGCATTGCCACCAAGACCGAGCAGGAAAAGGTCGAGGAATTCGTCAACGATCGGGTCGGAATGATGATCGACTCGCTTGCGCATGTGAACCTCATCCGCGAACGCAATCCCAAGCTGAACTTCGATCTCATCCCGGTCCCGGTCGTGGAAAACTATACCGGCAAGCGCGGCCTTCCCTATGCCTCCTGGGGCATCGGCATCTCTGCCGCCTCGAAACATCAGGATGAAGCCTGGAAGCTCGTCCAATATCTGATGAGTGAAAAGGTGAACGCCAAGCTCGTGTCGCTTGCAAACGCCTTCCCGGGCAACGTCAACGCCAAACCCGACTTCGTGACGTCCGACAAGGCTTTCGGCAAGGCTTTCGAAATCTTCAAGACCGGTTATCTCGCCAACGAATTCACGGGTCTGCCGGTGGCTGAAGACCTGATGACCCAGTTCGACGTGCAAGCCCAGAAGATGCTCGCCGGCGAGCAGTCTCCCGAACAAGCCGCAGCCACTGCTCAAAAGGGCTGGATGGCGAAATTCTGAGCGGCTCATTGCCCGTTTGCTATCTTCCACCGGGTGGCCTGACTTCGGGCAGGCCACCCGTCAACAACGGGTCGGCAATTTGAGATGGACCTGTTTCCGAAGCGCACCTTCGTCTGGAAGGCATACACCAAGGGTGGCACATGACTCGGCAGAAGCGCTCCCACCATCGACTGAAACGAGCAGTCGCCCCCTATCTCTATCTGTCACCCTCGCTCCTCATAATCGGCCTTCTGATGCTGCTGCCGATGGTGACGGTGATTGGCTATTCGTTCCAGAACAGCGCGGTGCTGCGTCGCGACCCGTCCTTTGCCGGACTGAAACACTACCAGGCGATCTTTGCCGATCCGGTGTTCTGGGCCTCGCTGTGGCACACGCTCTACTTCACATGCATGAGTGTCGTCTTCCATATGACCATCGGCATGGTCTTCGCACTCATGCTGAACAGCGACCGCATCAATCCGACGCTGCGCAATGTCCTGCGCGTGCTCTACATAGTGCCCTGGCTGTTCACCGCGGTGATTATCGCCGTGATCTGGCGCCTCCTGCTTGAGCCGAACGGTGTCGTGAACAGCGTTCTCATGCAGATGGGCGTCATCGGTTCCAAGGTCGAGTGGTTTTCCTCGCCCGAGACCGCGCTGCACGCCGTCACCTTCGCCAATATCTGGGCGGGTTATCCGCTCTTCATGGTCAGCCTGCTGGCGGGCCTGCAAGGCATTCCCAAGGATTTCTACGAGGCCGCCGATATCGACGGGGCGAAGGCCTACCAGAAGCTGATCTTCATCACCATCCCGCAGCTGATGCCGATCATTATCAGCATCTCGCTGCTGGATTTCATCTGGACCATGCAGGTTTTCCCGTTGATCTGGATCACGACGGGCGGCGGTCCGATCTACTCGACCGAGGTGCTGAGCACCTACACCTACAAGCTGGCGTTTTCGAGCTACAACCTGTCGCAGGCGTCGGCGAGCGCCGTGGTCATCCTGCTGATCTCTCTCGGCCTGACGCTGTTCTACATCCGCTATCAAAAGGCTCGGTAGTCACCATGAGGAAAAGGCACACGCCGAAAGACAGGCTGATCACCGTCGCGCTCCATGTCGCGCTTGCCGCAGGGCTCTTTTTCGCGGCCTTCCCGATCTACTGGATGCTTAGCAGCTCGTTCAAGTCGAATACCGAAATCTTTGCCCTGCCGCCAACCGTCCTGCCAAAGGCCTTCACGCTGGAAGCGTATGCGGCCATCCTTGGTGACCCGGTAAAGCTGCGCTTCTTCTTCAACAGCTACTTCGTGGCCGGAGCGGTGACCGTGCTGACGGTTCTGATCGCCCTGCTGGCGGCCTATGGGTTCAGCCGTTTCAATTTCCGCGGCAAGGGCAGCCTCAACACGCTTATCATCAGCACGCAGACGATCCCGCCGATCACGCTTTTGATCCCCTTCTTCGGGCTTGTCGTCTCGTATGGCATCTTCGACACCTACGTCGCACTGATCCTGACCTACCTGGTGTTTACGCTGCCCTACGCGATCCTGCTGATGACGGGATATCTGAACACCTTGCCCCGCGATCTCGACGAAGCGGTGGCTGTCGACGGCGGCACCAGCTGGACCGCGCTCTGGCGGGTGATCGTCCCGATCTCGCTGCCTGGTATCGTGGCGACGTCGGTCTACACCTTCCTGTTGTGCTGGAACGAATTTCTCTTTGCGCTGACGCTGACGAAGTCAACGTCCATGCGCACCGTCCCGATCGGCATCCAGCTGTTGATGGGGCAACACGCCTTCGAATGGAACCAGATGATGGCGATGAGCGTGCTCGGTTCGCTGCCGCTCCTGGTCATCTACCTCGTTGCCCAGAGGTTCTTCCTCGCCGGCATGACCGCAGGCTCGGTCAAGTAGGATATCAAGGAATGAAAGGATGACCGTGAAAGACCTCAAAGTCGGCTGCCAGACCTTTACCTGGGAAATGCTCGGAGACCGTTTTGCCGGCGGCCCCGACGATCTGCTCAAGGCGATCGCTGATGGCGGCTATGCCGGCATCGAGATCACCGACACGATGATCGGCCGCTATGCCGGCAAGCCGGCGGAATTCGCGGCCGCGTTGAAGTCATACGGGCTGACGCTCGTTTCCTTCGCCTTCGGTTCGAGGAGCGGTTTTACGCTGCAAGATCAGATCGGCGCTGACCTCGATACCGCGCAGCGCTGGATCGATTTCGCCGCCGCTTTTCCGGGCGCGTTGGTGTCGATGGGCTCGGCCACCGTCGTCTCCGACGGAGCGCGCGATGACAAGTTCGCCATCGCCGCCGAGGTCTACAACAAAGCCGGCGAGCTCGGGCGCAAGGCCGGCGTCCAGGTCGCTGTACATCCGAGCTCGCACCACAATACGCTGCTGTTCGACCGCACCGACTATGACCGCATCTTCGGGCTGATCGGCGCCGCGCTGGTCGGCTGGGTGCCGGACACCGGTCACATCTTGCGCGGCGGTCAGGACATGGCCGATACGCTCACCACCTACCGCGATCGTATCCGCTACGTCCACCTGAAGGATGTCGACGCAAACGGCAGCTGGGCGATGCTCGGCAAGGGCGTCTGCGATACGGCGAAGGTGATCGAGATCGCCAGTGCTGCCCCCAACTTCAACGGCTGGCTGGTGCTGGAGGAAGAGTCCGAAACCGCCGCCGCCGATCCGGCCAAGGCGGTCAAGACCAACCGCCAGACCATGCGCGGCTATGGAGCCTGAAACGATGATGAAATCCCTGTCCGGCCCCGCCGCAGTCGCCGCCTTGCCGCGCAACCGTCTGATCGGCGAGTTTTCGCTGTGGTCGGCCGACCTCGCCAATATGGAGCGCGATCTGAAGCGCATCGAGGCCCATGCCGACATCCACCATATCGACGTCGCCGACGCCCGCTTCACCCCGGGCTTCCTGTTCTTTCCGGATCTGGTGGCGCGCATCGCCAAGCTGACGGCCAAGCCTATTCATGTGCATTTGATGGTCGAAGCCGAGATCGTCGAGGCGCAGACGCGGCAATTCATCGAGGCCGGCGCCGACCTGATCAGCGTCCATGCCGAAAATGGCGAGGCTGGCCTGCGCGCTGTGAAACTGGCGCATGAGCTCGGCGCCGAGGCCGGCGTGGTGCTGCGGCTGGAAACGCCGGTCGCGGCAATCACGCCTTTCCTTTCTGAAGTGGCGTTCGTGACGCTGCTCGGCACTTCTATTGGCGTCAAGGGCCAGAGCCTGTCGGAACAAGCCTGCCCCCGCCTGATCGAGGCGCGCGCGCTGATGCGCAAAGCCGGCCGTGAAGCCGACATCGTGCTCGCCGCCGATGGCGGTATCCGCCACGAGACGGTGCCGCTGCTGCGCGCCGCAGGCGCCGAGACCGTGGTGCTGGGCTCACTGGCCTTCGGCGACCCCGACCTTGCGCGGCGCATGGCCTGGCTGCACGGGCTGGAGGTCGCCGCCTGATGAGCAAGCTTGCGCTCGCCTTCGATCTCGGCGGCACGGCGCTGCGCGGCGCGCTGGTCGAAAGCAACGGCAGTGTCGTCGCGCATGCTTCGGCGCCAACGATGGCGGGCGCGGGCTCGGAAGCGGTGATCGGCCAGATCATTGTGCTCGCCGGCGATCTCATAGCGCAAAGTCCGCAGGCCGAAATTGCCGGCATCGGCGTCGGTGCGCCGGGGCCGCTGGATCCCAAGGCGGGGATCGTGATTGCGCCGCCAACGCTGGCGGGCTGGCACGACGTGCCGCTGATCGACATTCTGGGGCAGCATTTCGGCTTGCCGGTGCGGTTGGAAAACGACGCCAATGCGGCGGCGCTCGGCGAATGGCGTTTCGGCGCCGGACGCGGCAGTGGATCGCTGGTGTTCGTCACCGTGTCGACCGGCATTGGCGGCGGCGTCGTCGCCGACGGCCACATCTATCACGGCAGGCGTGGGCTGGCGGCCGAGATCGGCCACATGACCATCACCGGCGAAGGCGACCGCTGCTTTTGCGGCGCCATCGGCTGCTTCGAGGCTGTTGCTTCGGGAACCGCGCTCGGACGTCGCGCCACGCGACAGACCGCCCCGGGCGACGGCTCGCTGCTGCGACGGCTTTCCGGCGACGGCGACGTCTCGGCCAGGCATGTCGTCGAGGCGGCTCAGGCCGGCGACGCCAACGCTCTCGAGCTGATCGAGGCGGAAGCGAGATGGTTGGGCATCGGCTTCACCAACCTGCTGCACCTCTATTCGCCCGATTTAATCGTCATGGGCGGCGGTCTTTCCAACGGTTTCGACCTGCTGGCGCCGTCGATCGCGGCGGTCGTCCAGCAGCGGGCCATGCCGGCCTACCGCGATGTGCCGATCGTGCGCGCCGAGCTTGGCGACCGTGCCGGGCTGATCGGCGCCGCCAGCCTGATCCTGTGGGAAGGTGAACCGGGTTTGGCACTGGCGATGGCGCAGGACGACAAGGACAGCGGCGCGACCGCTGATGCCAGGGAGCGCGGGCGATCTCCCTGATTGATGGAGCGCGCGCCAACGACATCGATCCGTCGGAACGTGGCCTCGCCATGGTGCTCCAGGTCCTACGCGCTCTGCCGCACTGCACAGCCCGATCGCGCTCGGCATCACGCCGGCCGCTTGCCACTCGTTTCGCACCGATGGCCTGCGCTGGCACCGCTGCCTTAGGGAAGCCGTCCGCTCCGCCTATTTCCCGCAATGGTGGTCGTTGATCTTGTTCAGCGCATTCGCGTCCGGTCCGACCCGGTTGTAGGAGCAGGCGCCGGCGGCCGTGGTGATCAGCATTGTGTCATAGTAACGCGGGCCGCCGAACAGGGCATAGATCAGGTCGCGATGGGCGGGAACGTAGCGTTGCTCCGGTTCCGGCTGACGATGGCGGTGCTTTTCCTTGGCGACGGCCGTGCTGGACAGGCTGCAGCCCACCGCGAGGACGAGCGCCCAGGTCGCAAGGTTCTTGGTGGTCATCGGCAGTACCCTTCTGACGGTTCGGAACCGCAGCATATCCAAAAGCGCCGGCCGAACAAAGGTTCCCTGGCGGCATTGCCGGCTGGCGTAACAATCAGCCCGCAACAGCATTCTGCGCCCGCCGCCTTTCGGCAGCAACGAGCAGGTCGACGAAGGCACGCACCTTGGCCGGCCTGAAGCGCGCCGGCGGAAAGACGGCATGGATGCCGCCGGACGGCAAAGTCCAGTCCGCGAACACCCGCACCAGACGACCTCGGGCGAGATCGTCGGCGACGCTGTAATCCGGAAAGATGCCTAGCCCAATGCCGGCCAGCACGCAGGACAGCACGCCGGGAGTCTTGTCGCAGCTGACGACCGGATTGAGTTCGGCCACCACCGTCTCCGCCTCCCTGGAAAACAGCCATTGGCCGATGCCGCGCAATTGGGCATTGCCGACCCATGGCAGCGCTTTCGCCTGCCTGGGGCTGGCATCAAGCGGCAGCTCGGCGGCGAGGTCCGGGCTGGCAACGACGAATTGTTCATGGCTTCCCAGCCGCCGCGCCAGATTGCTGGAATCGGCCAGCCAGCCGACACGGATGCCGAGATCGATCTGCTCGTCGACCAGATTGCTGACGGCATCGTCGAAGATCGTCTCGACCCGCATTTTCGGGAATTTTTTGAGATAGGCGGCGATGGTCGGCGCCACGACCTTTTCGCCATAGTCGAGCGGCGCTGTCAGCCGCAGCATCCCGGTCGGCTTTGCTGCGCTCTGCGAGATGTCGCCGTAGGCGGCCTCCGCCTCGTGCAGGATGATGGCCGCCCGGTCGTAGAACAGGCGCCCCTCTTCGGTCAGCGTCACGCGCCTTGTCGTGCGGCGCAGCAGCGTCGCGGCCAGTTCCTGCTCCAGCCTGCCGACCTGATGACTGACCACTGCCTTGGCGACATCGAGCCGGTCAGCGGCGGCGGTGAAGGAGCCGGTCTCGACCACGGTGGTGAAGTAGACGAGCCGGTTGAGGTTCAGAAGCTCGGTCACAGCTCACCCATTGTCTGATCTGATCAGACAGCTTGTATGATTGATCGCTATTTTTCGCAAGCGGTGGCCTTGCCATCTATCGGGAGCAACGAATGGCTAAAGGAAAATCGAAATGAAAATCGCACTCATCGGCGCGTCCGGCCAGGTCGGCTCGCGCCTGCTGAAAGAGCTCTCCGACCGCGGCCACACGATCACCGCCATCGCCCGCAATCCGGACAAGATCGCGGCCCTTCCGGGCGTGACCGCCAAAAAGGGCGATGTCTTCGACAGAGACGGCCTCGCCGCCCTGATCAAGGGGCATGACGCTGTGATCAGCGCCGTGCATTTCCTCGACAGCGATCCGGACACGCTGATCGCAGCGGTGCGCGCCTCCGGCGTCAAGCGCTACCTGGTCGTCGGCGGCGCCGGCAGCCTCGACGTCGCGCCGGGCAAGCGCCTGGTCGATACACCGACTTTCCCGGCGATCTACAAGGCCGAGGCGCAGAAGGGCGCCGACTTCCTCGACACGCTGCGGACGATCGATGATCTCGACTGGACCTTGCTGTCGCCGTCGGCGCTGTTCCTCGCCGGCGAGCGGACCGGCAAATACCGCATCGGCAAGGACACGCTGCTGACGTCCGACAAGGGCAGCAGCATTTCCTTCGAGGATTATGCGATCGTCATGACCGACGAGATCGAAAAGCCGGCGAATATTCGCCAGCGCTTCACCGTCGGCTACTGACCGGACTGCCGATATTGACGACAAGTGCCATCGGAACGTCCGATGGCACTATCGTTTTCTTCCGTTTCCATTCCTGCCGCCGGTTTGCGACGTCTCGCCCGAAGCAGTTCAGGACAGGACGGAAATCATGGCCGACATCGCAAAATCGAAAATCATTATCGTTGGCGGCAGTTCCGGGATGGGGCTGGCGCTGGCAAGGCGCTGCCTGGACTCAGGCGCCGAAATCATCATCGTCGGCCGCAACGAAGCCAAGCTGAAGCGCGCCAGCGAGGTGCTGCGGAACCCTGCCGGTTTGAGCGCCATCACTGCCGACATCGCCAGGGAAGATCAGGTCGCCGACCTGTTCGGGCGGATCGGCCGGCTCGACCATATCGTCAGCACCGCCGCCGATATTGAAGGCGCCTACGAGTTGTTGCCTTCAGTCGACCTCAAGGCCGCGCAGAGGGTGGTGGAAAGCAAATTCTACGGGCCGTTTCTGCTTGCCAAACATGGCGCGCCGAAGCTTTCGGCCAACGGCTCCATCACCTTCACCTCGGGAATCGCCGCCTACCGGCCGGCGGCGCGCGGCTCGGTTGTCGCCGCCGTCAACGCGGCGCTGGAAGGGCTGGTGCGGGCGCTGGCGGTCGAACTGGCGCCGATCCGCGTAAACGCCGTCTCGCCGGGCTGGGTCGACACGCCGATCTGGCACTTCGTTGCCGGCGACAAGAAGGACGAAACGCTTGATGCCATGGCCAAGCGGCTGCCGGTCGGGCGTGTCGGACAACCGGACGACATCGCCGACGCCATCGCCTTCCTGATGGGCAACGGCTTTACGACAGGGACGATACTGCATGTCGAGGGCGGTCACCGGCTGATCTGACCGGCGCGAAAGTCTCACCCGCTGCCGCCAGCAGCAGCTTCAGCGCCGGCGGCTGCACCCGGCGGCGGCGCCAGATCATGACCAGGGAGGTTGCTTGGGCTGAACCCGGCCAGGGCAGCTCGACAATCTCGCCGCGATCGAGCGCCTCGGCGACGGCCAGCCGCGGCACCAGGCCCATGCCGATACCAGTCGCCACCAGGCTCGCAATGGCGCCGATACTGCCGACTTCGGCGGCAAGTTTTGGCGTCGCCATTCCTGTCTCGGCGAACGCTGTGTCAAACAGATGCCGGTAGACGCATCCGGTTTCCGTCACCACGAAACGCATCGCGGCGAGCGCGGCCAGATCGCCTTGTCCTGATGCGGTGGCATTCTCGGCGGACGCGACAAGGACGAGCGGCTCGGCCGATATCGTGCGCCGGGCCAGACGCTCATCGAGCCCGCCCTTGTCGAAACAGAAAGCGACGTCGATGTCGCCCTCTTCGAGCTGCCGCAGCAGAACATTGCTGCCGGCGATTTTCAATCGCAGACCAATCTCCGGGTGATCACCTCGAAAGGCCGCCAGCCATTGCGGAAGTTTCACGGCGGCAATCGTCTCCAGTGCACCTACCGTCACCGTCGCGGCGGCCGTACCCGTCCTTGCCTCGACAGCAATTCGCGCCTCTTCCGCCAGTTGCAGGATCTCTTCGGCATAGGGTTTCAGCGCCTCGCCGGCTGTCGTCAGGTCAAGGCCCTGCCGCGAGCGGATGAAGAGGGCGACGCCGAGTTCGCTTTCCAGCGACTGGATCTGGTCGCTGACGCTCGACTGCGCCAGATGAACCTCCCGCGCCGCGCGGGTGATGTTGCGATGCCGCGCCACGGCGAGGAAGGTCTTGAGCAATCTTGGGTGCATGCCGTTTCCGGATCTGGTCTGTGTCCGATATTTCGGACCTGGCCGGCTTATTTGCAACCATTGACGCCGGCGAATGCAATTGCGGCAGACAGAAGGGCCAGAATTTCGCAGCCATTGCGCGGCGAGTTTTTGCTTGTGAACGGGCCGGCGGCTTGTAGCTTGCTCGAAAGCCGGTCCGACGGAGGCAATTCGGGGGAAATGAGCGTCATCAGGATTGTTCGGGCATGCCGCTGAAAGCCGCCGCCCATATCCAAGCTATGTCGGCTTTCGCATTGGCGAATTTTGGCGGCCATGACCAGCCAACCCTTGCCCAGAACGAGAGCGCTTTCCCGCCGAGTCCCAAAGCGATTACCGCTGGCCAGGACGCGATCGCCCGCAGCCATCTCTACCCCGATCCGGACTGGACGGTGCTGCGCGAAGCCATCGCGCAAGCCTATGACGTTGAGCGCGAGCTGATCCTGTGCGGCGCCGGTTCGATGGACCTGATCAGCTGCACCATCGCAGCATTTGCCGGTCCCGGCGACGAAGTGCTCGCCACCGCCTATGCCTATAATTTTGCGGCCTCCGCTTCGGCGCGCGCGAATGCCGTCTATGTCAAGGTGGCGGAGCGCGACTTCGTCGTGTCCGTCGACAGCATTCTCGCCGCCGTCACGCCGGCAACGCGGATCGTCTTCGTCTGTAATCCCGGCAATCCGACCGGCACCCTCATCCGCAATGCCGAACTTTTGCGCTTGCGCGCCGCCTTGCGCGGCGACGTGCTGCTGGTCATCGACCAGGCCTATGGCGAGTTCGACGACCAGGATCCTCAACCTGTCTTTGCGCTGGTCGCACGCGGCGATACCGTCGTGTTGCGCAGCCTTTCCAAAGCCTATGGGCTGGCCGGCGCGCGCGTCGGCTGGGGGTTGTTTCCGCCTGAAGTCGCGGCCGAAGTGCGCAAGCTGCAGAACTCGAACCAGGTCACCACGCCAAGCCTCGCCATGGCGGTCGCGGCAATAGAGGACCAGGCCTATATGCGCGAGACGGTGGCGCGCACCGCCGCGATCCGCGATCGCTTCGCGCAGGATCTGAGAGCGGCCGGTTACGGCGTTCCCGAAAGCCGGACGAATTTCGTGCTGATCCGCTTCCCCGACGGTGCCGCAACTTTGACTGCCGATGCCGCCTTGCGCGACGCAGGCATCATCGTGCGCAGCCTCGGCGGCTATGGCCTCACCGACTGCCTGCGCGCAACGGTCGGGCCGCAGGACATGATGGACCGGGCGCTGCGCATCCTGACCGACCAGCGCGGCGGTTGATTTTTGCGATCACGAGGAGACTTCAGCGATGCCCTATGTGCCGGCCCGCGACTTCATCGGCTACGGCGACAAGCCTCCTGCCGCTGCGTGGCCCGGCGGCGCCAAGCTGGCGCTCAACATCGTCGTCAATTACGAGGAAGGCGCGGAATACAGCATCGACGAGGGCGACGGTGTTTCCGAGACGATCCTGTCGGACCTTGCCGTGTCGCCGGCGGTGCCCGGCCTGCGCAACCGCAACATGGAATCGCTCTACGAATATGGCTCGCGCGTCGGCGTCTGGCGGCTCGCCTCGCTGTTTCGGGACAAGGGCATCATTCCCACCTTCTACGTCGTCGGGCGAGCGCTGGAACTCAACCCGGCCGCCGGCAAGGCAATGGCCGAACTCGGCAGCGACATCGTCTGCCATGGCTGGCGCTGGATCGACTACGCGCCGCTGAGCGAGGCGGAGGAGCGCAATCACATCGCCATGACCGTCGATACGGTGCAGCGGCTAACTGGTATCCGCCCGCTCGGCTGGTACACCGGCCGGCCCAGCCTCAACACCAGGCGGTTGGTGGTCGAGCATGGCAGCTTCCTGTTTGATTGCGACGACTACAATGACGATCTGCCCTATTTCGTCGAGGTCGATGCCAAGCGGCATCTGGTCGTGCCGCACTCCTTCGACAACAATGACAGCCGCTTCTCGCGCGGCTCGGGCCTGGAGACCGGCGGCCAGTTCTTCGATTATGTCAGCGACGGGGTGGACTGGCTATTGGCCGAGGGCCAGACGACACCGCGCATGATGACGGTGTCGCTGCACTGCCGGCTGGCGGCTCGGCCTGGCCGCATGATCGGGCTCGCCCGCTTCCTCGACAAGATCAAAGACAATCCCGACATCTGGGTCTGCCGCCGCTCCGACCTCGCGCAGCATTGGCTGGATCGGTTCGGCGGCTGAGCGACGGCTTGTAGACCGCTGGAAGCCCTACGCCCGCAGCCGCTTGCCTTCGGGGTCGAAGGGCGGCTCGCTCAACAGCACCGCGTCGTGCGGCCGGCCGAGGATCGCCACCGACACCTTGTCTCCAGCCTTGGCGGAACCTGCCTTGACATAGCCGAGCGCCAGCGACTGTTCGACGAAGTAGCCATACGCCCCTGACGAGACCTGGCCGATCGGCGTGCCGTCCGGCAGGAAGATCGGCTCGCCGCCGGTGGCGTCGGCATCCTTGGCGGCGATCGACAGCATAATCAGTTGGTCGCGCGCCGGCTTCTCGGCGATGGCCGCATAGGCATCGCGGTTCAGGAACGCGCCCTTGTCCATCTTGACCAGGCGGTCGAATTTGACCTCCTGCGGCCAATATTCGGGGGAGTATTCGCGGCTCCAGCTGCCGTAGCCCTTTTCCACACGCAGCGACATCAGCGCGCGCGAGCCGACCGGTCCGGCGCCGACCTCGCTGCCGGCCTTGAGCAGCGCACCGTAGAGCGCGACCTGATCGGCAACCGGGCAATAGAGCTCCCAGCCGAGATCGCCGGTGAAGGAGACACGCAGCGCCACGACATCGACGCCGCCGACCGTGATCCGCTTCGAGCGCATGAAGGGAAAGGCGTCGGTCGACAGATCAGCATTGGTCAGCCGCTGCAGCAATTCGCGCGATTTCGGACCGGCAACGTTGAAGCCACCCATCTCCTCCGTGCGCGAGCGGAAGCTCGTGCCTTCGGGCAACGGAACCGCCTTGAAGAACCTCTGATGGAAGCGCTCGGCCATGCCGGAACCGAAGACCATGAACTCGTCTTGGCCAAGCTTCGTCACGGTGAAGTCTCCGGCAATGCCGCCGCGCTTGCCGATCAATGGCGTCAAACAGGAGCGGCCGATTTCGGCCGGCATTCGGTTGGCGAACAGCGCGTTCAGCCAGGCCTTGGCGCCCGGCCCTTTGACCTCGTATTTGGCGAAGTTCGAAACGTCGATAATTCCGGCATGCTCGCGCAACATGCGCGCCTCGCGGCCGACCGGGCCCCACCAGTTCTGCCTGGTGAAGCCATTCGTTTCCTCGCGTGGCTCGCCTTCGGCGGCGAACCACAGCGGATGCTCCCAGCCGAAATTGAGACCGAAGACGGCGCCCATCTGCTTCTGCATCTCATAGGCCGGGCGGGTGCGCACCGGGCGCCCGGCGGCGCGCTCCTCATGGGGGAAGTGGATCTTGAAACGGTGGCTGTACTGGTCCTGCACCCGGGCCTTGGTGAAGGCCTTGCCGGCCCAATGGCCGAAGCGCGCCATGTCCCAGGCGAACATATCGAGCGACGGCTCGCCCTCGATCATCCACTCGGCCGCCAGCTTGCCCATGCCGCCGGACTGCGAGAAGCCGGGAATAATGCCGTTGCAGCAGAAATAGTTCTGCAATTCCGGCACCGGGCCGAACAGAACGGCGCTGTCGGGCGACCAGATCATCGGGCCGTTGATGACGCGCTTGACGCCTGCCTTGCCGACCGCCGGGACGCGCGCAATAGCGCGCATCATATTGTCCTCGATGCGGTCGAGATCGTCGGGGAAGAGTTCGTGGCCAAAGTCGAGCGGTGTGCCGTCCTCGGCCCAGAATTTCATGTTGCGCTCATAGGCGCCGATGAGCAGGCCGAGCCCTTCCTGGCGCAGATAATATTCGCCGTCGCGGTCGGCGACCGAAGGCAGCCGGCGGCCCATGGCGGCGATTTCGGGGATGGTCTCGGTGACGAAATACTGATGCTCGGTCGGGATCAGCGGCAATTGCAGGCCGGCCATCGCGGCGACCTCGCGGCCCCACAGGCCGGCGGCATTGACCACCCATTGCGTGCGGATCTCGCCCTTCGGCGTCCGCACGATCCAGCTGCCGTCGGCTTGAGCTTCCGTGGCGATGACCGGGGTGAAGCGATGGATCTCGGCGCCGCGCTGGCGCGCACCGGCGGCGTAGGCCGCGGTGACGCCGGACGGATCGACATTGCCGCCTTCGGGTTCATACATGATGCAGCGTATGCCGTCGAAATCGACCAGCGGATGCAGCCGCTCCGCCTCGTCGCGCGCGACCTCATAAAAATTCATCTTGTAGCGCCGCGCCTTGGCTTCCTGCAGCCGCAGTTGGTGCTCGCGCGCCTCCGTCTGGGCAAGATAGAGCGAGCCCGGCTGGAAGATGCCGCAGCCCTGGCCCGTCTCGGTTTCCAGCTCCTTGTAGAGTGCCATGGTGTAGTGCTGCAGGCGGCTGATGTTGGTCGAGTCATGCAGGCCATGGATGTTGGCGGCGGCGTGCCAGGTCGAGCCGGAGGTGAGCTCGTCGCGCTCAAGCAGGACGACATCGGACCAGCCATGCTTGGCCAGATGATATAGGATCGAGCAGCCGATCAGGCCGCCGCCGATGACAACGGCTTGTGCATGGGTACGCATATCGAGATTTCTTCCCTTGTGTTCGGCGACTTGTCTTGTTCCAGATCAATGAATTCGCTCTCGTCGCCTTGGCGAAACTCCAAGGGGCGATAAGGCCGCCCCCTGGATGCTGACAGTTCAGGCCTTGTCGAGCCAGACCTTGTCCAGTTGCAGCTCGAATGTCTGATGCATTTTGAGGTTTTTCACATAGGTGGCGTGATGACGGTAGAGCGAGCGCCAGAATGACTGCACCAGAACGCCAGAATCCTGCAGGATGAACTCGACATCCTTCATCAGCTCCTTGCGCTTGGCCGTATCGGGAATGGCGAGTGCTGCATTGAGCTTCTTGTCGAACTCGGGATTGGCATAGGCCGACTCGTTCCACGCTTCGCCGCTGCGATAGGCAAGCGCCAGCACCTGGACGCCGAGCGGACGCATGCCCCATTCGGTGGTCGACCATGGATATTTCGTCCAGTCGTTCCAGAACGAAGTGCCCGGGATGATCGTCCGCTTCACCTTGAAACCGGCCTCTCGCATCTGCGCGGCAACGACGTCGGCGGGGTCCTTCACATAGTCCGAATCGTAAGAGATAAGCTCGAACTCATGATCCATCTGGCCGGCCTCGGTCATCAGCGCCTTGGCCTTGGCGAGATCGCGCGGCACTTTCGGCAGTTCGTAATATTCGGGATGGATCGGGCAGACGTGGTGGTTTTCGGCGACCTGGCCGAGACCGCTATAGCCGAGCTTCAGCACGGTCTCGTTGTCGACCGCGAGCTGGATGGCGTTGCGCACCCGTTTGTCGTCATAGGGTTTGTTGGTGACATTGGTGCGCAGCACGATGGTTCCGGCGGTGACGACGGATTCCTTGACCAGACCCATGCCGTCGTAGAGGTCCACCGTGCCGCCAACGGTCTGGTAGTTGCAGTCGATCTCGCCGGCCTCGAAGGCGCTGGCGATGGCGGGGTTGGAAGCGTCTGTGCCGTAGTCGGTCCAGTCGACGCCATCGAGATAGGTTTCACCGCCAAACCAGGTGAAGTCCTTGCGGCGCCGAACCGAGGCCGAGTCGCCGACCTTGTAGGAGATGAGTTCATACGGGCCGGTGCCGGGCGTCTTGGTCATGTCGGCGCCGTTCTTGTCGAAGTCGCGGTGGACGATGATGGCGGGATAGTCGGCGAAGCCCGGAATGATGGTGACATCGGACTGGCCGCATTTCAGCTTCACCGTGTGGTCGTCGACCTTGGTGATGGCGCCGGCGATCGCCTTCTTGGTGGCAGGATCGATCAGCGTGGCCATGCGGCCAGCCATCGAATTGCCCTCGGCCGCCTTGTCGCACCAGCGCTCGATGTTGAAGACGATGTCGTCGGCGTTGAGCTCGTCGCCGTTCGACCACGTCACGCCCTTGCGCACATGCAGCGTGTATTCGGTGGCGTCGTCACTGACCTCCCAGCTCTCGATGAGATGGCCCTCGAAGGTGAAGTCCTGGGTGTAGCGGATCATGTAGTCGTTGCACTGGCGCAGCACATTGGCCATTTCAGACCAGTCCCATGTGCGCGGATCCTTCATGTCCTTGATGATCATCTGCATCTTCAGGATACCGCCCTTCTTGCCGGGCTCCATCGTTGCAGCTTCGGCCGGCGCGGGAAGGCCGGCCATTGCATAGGCGAACCCCGTCGAGGCGCCCATCGCGCTCGCCATGGCGAGGAATTCGCGGCGGTCCATCCTGCCGCTTCTGACTTCATCTGCGTAGCTTTCGATGACCGCCGGGACGCGGTCACCGTTGCTCCTGAATAGTGCCATTGTTGCTTCTCCGGTTTGGGCTTTCCGCCCGTTCATTCCCCATTACGCAGGGAATGTTAGAGGCGATGCAAAAATCCCGGAAGGGCTTGAGAGCTCACAAACCGCTGAAAACCGGCCCGCAAGACCTAATAAAACGATGCCATTGGCGTCTCAATTTTTTTCGCGTTCGGTCATGCCGATATCGGCGAGCACCCGTCAGCCGCTGTCTTCCTGCGCCCTCGCCATGATCCATTCGCGCACCGTGCGGGCGATGTTGCCCTTGGAGAGTTGGGTCTCGGTCAGGTAGTAATTCCAGGGGCTGGGCGGCCGGACCGGAAACGGTTCGACGAGCAGTCCGCGCCGCAGATACGCATGGGCAAGTGAGCGCTGCGTGGCGACGAGGCCGGCGCCCATGGCGGCAAGCTCGAGCGCGATGTTGGAGGCGTTGGTCGACAGGCCCTTGTCGTAATCCTGCATGTCGACGCCAAGCGCGGTGGCAACGACCTGCCAGTATTCCTGGCGGCCGTGGACGAAGATCCGGTCCACCTTGAGGATATCCTCCGGCGCTTTGACGGCGTGCTCGCCTTCGAGCAGCGAAGGGGCGCACAGCAGCACCAGTTCGTCGTTCCATAGCGGAATGGCGGCGGGCGGGCGATCGTCGAAGCGCCTCGTTGAAATGGTGATGTCGGCGATCTGCTCGCTGAGATCCTCCCAGATCGTGCCGTGCAGCACGATCTCGATTTCGGGATGTTTCTTGCGGAAGGCGGCCATGCAGCCGGCCAGCCAGTTTTCCGCCAGGCTCATCGGACAGGAGACGACCACGGTGCGGTTGCGCGACGAGGTGACGATCGCTTCCGTCGCCTGATCGATCTGGTCGAGCGCCTGGCGCAGGGTCGGCAGGAACGCCTCGCCCATCTCGGTCAGCTTGAGGCTGCGCGGATAACGGATGAACAATTGCCGGCCGATATAATGTTCGAGCGAGCGGACATGCGTGCTGACCGCGGCCTGCGTATAGCCAAGCTCCTTGGCGGCCATGGTGAAACTCAGATGCCGGGCCGAGCTCTCGAACGACCTGATATAGTTCAAAGGCGGGGGTGGCTTCATCTCCGGCTCCTGGGCTGTGCCAGAATAGGTAGACCATGGAGCCGCAGGCGTTCAATTGCACGCAGGCGACATGGCATAGATATTTTTGGCCAATGCCGCTGAACTAATTGCGTGAATGCACGATGAACCCAAATTAATGATGGCGTGACGACAGAGGGAGTGGAGCAAGTGGCTGTGTCGCCCCATCGCCGTGAAGGGCCGGACGCAAGCGCTGAGACTGCCGTGCGCCTGGCCGACTTCGTCTTACGCCGGCCGGCATCGGTTTTCCCTCAGGCGGTGCTGGAACAGGCCCGCTACCTCTTGCTCGACACGATTGGAGTAGCGATTGCCGCGGGGCCGATGGAGGCCGGCAGGATCGCCAGGGATACCGCGACCCTCCTCTACAATTCGAGCGATCCGAAACATTCCGCCCGCATGCTTTTCGACGGCCGTCGCGCCTCCTTGGCGGGTGCCGCCTATGCCTGCGCGACGCAGATCGACAATCTCGATGGCCATGACGGCTACAGCCCGACCAAGGGCCATATCGGCGTGGTGGTGGTGCCTGCACTGGCGGCACTGGCCGAACAGCTGCCGCAGCTTAGCGGCCCTGACGCGCTGGCAGCCCTGGTCGTCGGCTACGAAGTCGCCGGCCGCGCCGGCATCGCGCTGCATGCGACCGTGTCGGACTACCATACATCGGGCGCCTGGAATGCGCTCGGCGTCGCCGCCGTGGCGGCGCGCCTGCGCAAGCTGAATGACGAACAGTTGCGCGAGGCGCTCGGCATTGCCGAGTATCACGGCCCGCGCAGCCAGATGATGCGCGAGATCGCCACGCCGACGATGCTGCATGACGGCTCGGGCATGGGCGCGCTGACCGGCCTGTCGGCAGCGGTGCTCGCCGAACGCGGCTTCACCGGCGCGCCGGCGATCACCGTCGAGGCACCTGAAGTCGCAACGCATTGGCAGGATCTCGGCAGCTTCTGGCAGACACTGCACCAATATGTGAAGCCCTACCCGATCTGCCGCTGGGCGCATGCGGCCATCGACGCGACGCGCGGGCTGGTGCTTTCGCATCATCTCACGCCAGCCGACATCGACCATGTCCAAGTCAACAGTTTCCATTATGCCGCGACGCTGTTCGATGGCATGCCGGACACGACGTCGAAGGCGCAGTACAGCCTGCGCTTTGCGGTTGCGAACTTCATCCTGCATGGCCGCATCGGGCTGGAGCATATTTCCGGCGCCGGCCTTGAAGATGCAGCGGTCGCCGAGATGCTGAACCGCATCAGCGTGTCGGAGCATGAGCGCCACAGCGCCCGCTTCCCCGCAGGCCGCTGGGCCGATGTCGCCATCACCACGACCGATGGACGGGTGCTGACCTCAGGCGACGTCCACGCGCGCGGCGGACCGGAGGCGCCGCTGACATCAGGGGAGATCGAGGCCAAGTATCTGGAGTTTGCGACACCCGTGCTCGGACGGGGCCGCGCCATGGCGATCCGCGACGCTATCCTCTCGCTGACCGATCCCGACAGCCGCTTCTCCGAGCTCTCCGCCCTGCTCTACGATCCTCCCGTGATCAGCAAAGCCCTCCAGCGGCCGGCGTGGTAGACTGACATGCCGCTCGGGCTGCTGAAATACGGTCTCAGCCGGGACTATCCGGTCAGCGAGGACATCCCCGCCACGCCGGCGCTCAAGCCATCCTACGATGTCGTCATCATCGGCGGTGGCGGCCATGGCCTGTCCTGCGCGCATCATCTGGCGAAGTACCACGGCATCACCAGCGTGGCGGTGCTCGAAAAGGGCTATCTCGCCGGCGGCAACACGGCGCGCAACACCACGACGATCCGCTCCAACTACATCACGCCGCAAGGCATCGCCTTCTACAAGGAAGGCGTGGCGCTGTTCGAGACGCTGTCGCAGGAACTCGACTTCAACGTCATGTTCTCGCAGCGCGGCCAGCTGACGCTTGCGCATTCGGAAGCGGCACTGCGCAGCTTCCATGCACGCGCCGAGATGGGCAAGCATCTGGGCACACGCACCGAGGTGGTCGACCAGAAGGCAGTCAAGGAACTGGTGCCGTCGCTCAACATGGACTATGGCGGCGCGCTCGAAATCCTCGGCGGTCTCTGGCATGCCGATGGCGGCACCGCGCGGCATGACGCGGTGGCCTGGGGTTATGCCGCGCAAGCGTCGCGGCGCGGTGTCGAGATCCACCAGCGCACCGAGGTGCAAGGTTTTGAAATCGCCGGCGACAGAGTCCAGGCGGTGAAGACAAACCGCGGCCGCATCGCCTGCGGCCAGGTGCTGATCGCCACCGGCGGAATGAACTACGACGTCGCGCTGATGGCCGGCGTCGAGCTGCCGATCCGCTGCTATCCGCTGCAGGCTATGGTGACGCAGCCGCTGAAGCCGTGGCTCAACACGCTGGTCTCTTCCGTCTCGCTGCACACCTATCTCGTGCAGTCCTCGCGCGGCGAGGTGGTGATCGGCGGCGGTTCCGATCCCTACCAGCTCTATTCGACGCGCTCGACGCTCGACATGAAGGAGCACCTGGCCGAAGGCGCGGTGCATCTTTTCCCGTTCCTGCAAGGTGTCAGGCTGCTCAGGCAATGGGCGGGGATTACCGACATGACGCCGGACTACAGCCCGATCATGGGCGCAAGCCCGCTCGACAATCTATGGCTCGATTGCGGCTGGGGCACCTGGGGCTTCAAGGCGACGCCGGTCGCCGGCAAGCGCATGGCCGAGACCATCGCCAGCGGCCGCGTGCCGGATATCCTGAAGCCGTTCGCGCTGGAGCGGTTCGAGACCTTCCAGCTGCTCAACGAAATGGGCGCGACGGCGGCGAGCCACTGACGATGAAGATCATGATCTGCCCGATGAATGGCCCGCGCAACATCGACGAGTTCCAGTCTTTTGGGCCGGTGCGCGACGAGTTGGATCCTGAACGGACCGCCGACGCGGACTGGTCGCGGCATCTGTTCCGCGCCGAGAACCGCAAAGGCGTCGTGGTCGAGTGGTGGCGGCATGTGCCGAGCAATTATTTTTTTCTCGCCGAACGCGATCTCGTCAGCAACGAGATCATCCGCACCTTCGATGCCTCGCAGCGCAGCGGCCAGTCATGAACCGCCTGCCCGCCCCTTTCGGTACCCGCATCGACCGGACACGCCCGCTGCGCTTCAGCTTCGAGGGCAAGAGTTTCGATGCCTATGCCGGCGACTGCATCGCCAGCGCGCTCGCTGCGTCAGGGCAATGGATGCTGTCGCGCTCGTTCAAATACCACCGCCCGCGCGGCGTCTTCAGCATGAACGGCGCCGAGGCGAACACGCTGGTGCAGCTGCCTTCGGAGCCCAACGTCGCAGCTGACCGCACACCGGTCAGGGAGGGCCTGCAGGTCAGCGCGCAGAACGTCAACGGCTCGCTGGCACGTGACCGTGACGCCATCATCGACAGATTTGGGCGCTTCCTGCCGGTCGGTTTCTACTACCGCACCTTCATGGGACCGCGCCGCGACAGCTGGCTGAAATCCTGGGAGCCGATCATCCGCCGCAAGGCGGGGCTGGGCATCGTCGACACCAAGGCCGCGCAACGGCATTTCGACAAGTCGCATCTTCATTGCGACGTGCTCGTGGTCGGCGCCGGTCCGGCCGGACTGAATGCGGCGATCGCTGCTGCCGAAGCGGGTGCCGATGTCGTTCTCTGCGACGAGAATCCGGAGATCGGCGGATCGCTGACTTACGGCCGCTACGACCCGGCGGTGCTTGCAGGTCTCGTAGCGCGGATCGAAGCGCTGCCGAATCTCCACGTGATGACAGGCACGCTCTGCAATGGCTGGTACGAGGACAATTGGCTGCCGCTGATCCAGGGCGACCGGCTCTATCGCATACGCGCCCGCGAGGTGATCCTTGCCACTGGCGCGATCGGGCAGCCGGCAATCTTTCGCAACAATGATCTGCCGGGGATCATGCTCGGCAGCGCCGCACAGCGGCTGATTCGCCAGTACGGTGTGCGCCCCGGGCAAAAGGCCGTGGTGCTGACCGGCAATGATGAGGGTTATGCCGTCGCGCTCGATCTGGTCGAAGCCGGCGTCTCGGTCATGCTGGTCGCCGATCCACGATCCGGCGGCGTGCCGGGTCCGCTCGAAGCCGAACTGCACGGCAAGGGCGTGGCGATCCAGAAGGCAGTGACGGTTGAAGCTGCGGAAGGTCGCGGCGGACACCTGGCCCGGGTTCGCATCGGCGGACGATGGGTAGAATGCGACCTGCTGACGATCGTCGTTGGCGAGGTGCCGGCGTGGCAATTGCCTTGCCAGGCGGGCGCCAAGGTCGGGTACGATGACGTCAGCGGATGGATGACGCTCACGCTGGCGCAAGGGTCGGTGCGGCTTGCCGGCTCGGTCGCCGGAGACCATGGCCTCGAAGGCGCGGTTGGCGGCGGCCGTCGCGCCGCTGCGCTGGCATTGCAGCGGCTCGGCCATGCGGTTGCGCGAGATACAGTCCTCGGCAAAGTGAAACCATCCTGTCCGGTCCATGTGCAGCCGATCCTTGCCGATGCGAAGGGCCGCGACTTCGTCGATTTCGACGAGGATCTACAGGTCAAGGACCTGCACAACGCCATCAAGGATGGCTATCGCGAGATCGAGCTGGTCAAGCGCTTCACCACGGTCGGCATGGGGCCGAGCCAAGGCCGCCATTCGGCGCTGGCGACGGCGCAGATCGTCGCCGAAGCGACCGACCGGACGGTGGCCGAAGTCGGCATCACGACGGCGCGCCCACCGGTCGGCCCGGAGACGCTCGGCGTGCTTGCCGGCCATCACGAGGTGCTGGAACGGCGCACCGCACTGCACGCCAGGCATCTGGCACTCAACGCCGCGATGAAGCCGGTCGGCGTCTGGTGGCGGCCGTACTTTTATGGCGATCCGAAAAGTGCGCAAAAGGCGATCCGCGACGAGATCATGGCGGTGCGCGAAGGCGTCGGCCTGCTCGACGTCTCGACGCTCGGCAAGCTGGAGCTGCGCGGGCCAGATGCCGGCGAATTCCTCGACCGGCTCTACACCATGGCGCATGCCAACCAGCCGGTCGGGCGCGTGCGTTATTGCCTGATGCTCAACGAAATGGGCTCAGTGGTCGATGACGGCGTTGCCTACCGCATGGCCGACGACCGGTTTTATGTGACGGCGACCACAGGCGCCGTCGCGCGCGTCTATGCCGACATGCTGTTCTGGAATGCGCAGTGGCGGCTCAAGGTCGATGTCCTCAATCTCACCGGCGCCTTTTGCGGCCTCAACGTCACCGGCCCGAAGGCACGCTCGGTGCTTGAAGCCTTGTCAGGCGATATCGATTTCAGCCGCGAGGCCTTCCCCTATCTCAGCGGCCGCGAAGGCGTCGTCGCCGGCGTGCCGGTGCGCGTCATGCGGATCGGCTTCACCGGCGAACTCAGCTTCGAATTGCATTGCCCGTCCAGCCTCGCGCCCGCGCTGTGGGATGCGGTGATGGAGGCCGGCAAGCCGCATGGCCTCACGCCTTACGGGCTGGAAGCTTCGCGTATCCTGCGGCTGGAGAAAGGCCATATCCTGATCGGCCAGGATACGGATGCGATCACCACGCCGGACGAGCTCGGCTTCGGCTGGGCGGTGTCGAAGAAGAAGCCGTTCTTCGTCGGCAAGCGTTCCATCGAAATGCGCGCCAGGCTTGGCCAGGCGCGCAAGCTGGTTGGTTTGCAATTTCCCGCCGGCGCCAAAGACATACCCGGCGAGAGCTGCCTGGTGCTGCGCGGCAACGATCCCGTCGGCCAGATCACCTCGATCGGCTTTTCGCCGACGCTCGGCTGTTCCATCGCGCTGGCTTATGTCCATGTCGACGATTCCATAGACGGAAGCCGGGTGATGGTGAAGTGCCGCAATGGCGCGCTGGTCGAGGTTCCTGTGGTTGGGCACGCTTTCTTCGACCCGACCAATGCGCGGCAGGAGATGTAGATGGCGAGCCTCGACGCAATGCCCATCTTTCCTTTCGAGCCTGGTGGCGCGGCGCATGGTGCAGCACTGCCTTCCGGCGCCGTCGCTCTGACCGATCTCACGGCCAGCCCGCGTTTCGGTCTGAAGGGCGGCGGCAGCGCGGCCTGGCTCGCCGCGCATGGTGTTGTCTTGCCCGCGATCAATCGCATCGGCAGCCATCGCGGCATGCGCGTGCTCCGCCTCGGCAATGAGGATATTCTGCTGCTTGGCGAAGATGCCGGTGAGCCGCTGGCCGAACTGCGGGGCGTCTGGGAAAGCGACAGCGGGACGAAAGGCTATTCATCCTGGCGCGAGGAAGGCTGGGCGTGGATGCGGCTTTCCGGCTCTGCTGTGGCGGAAGCGATGAGCCAGCTCTGCGCACTCGATCTGCGCCCCGACAGATTCAGCGCAGAGGACATCGCGCAGACGCGTGTCGGCCATATCGAGGCGGTTACCTTCCGCGCGCCGGCCGGTTTCGATGTACTGTTCGACGTCACCGCGTCGGCGTATTTCGCCCGGACCGTCTCGGCGGTGGCCAGGCACTGCACGCAACATCAGGCATAGAGGATATAAATGACCCGCCCGCAAGGAACCATCGCCCCGATCCTGACGCCGTTCGAGAACGATGGCAGCATCGCCCGCGATCTCTGGGTCTCGCACGCCAAATGGGTGCTGGACCAGGGCGCGCATTTCCTGTCGCCCTTCGGCACCACCGGCGAGGCGCTGTCGCTCTCCCTCAGTGAGCGCATGCAGGCGCTGGAATGGCTGGTCGAGGCCGGCATTTCGCCTATCCGGATGATGCCCGGCACCGGTGTTACCGCATTGCCCGAAACCATTGAACTGTCCAAGCATGCGGTCGGGCTCGGCTGCGCCGGCGTGATGGTGCTGCCTTCGTTCTTCTACACCGCTGCCGGCGACAACGGCCAGGCGCGCTATTACAGCGATCTGATCGAGCGGGTGGCCAACCCGGCGCTGAAGATGATCCTCTACCATATCCCGCAGAACTCCGGCGTCCCGGTCAGCCCGGCCTTGACCGCCCGGCTGAGCGCGGCGTTTCCGGAGACCGTCGTCGCCTACAAGGACAGTGCCGGCGACTGGAACAACACGGCAGCGGTGATTGCCGCGGCACCCGCGGTCGCGGTGTTCCCTAGCTCCGAGGCGCAGCTGACCAAGGGCCTCGCCAATGGTGCTGCAGGCTGCATCTCGGCGACGGTCAACCTCAACGCCGCGGCCATCCGCGCGCTCTACGACGCCGCGATCGCGGGCAAGGACGTCACGGCGGCGGATGCCGCGATCAAGGCGTTCCGCAAGGTGATCCAGGATGCCGGCCTGATCCCGGCGATGAAGGCGGTGCTGGCGGTTCGCTCCGGCGACAAGCGCTGGCTGAACCTGCGCTCGCCGCATGAGAATGCGACGCTGGAACACGGCAAGACGCTGCTTGCCGCGCTCGGTCCCGCAGCCGACCATATTGGCGGCGGCTGAGGCGCAAGACATGTCGGCTCACCCCACCGTCATCCTGCACACCGACCGGCCGGCGGCAGCGATGGCGGTGCTCGGCGAGACGCATCCGGATCTCACAATCCACGCCTGCGATACCTACGCAGCTTTGCCGGCTCTGATCGAGCAAGTAGCCGCCGAGGTGGTCTACACCGTCCGCTTCGACGGCACGCCGCGCTTTCCCCGCCAGGCGCTTGTCGAAAGCGCGACCGTGAAGTGGGTATCGGTCGGTGGGTCCGGCACGGATCATCTCGGGCGCTGGGATCCGGCGCGCGTCACGGTGACCAATTCGGCCGGCGTCGCCGCCGGCATGCTGGCGGAATATGCGCTGGGCGCCATGCTGTCCTTCTCGCTCGACCTGCGCGGTTTCGAGCGCCGTCAGCAGGCGCGCCAGTGGGGCGGTGGCCGTGTCGAGCCGATCGAAGGCAAGACGGTCCTTGTCATCGGCCTCGGCAAGACCGGTACGGCCGTTGCTATGCGCGCCAAGGCGATGGGCATGGAAACGCTCGGCATCCGCGCCCGGCCGAAGCCGATGCCCTGCCTTGACGAGGTGCACGACCCGGATGCTCTGCTTGCTCTGCTCGGCCGCGCCGACTTCATCGTCTGCTGTGTGCCGCTGCTGGCCAGCACGCGTGGCCTGCTCGGCAAGGCGGCCTTCGCGGCGATGAAACCTTCGGCCGTCCTCATCGATATTTCGCGCGGTGGCGTGACCGACGAGGCAGCGTTGCTCGAAGCCCTCGACGGCAAGCGGATCAAGGGCGCGGCGCTGGACGTGTTCAGCACAGAACCGCTGCCGGCGGACCATCCTTTGTGGGGCTACGACAATGTCGCCATCACGCCACATTGTGCGGCGGTCTATGAGGGCTGGGATATCAAATCGGTGCGGATGTTCGCCGACAATCTCAAGCGCTACTGCAGCGGCCAGACGCTGGAAAACACAGTCAATCCGGAGCGCGGCTACTAAGCAATTCCAGGAAAAGTGTGAAGCGGTTTTCCGTCCGGAATTGCGCAAAACGAAGAGACCCGGGAGAACGAAACAAATGACGCAGGACAGGCGCGGCGGGGGCCGCAGATCGAAGATCGGACGCAGCGGCGGCGGCATCGCGCAGCTGCCCTGGCAGCATATCGAGAACCCCTATCCGCCGATGCAGTTGCTGGACGAGGATCGGATGCAGCGTCTGCACGACACGTCGATGCGCATCCTGTCGGAACTCGGCATCCGCGTCATGAGCGAAAAGGTAATGGATCTGTTTGCTGCGGCAGGCGCGATCGTCGACCGCGAGGAAAAGACCATCAGGATCGACGAGAGCCTGGTTACCGAGGCGCTACGGGCGGTTCCGTCCTCTTTCAGGCTGACCAGCCGCAATCCGCAAAAGCAGGTCCATCTCGGCGGCAATTCGCTGGTGTTCGGCCTCGTCGCCGGCCCGCCCAATGTGCATGACCGCATCAATGGCCGCCGCCAGGGCAATCTGCCCGACTATCAGAACTTCATCCGGCTGGCGCACCACTTCAACGCCATCCACATCATCGGCAACCAGGTTGTGGCGCCGATGGAATTGCCGGCCAATGCGCGCCATCTCGATACCTATTACGCAAATCTGACGCTGAGCGACCTCTCCTTCCACTGCACGGCGATCGGCCGCGCCCGGGCGATGGACGGCATCAACATGATGGCGATTGCGCGCGGCATCAGTGTCGAGGAGATGCGGGCTTCGCCCGGTGTGACGACGATCATCTCGATCAACTCGCCGCGCCTGTTCGACGACGCCATGGCCGAAGGCTTGATCGCGATGGCCGAGCACGGCCAGCCGGTGACTGTCACCCCGTTCACGCTGATGGGCGCGATGACGCCGGTGACATTGGCGGCGGCGCTTTGCCAGCAAAACGCCGAAGCGCTGTTCGGCGTGGTGCTGACGCAGCTGGTCAATCCCGGCACGCCGGTGATGTACGGCGCCTTCACCTCCAATGTCGACATGAAGTCGGGCGCGCCGGCTTTCGGCACGCCGGAGAACGCCAAGGCCAACATCATCGCCGGGCAGCTGGCGCGGCGCTACAACCTGCCCTACCGCACCTCGAACGCAAACGCTTCGAACGTCGTCGATCTGCAGGCCGCCTATGAGACCGAGATGGCGACATGGGGAGCGGTGCTTGGCGGCGCCAATCTGATCTACCACGCGGCGGGCTGGCTCGAAGGCGGGCTGACGGCCTCCTACGAAAAGCTCGTGCTGGATGTCGAGATCCTGCAGAACATGATGGAGTTCCTGCGGCCGCTGCCGTTCCAGGAGGACGATCTCGGTTTCGAGGCGATCAAGTCGGTGCCGGCCGGCGGTCACTTCTTCGGCGCCGAACACACAATGTCGCGCTACACCACCGCCTTCTACCAGCCGATGCTGTCCAACTGGCAAAACCATGGCGCCTGGGAGGAAGCCGGCGGCAAGGATGCGCTGGAGCGCGCCACCGAACTCTGGCAGCAGGCACTGCATGATTACGAGGAGCCAGTGATGGATCCCGCGATCCGCGAGGAGCTCGACGCCTATGTCGCGCGCCGCCGCGAGGAGATCGCCGCCAATCCGGACGGCTGACAGCAATGCCATACGATCTCGTCATCCGCCATGCGACGCTGATTTCAGGCGACGGTTCCGATCGCTTCGAGGCCGACGTCGCTATCGACGGCGACAGGATCGCCGCCATCGGCGACTTGGGCGACGCACGTGGTGCACAAGAGATCGACGCTTCGGGCAAGATAGTCGCGCCGGGCTTCATCGACGTGCACACCCATGATGACGGCGCGCTGCTGGCACCCGATGGCATGGTGCCGAAGATCAGCCAGGGCGTGACGACGGTGATCGCCGGCAATTGCGGCATCAGCCTCGCGCCTTTGCTGCTGGATCGCGCCCCGCCGCCGCCCTTCACGCTGGTCGGCGGCCAGGAGAATTTTCGCTTCGACCGTTTTGCCGATTATATCGCCGAACTGAAGAAGCGCGGCATCGCCACGAACGCGGCCTTGCTCGTCGGCCACACCACATTGCGTCAGCGCTGCATGCCGGTGACGGACCGCCCGGCCAACGAGGCGGAGACGGCGCTAATGCAGGAGGCGGTCGCTGAGGCGATGGCCGTGGGCGCGTTCGGCCTCAGCACCGGGCTCGACTACCCGCCAGCCGTCAACTCTTCGACTGAAGAGGTCAAGGCGCTTGCGGCGACGGCGGCAAGCCTCGGCGGGCCGTACGTCACCCATACGCGTAACTATTTCGAGACAATGGATGAGGCGATCGAGGAGGCCATCGACATTGCCGACCATGCCGGCGGCAAGCTGTTCATCTCACATCACCAATGCACGGGCCGTGCCAATTTTGGCAAGAGCGGTCCTTCGCTGAAGCGCATCGACCAGGCGCGCGAGACCATGGACATCGGCATGGATGTCTACCCCTATGCCGCGAGCTCGACGGTGCTTCGGCTGGAGCGGTGCGACACCGGGCTGAAGATCCTTATCACCTGGTCCACGCCGCACCCCGAAATGGCGCGGCGCGAGATCGCCGACATTGCGCGCGAATGGAACTGCACAGAACGTGAGGCCGGTGAGCGCCTGCTGCCGGCCGGCGCGGTCTACTTTCAGCTCGACGAGACGGATGTGCGAAACATCATCGCCCATCCGCGCACCATGATCGGCTCGGACGGTCTGCCACACGACATCCACCCACATCCGCGCCTGTGGGGGACATTTCCGCGCGTGCTCGGCCACTATGCCAGGGATGTCGGCCTGTTCAGCCTGGAAGAGGCGGTGTTCCGGATGACCGGGCTTCCGGCGCGTGAATTCGGCATCGCGCAGCGCGGCGCGCTAGCGGTCGGCAATTTCGCCGACCTGACGATCTTCGATCCGCAGACGATCATCGACGCCGCGACCTTCGAAGAGCCGCGCCAACCGGCTGCCGGCATCGAGCATGTCTTCGTCAACGGCGTGTCCGTGTGGAGCGACGGCAAGGCGACCGGGGCGCTGCCGGGTGCGGTGCTCAAGCCTGCCGCTTCAAAGACGATCGTCAGAAGCGGGTGCGGCTGCGGCGCGAATCACAGCGCTTCGTAGAGGCTGTCGACCGTCTCCAGCGTGTAGACAAACTGCACCGGCCTTGTGCAGCGCCAGCCGTCAAAACTCTGACCGGCGAGCGCCTTCAGCGCCTCGGGCATGCGCAGGATGCCGCCGCCATAGAGGCGGTTAGCCATGTCGAGCATGCCGGTGCGGTGCATGGCTTCGCTCATGCTGCCGCAAGCGTCCTTGACCAGCCAGACGCGAAAGCCCTGATAGACGGCGTCGAACACGCTTTCGGTGACACAGCTGTCGGTGAGCACGCCGGCGACAACAAGGTTTTCGATCTTGAGATCAGCAAGCCGCTGCGAAAGATCGGTGCGGCGAAAGGCGCTCGGCCAGTGCTTGTGGATGACAATGTCGCCGGGCAGCGCCGCCACTTCGGTGCAGATGTCGGCGCCTTCGCTGCCCGCCACGGCGGAGCGAAACTCTTCGGTCAGGATCTCCTCCTGCCTGGCATAGCCGGCGCGCTCTTCCGGCTTCACCCAGGCCTGCGCATGGATGACCGTAATGCCGGCAGCGCGGGCTTCGGCAATCAGGCGGGCGGCATTGGCGAGCACGGCATCATAGCCGATGACCGGCCAGGCGGCGCCGGGCCGGTATTCGTTCTGCAGGTCGATGACGAGCAAAGCGGCGCGGTTCATGGCTGGTCCTTGTCGAAATCGGTGACGAAACGCAGGAGCAGACGGATCGCCTGATCGAGATCGGCGATCTCCATCGCTTCATGCGGGTTATGGCTGCCGTTTTCGTTGCGCACGAACAGCATGGCGGTCGGAATGTTCGCGCCGGCAAAGGTAGCGGCGTCGTGCCCTGCCCCGCTCGGCACATGCGGGGCGGGCATCTGCAAATCGGCGGCAGCGCGATCCAGCCTTGCGATCAAAGCTTGCGACATGGTCGCCGGCTCCCAAGTGAAGCGTGACCCGGCTTCGAACGTGACGCCGCGCTTCGTGCCCACCTCCGCAAAGAGCGCGTGCAACCTTGCTTCAATCCGCTCAAGAACAACGGCCTCGGCGCTGCGCACATCGAGGGTGAAGCCGAGCTCGCCGAGCACGCGACTGCCGCCATGTTGCGAGGGGTCGGACTGCACGCGGCCGAAGGTGATGGTGGCTTCGCGTCCCTCGCGCTCGAGCGCGTCCCATTCCGCTTCGAGGCCGGCGACCAGATCGGCGAAACCGAGCACGCTGTCATTCCGGGCAAAGCGCGGCTCGGCGCCGGAATGGGCGTAAGCGCCGAAGCATTTGGCATCGACATAGCGGAAACCGCCGGCAATGCCGGTGACGATGCCGACCGGCACGCCAGCGGCGACCAGGCGCGGCCCCTGTTCGATGTGCACTTCGACGAAAGCGGCGATGCGAGAAGCATCGAAGCCCGGCACGCCGCGCCGCACGGTATCGGGGTCAAAGCCTTCCTCACGCATGTGATCGGCCAGTCTGCGTCCGCTGTCCGACCGCTTCGCTTCCAGCGCTGCAGGATCGAGCAGTCCGAGCGCGGCCCGACTGCCGGGATAGGACAGCGGAAACCACACGGCCTCCTCGGCGCGCGTCACCAGCACGATGAGATCGCGCGGCAATTGTATGCCTTGCCCGACCAGCTCGGCCATTACCGCCAGCCCGGCCACGACACCGGCGGCGCCGTCGAAATTGCCGCCATGCGGCACGCTGTCGAGATGGGAGCCTGTAACGATTGCCGGCAGGTTGGGATCGCGACCTCTGAGGGTCAAATAGAGATTGCCGGCGGCATCGACACGAGCGACCGCGCCGACCCTTTCCGCTTCCTCGCGCACGAGACCGTGGGCAAAGCGCTCGCCGGGTCCGTAAGCGACGCGCGTGATGCCCGGCGCATCGGTGGTGGCTTGCGCCAGCGTCTCCAGCAGGCGCCCGGCCAGAACGCCACCGGCCGTCAGTCCCGCATCGCTCATGAAGCAACCCGCGCGGATTGAGACACGCGCAGCCGGTGTGGCGTGAGATCGTCGAGCGACACCCCTTGCCTGGCGACATCATCCGGCATGCCGCCGCCGGCGATCAGGCTGGCGCAGACACGCGACAGTGCCGGCGAGGTCTTGATGCCGTAGCCGCCCTGTCCGACCAGCCAAACGAAATCCGGCACGTCATCATCGGGGCCGACAACGGGCGAGCCGTCGGTGACGAAGGTGCGGAGGCCGGCCCAGGAGCGCGACACGCGCTGCACCTCGATGGTGGTGGCCCTTTCGAGACGCTCGGCGCCGATGGCGACGTCGATGTCCTCGGCATAGGCATCCATCGGTGGCGACAGCGTCGCATCGGCCGGCGAGACGAAGAGTTGCCCGGCATCCGGCTTGAAGTAGAACTCGGCGCCGACATCGTGGACCAGCGGCCAGTCCGATATGTCGACGCCCGCAGGTGCGGGGATGTTGAAAGCGGTGCGGCGCTTCGGCTGCAGGCCGACGGGGCGGACGCCGGCCATGACGGCAATCTCATCGCCCCAGGCGCCGGCGGCATTGACGATGCGCGGCGCAAGAAAGGTTCCGGCCGGGGTTTCGACCCGCCATTGGCTGCCTTGCCGGTCGATCACCTTGACGCCGGCGTTGGTGACGATCCTGGCGCCTCGTGCACGGGCGCCGCGCAGAAAACCCTGGTGCAGGCCGTTGACGTCGATGTCCATCGAATGCGGTTCGATATAGGCGCCGGCGAGATAGTCGGCGCGCAGCACCGGCACGCGCTGGATCGCCTCGGCGGGCGTCATGGCGACGATGGACGGAACCAGCGCTTGAGCCGCCTCCAGATCTTGCGCCAGGAGCTCAAGCTGGTCGGCGCGGGCGACGGTAATCATGCCGCGCTTGCTCACCAGCGGATAGTCAGCAAAGCCGGCCGGCGGTTCGGTCAGGAACGAGCGGCTTGCCAGCACGATGCGGCGGATGACGCCGTTACCGTAGTTTTCGGTAAAGCTTGCCGCCGAGCGGCCGGTGGTGTGGTAACCGCAATGGCTCTCGCGCTCGAGCAATACCACCTTGGCCGACCGGCTGATCTCGAAGGCAGCGCCGGCGCCGGCCATGCCACCGCCAATGACGATCACGTCCGTTTCTTCAGCGGCACTCATGGACATCCATCCTTCACTATCACGACTTCGCCGCGCGGTACCGGTCGCGGTTCGCCCAGCCGCCCGCGTTTGGCGCGGTCGCGGGCGCCACGGCCCTCGGTGAGATTGTCGGCCAGCGTGTTCTGCAAGGCGCAATCCTCCAGGGCAAGATCGGTGACCACTGGTATCGGCTTGCCGGCAATCGCGATGCCTTTCAGTCGCGCCCAGACCGCGCGGCGCTTGCGCGTCTGATGCGACTGCAGTTCGCCGAGTTCGGCAAAGCTGCTCTCGCGCTTGATCGCCAGCGCGCCGGCTGCGACCGCCGCGTTGAACAGTTCGAGGCCACGCGGGGTGCGCACGATGATGCCGTTGAGGGCTTCGTCATCGACCGCCGGCCCGCCATTCAGCCAGGCATCGGACGCGACGATGTCAGCGACCTGGCCGATGGCGTCGGGGCAGATCTTGCAGCGCGGCTGGATCATCCATTTGTCCTCGTCCTCCCATAGCTGCCGGTAGCTGAGCTGGAAGGCGCGGCCGTCTTTCGTCTCGATCCGGTTAGGGCCGGGATTGCCGTAACCCCGGTAGCGGAACAGCGCGAGCTCTTCCTCGGCGAGGCCGAAGCGCTGCAGCACCTGTTCGGATTTCGACAGGTCGGATGCCCCGCCGCAGACGAAAGCGAGCGCATAGCTCATGTATTTGTCGACGCGCGGATCGTGCCGAGCCAGATTGCGAACGGCGGTGATATCGCAAGGCTTGGCGATCAGCGCGAAGGGTTTGCCGCGAGCGAGTATCTCGCTGAAATTCTCAAGCGGCGCGACCGGCCCGTAGCGCGAGCCGGCGCCTTCGAGAACCGACGCGGCATCGAAGCTCAGCCGCCGCTCGCTGCGCATCGGGGCGGTCCGCGATGTGGAGACGTGCAGGACGAAGTTGACGCGGCCGGATGTCAGCAGGAACTGGCCAAGCGCCGTCAGCACGCCGCCGCTCGATGCCTGGAACCGCACCGCCGGGTCTCCGGCATAGCCGAGGCTGACCCGCTCGGCAGGCCCCCATACGGTGTCTGTCAGCGCGGCTGTAGCGGTTTGCGACGGCGGCGGGCCTGCGATCCGCGTTCCCGGGCAGACTGCGTTGATCCGTGTCAGGGTCGAATGGTTCAGCGCCACGCGGGCGACCGGCCGCAGGCGCCCCTCTGGCGTCATGATCATCTCGATTTCTTGCGGACCAGCGAGCGACCGGCAGAGCCCGCAACCGATGCAAAGTCCGTTCTCGACGATCTCGGCCAGCGATAGCGGAATGGCCGGCGGCGGCGCGATGCACTCGGCAGATCGGTCGCGGCTCAAGTCAGACATGCGAACCGGCGGGCTCGCTGATGAGACGATACTGATCCGGGCGGCGATAGAGCGCGAAGTCGAAATTCACCTTCCGGCAGGTGGCGATGAGGTCAAGATCGGCGCGGTGGACGATGACTTCGTCGCCGAGCGAAATCGCTTGCGCCGCGATCTCGCCGGTCGGTGCGATGATGCAGGAGCCGCCGATCAGCGCCTGGCCATCTTCCAAGCCGGCCTTGGCGGCGGCTGCCACCCAAAGCGTGTTCTGGTAGGCGCCGGCCTGCATCGGCAAATGGTTGTGGAACATTCTGAGATGCGCCAGCGCCGGCGCTTCGTCGAGCAGCAGCGGGGTGTTGTAGCCGAGCACCGCCACTTCCGCGCCGTTGAGGCAGAGCATGCGATAGGTTTCCGGCCAGCGGCGGTCGTTGCAGATCGCCATGCCGACGCGCACGCCGCGATAATCGAAGACCGGAAAGCCGAGATTGCCCGGCTCGAAATAGCGCCGCTCCAGATGCGTGGTCGTGCCTTCTTCCGGCTCGGCCGAGCCCGGCACATGCATCTTGCGGTAGCGGCCGATGAAGCGCCCGTCCGGGCCGACCAGATCCATGGTGTTGAAATGGCGCGTGCGGCCGTCTTCCCTAGCGATTTCGCAATAGCCGAGCGCAAAGCCGATCTTGAGACGAGCGGCTGCATCGTAGAGCCGCTGCGTTTCCGGCCCCGGCATCGCGCTTTCGAAGAAGGCGTCGATCTCCGCCTGATCGTCGATGCGCCAGCGCGGAAAGAAGGTGGTCAGCGCCATCTCGGGAAAGACGGCAATCTCCGCGCCGGCAGCGGCGGATTGCTCCAGCAGATGGACGAGGCGATCGACGGTCTCGGCACGCATCGCGCTGCGCTGGATCGGTCCGGTCTGGGCGACCGCAATGGTCAGGCATCGAGCCATGGCGTCGCCTCCTCGACTGGTCTTCCCGAGCGGGCCGGATCAGCGGCGGTGCGCTCGACGAATTGTCCGAAGCCCGGCTGCGCCTTCAGCATACCATCGGCGATCACCGGCACGCCGCGCACCAGAACGGTGGTCGGCTTGCCGGTCACGCTCCTGCCCTCGTAAGGCGTGAAGTCAACGCGCGAATGCAAAGCGGCGTGGCCGAGCGTCCAGGTGGCTGTGGGATCCCACAGCACTAGGTCGGCATCGAGACCGACCGCTATACGGCCTTTACGATCGGCGAAGCCGTAGATGGCGGCGGCATTGCGCGAGGTGAGATCGAGATAGCGGTCGAGCGTCAGCCGGCCGGTCAGCAGCCCCTCGGAGAACAGCAGCGGCAGACGGGTCTCGATGCCGGGAATGCCGCTCAGCGTGGTGGTGAAATCAGGCGTTTCCGCCTTGCCGATCTTGTCGGCGAAGTAATAGGGCGAATGGTCGGACGACCAGAGATCGATACCGCCATCGATCAGCGCCTGCCACAGATGCTGATGGCTGCGCGGCGAACGCGGCGGCGGCGAAAAGACGAAGCGCGCGGCATCTACCGCCGGGCGGTCAAGGTCGGCGGCACTGACAAACAGATATTGCGGGCAAGTCTCGGCGATGGCGTCGACGCCACGCAATCGCGCCCGCGCCACCTCTTCAGCCGACTGCCAGGACGAGACATGCACGATGGTCATGCGCGCGCCGGTCATTTCGGCGAAGGCGAGCGCGCGGTGCGTCGCCTCGCGCTCCATAGTCTCGCTGTGCGCGACGACATGGTAGCGGATGTCGGTGCGGCCGAGGTCGATCAGCCGCTGGCGTGTGCGCCGGATCGCGGCGTCGTTCTCGGCATGGACCATGACGATCCAGCCAAGCGTATGGGCCGTGTCGAGCACCTTGAAGAACAGATCATCGTCGACGGCAAAGCCCTGATAGGTCATGAACAGCTTGACCGAGGCAATGCCGCGGCTGGCAAGCGCGGCGAGTTGCTGCTCGACATCGGCGCCGGTGCCCATCGTCACGACGGCATGCAGCCCGTAGTCGATCACCGCACGGCCCGCGGCGCGATTGAGCGCGCGATCAATTGCGCCGATCGTCGACATATCAGGACCCGGCATGCCGAACGGGACGATGCAGGTGGTGCCGCCAAAAGCAGCCGAAATGGTGCCGGATTCGAAATCGTCGGCATTGCCCGCCCCGCCCCAGACCGGCTGGTCGAGATGACAATGGGCGTCGATGCCACCGGGCATGACCCAGCGATTGCTTGCGTCGATCAGCGTCTCTCCGGACAAGCCATTGCCAATGGCTGAGATGCGGCCGGCATCGATGCCGATGTCGCAGTCGGCCCAGCCGTCGTCGAGCGCGACGCGTCTACCTTTGATGATCAGCTCATGCATTCGGTTTGCCTACCCCAATCGGCCTCAGCCGACCGCCGCCGTCACCATGATCTCGACGCGGTACTGGTCACCGGCGAGCCGCGCTTCCACCGTGGCGCGCACCGGCATGGCACTGCGGTCGATCCAGGCGTCCCAGGCCGTATTCATCATCTCGAAATCGGCGATGTCCCTGAGCCAGATCTGGGCGCTGAGGATTTTGGTCTTGTCGCTGCCGGCCTTGGCCAGAAGGGCATCGATCTTGGCGAGGATCTGCTTGGTCTGCGAGGTCGTGTCGCCGGAGAGGTCGTCCGCCGTCAGGCCCGCGACATAGACGGTGCCGTTGTAGCGCAGCACCCGGCAGAAGCGTTGGCCGTTTTCAAGACGTTCGATCGTCATGCAGTCCCTCCTGGCAGCTTCGATAGCGGCAGTTGCCTATGGTATGGACGGCACAAAACCGCTGTAAAGCCCGCCGGAGCCCAAGATGCCGCTTTCCGTCTCCGGCATGGCCAAAAAAATCGAAGCCATAGCCGTATCTATCTTCGTTTGCAGCAATTGCTGCCCCGTGTAGCCTCTCGCTCAGGGTGGCGTCGGTGTCGGCGCGGCCAGGGGAGCAGCGCAGCCATGAGGTCGATCGCCCAATCCGCGATGCGGCTGTGGCAAAACGCGGAGCGCTCGCGCGCTTTGCTGCCGATCATGGCCGGTATTTGTCTCGCCTGCATCGGCAGCGCCATGCTGACCACGGCCGTCTCGCTGCATCTCGGCAAGCCAAGCATTTCGCCCGATGTCGTCCAGATCGTGCTCACCGCCTATCCCGTCGGCTTTTTCGTCGGCTGCCTGGTCACGCGCCCGGCGGTCGCCCATTACGGCCATGAGCGCACCTTCATGGGTGTCCTTGTGCTGGCGCTGTTGGCGGCGGCAGGCTTCGTCTTCACCGATTTCGTGCCGAGCTGGATCTGCTTTCGCCTGCTGGGCGGCATGTCGATGGCGTCGCTCTTCGTCGTCTGCGAAAGCTGGATCAATCTCTATGCCGAGCAGCACAATCGCGGCGCGCTGTTCTCGCTCTACATGCTGACGACGGCGATCGCGGTGCTGCTCGGACAACTGCTCGTCGCTCTGGTCGGGCCGCAATCGCCGCATCTGTTTCCTGTCGCGGCAGCGACGGTGCTGCTGGCGCTGGTGTCCAAATTCATCGGCGGACGCTGGCCGGCCCTGCCTGCCTCTCCCACTGAGCCGGAGCACGCGAGCGGACCGGTCAAACGCCTCGGCCCGCTGGCGCTGTTCCGGCTGGCTCCGGTGACGGTCGTGGCCATCTTCCAAGGTGGCATCACCAATATGAACATCTTCGTTCTGACGCCGATCTACGGCACCCAGATCGGTCTGTCGGCGGCGACGACGGTCGGCCTGGTGACGACCATCAGCATTGCCGGCATGCTGGCGCAGACGCCCGTCGGCTGGCTGTCGGACCGGTTCGAGCGGCGGCTGATCCTGCTGGCGCAAGGCCTGCTGTCGGTGACGCTTTGCGCGGCAATCGCCTGGCTCGGCAATTTTTCGGAACCGCTGCTGTTCGTGCTGTTTTTTCTTTATGGCGCCACGGCGCTGACCATCTATCCGGTGGCGATGGCGTTCGGCGCCTCGCAGCTGCACAGCCGGCACATGGTCGGCGCCTCCGGCACGCTGCTTCTGCTCTACTCGATCGGCAATGTCGCGACGCCAGGCGTGTCCGCCGGCTTGATGGCGCATATGGGTGCGCCGGCGATGTTCCTGCTGCTGGGCGGCGGCGCGGTTCTGGTGACGCTTGCCGCCTGCTACAATCTGCTGCGCCGTCCGGTCTCCGTGCCGATCGTGCAAGCCGTCGAGGACCGGGTTTGATGACGACCGCCATGAACCGCCTGCAAGACAGCGTCATCCTGATCGCGGGTGCCGCGAGCGGCATCGGAGCGGCGATCGCCAAGCGGTGCATTGCCGAGGGCGCCATGGTCGTCTGTGCCGACTATAATCTCGACCCGGCAACGCAACTTGCCGACACGCTTGGGCCTTCGGCAGCCGCCTGCCAATGCGACGTGACGGATAGCGGTTCCGCCAGGAACGCTGTCGAATTCGCGAGACAAAAATTCGGTCAGCTAGACGGGCTGGTGCACAATGCTGCGGCCCCTTCGACCAGCGCCACTGTCGTCGATCTCGACGAGAGCGCGTGGCGGCGCGAGATCGATGTCGGCCTGACCGGTGCCTTCCTGATGAGCAAGTACGCAGTGCCGCTGATCGCGGCCGGCGGCGGTGGTTCGGTTGTGTTCATCGGCTCGCAGTTCGGCCGCGTCGCCACCACCAAGGCTGTTGCCTATTGCGCCGCCAAGGCCGGGCTGATCCATCTCGCCAAGGCGATGGCGGTCGACCATGCGCCCGACAAGGTGCGCGTCAACAGTCTCTCGCCGGGCGCGGTTGCGACGACGCGATTGCTGCGCCGCTTCGCGGATTTCGAGGCGGCCAATGCCGGGCTCGGGCCGGCGCATCTGCTCGGCCGGATCGCGGAGCCTGAGGAGATCGCGGCGGCAGCCGCTTTCCTTTTGTCGTCGGACGCGTCCTTCGTCACTGGCTCGGACATGCTCGTGGACGGCGGCTATGCGACGCGCTGAATTCTTCAAGTCGATTTCAAAGGAGTTCCCATGACGCTGCTCGTCACCGGCGGCACCGGTTTTGTCATGAGCGTGGTGGCGCGCGAATGGCTGGACCGCGATCCGCACGCCCGCGCCGTTATCCTCGACCGGTCGGGGCTCGACGCGATTGCGGAAAAATTCTTCGCGCCGGTGCGCGACCGCCTAACTGTGCTGACTGCCGACATACTGGATCCCAAGCAATGGGCGACAGCACTCGACGCGTATGGAATCACGGCAATCGTCCATGGCGCGACGGTGACGCCGAACTCGCGCCCGAGCGACCCGACGCAGCCGCCCGAGGCCAACGATCCGGCGGCCATCGTCGACGTCAATCTGATGGGCACGGTGCGGATGCTGGAATGGGCGCGCGGCCGCCCCGGCATCAAGCGCTTCGTCTATGTCAGCTCCGGTTCGGTCTATCGCCACAACGGGCCGGACTGGAGCGGCGAGCCGCTGCCCGAGGACGGCTATGTGGCGCCGCTGACGCTTTACGGTATCTCGAAATTCGCCGCGGAGATGGTCACCAATCGCTACGCCGACCTGTTCGGCCTGTCCGCCATCTCGGTCAGGTTGTCCTCGGTCTATGGGCCGATGGATCGCGTCACCGGCAGCCGCAATGTTCGGCATTTGCCGAACCGCGTCGCGCATATGGCGCTCAACAGCGAAACGATCCGGCCGAACAGTCTCGAGCCGCTTGGCGACTATGTGCTGTCGAGCGATGTCGCCAAGGCTGTCATGGCGCTGCTCGATGCCGACACCTTGCGCTATCGGCACTACAATATCGGCAGCGGCGGCACGCAGACGGTCGGCGACTTCATCGGCTGGGCCAGCGAACGCTTCCCCGGCCTGAAAAGCGAAATCAGCCCAACCGCGACGGCGAACATCACCATGAACGCGACGCTGAAGACCGGCATGTGGGGCGAATACGATCTTGCCCGCATCGAGCGCGATACCACCTGGCGGCCAACTCCGGCGAGACAAGCCTTCCACGACTACATCGACTGGATCGCTGCCAACGAAGTCTGAGGAGCAGAGCGATGCCGACCGATTTTCAGCAACCGCGCGACTTCGTCGGCTACGGCCCGCATCCGCCCTTCGTGACATGGCCCGGCGGCGTCAAGCTCGCTATCAATTTGGTGCTCAATTACGAAGAGGGTTCGGAGTACTCCTGGCTCGAGGACGGCCGCAACGACAATTGGGGCGAGTACAATCTCACGTCCAGTCCGCCGGTACGCGACCTCGGCACCGAGACGCATTTCGAATATGGCAGCCGGGCCGGCGTGTGGCGGCTGGCGCGGCTGTTCGACCGCTATGACATCCCGACCACCGTCTCCGCCTGCGCGGTCGCGCTCGAGCGCAACCCGGCGGTGGCTGAATGGATGAATGCGCGCGGGCACGACCTGCTCGGCCATGGGCTACGCTGGATCGACTACACGACGATGGAGCGCAGCGAGGAAGAGCGCCAGCTGCACGAGGCGATTGCGCTCTACGAGAGGCTGATGGGCAGGCGTCCGCTGGGCTGGAACTGCCGCTCGCTGCCGAGCGTCAACACGCGCGATCTGCTGGTCCGCGAAGGCGGGTTTCTCTACCACTCCGATCCCTGCAATGACGACCTGCCCTATTTCCTCGCCCATCAAGGCACCGAGATCCTGGTCGTGCCCTATTCCAAGACGCTCAACGACAGCCGCTACCTCGTCGCACCCGGCTATAGCAATCCGCGCGACTTCGCGCAGGATTGCCGCTCGGCCATTGACTACATGCTCGACGAAGCCGACGAGACCGGCGGTCGCATGCTGACGATCGGCATCCATGCGCGCTGGATGGGCCAGCCCAACCGTGCCTCCGGCTTGCGCGAAGTGATCGAGCACGTGAAGACGAAACCGGCCGCTGCCTTCATGCGGCGCGAGGATATCGCCCGCTACTGGCTGGAGAACCATGCCGGCTTCGAGCGGCACGGCTGAGTATGTTCGAGACGCTGATCAGGGGCGCGACCGTCGTCAATGCCGACAGGCAGGAACGGCGCGATGTCGGCATTGCCGGCGGCCGCATCGCAGCTCTGATGGCTCCCGGCGGAACGGCTGAAGCCGCGAGGGTGCTGGATGCTTCGGACTGCCTGCTTCTGCCCGGCCTGGTCGACGCGCATGCGCATCTGCGCGAGCCCGGCCTGACGCACAAGGAAGACTTTTCCTCGGGCACGCATGCGGCAGCCCTTGGCGGGGTGACGACGGTGCTCGACATGCCGACGGACGAGCCATGGACGGCCCGCGCCGAAGATCTCGCCGACAAGATGGCGATGGCGGCAGGTCGTCTCCATGTCGATGTCGGTTTCCAGGCCGTGGTCAGCCGCGATTTGTCGCGCATCGCCGGCCTGCTCGCGCTCGCGCCGGTGTCGTTCGAACTGTTCACCGCCGATGTGCCGGAGACCTTCCTGTTTCGCAATTTCGACGCGGTTGCCGAGGCGCTCAGACAGTTCGGCCATGCCGACACGCTGATCGGCATTTCGCCGGGCGACCAGTCGATGCTGACCGGCGCCAATGAGCGCAACAAGACGGGGACCATCGCGGCCTTTCTCGACAGTCGGCCACCGCTGGCGGAAGCCGGCGGCGTTGCGCGCGCCGTGCTTGCCGCCGCCGCGACCGGCGCGCGTATCCATGTCCGGCAGATCAATTCGGAACCGGGCGTCGAAGCGTGGAGCCGGCTGCGCGACAGGGCCGATGCCAGTGTCGAGACCACACCGCAGAACCTGTTCTTCACCGCCGACGATTACGAGACGCAAGGCGCCAGGCTGAAGGGTTCGCCACCGCTACGGTCGCGGCAGGATGTCGAAGCCTTGCGCGCTGCGCTGAAGGGTGGGCTGATCGACATCGTCGCCACCGACCACGCACCGCATGCGCCGGCCGAAAAGGCCGCCGCCTACGCTGCTTTCGCCGATATCCCCGGCGGCATGCCGGGGCTGCAGACGCTGCTGCAGGTGATGCTGAAGCTCGTCGACGAGGGTCTGATCGCTTATGCCGATGTGGTGCGCATGTGCGCGCGCAATCCAGCCGAGCGTTTTGGGCTCGGCCGGCGCAAGGGACGCATCGCCACCGGCTACGACGCCGACCTGCTGATCGTCGACCCGCGCCTGTCCAGTTCCATCTCGGACGCCGATCAGGCTTCCCGCGCGGCCTACACGCCGTTCGACGGCTGGAGCGTGAAGGCGCGGCTGACCAATGTGTTTCTGCGCGGGCGAGAGATCGTGCGCGACCAGGTGCTGACCGGTTCGGGGCAAGGCAAAGTCGTGCGCCGGGAACATTGAGGAGAAGAGATGCCCCTGCTCAAGGACAAGGTCGCGATTGTCACCGGAGGAAGCTCCGGCATCGGCCGCGCCATCGCGCTGAAATTCGCGGCCGAAGGCGCTGCCGTCGTCATTGCCGATACCGCCGAATTGCCGATCGAAGGCGGCCACAGCACCGTCGATCTGATCCAGTCGAGCGGCGGGATGGCGATGCACATCGCGACCGACATTTCGGACTGGGATGCGGTCGATGCGCTGGTCGGCGCGACGGCCGAGCGTTTCGGACGGCTCGACGTGATGGTCAACAATGCGGCCATCTACACCAGCACCAACCTGGTCGAGACCACGCCGGAGCAATGGAACCGCGTGATCGGCGTCAATCTGACCGGGTTCTTCCACTGCTCGAAGCGCGCCGTCATCCAGATGCTGACCCAGGCGCCGGTGAACGAGGTTCGTGGCCGCATCATCAACATTTCCTCGCAGCACGGCATGGTCGCCTGCCCCGGCGATTTTCCCTATTCGGTGAGCAAGGGTGCCATCGTGCAGATGACGCGGCAGATCGCAGTCGACCACGCCGACGATTTGATCGTCTGCAACGCCATTGCGCCTGGCAAGATCATCACCGGCAAGCCGGGTGTCGCCAACGATCCCGACGCGCTCACCTATTCACGCAGCCGCACGCCCTGGCCGCGGCTCGGCACCCCGAATGACGTCGCGGGTGCCGCGCTGTACCTCGCCAGCGACATGGCCAGCTATGTCACCGGCATCAATCTGATAGTGGATGGCGGCTGGATGGCGGGCTGATCGTGCGGAACAATGCCTCGTAATGCGCCATAAGCCAAACCTGCAATCTTAGCGCTAGCACATAATGGTGATGCGCCACCCTCAGGCACAGTGCGATGCCGTCATTGGCCCTTGAACGGCCAAAATGGAGGCGTACCATCCCAGCATCTGAAACTGAGTCTGTTTTCATTCGTCTGGGCTAATGTCCGGACCGGATTGGACATTTTCCTTGGCAATGGATGCAGCCAGCGGCGCGGCGAAGCGCGGCAAATCGTTTGCCCATGTGGCGGAGGCCTCCTGGGGCAAGGGCCTCAGCACGCTGCTACGCATCGTGCGCATGACGCTGCGCCATCCCTGGCAGGTGGCGATCACCATCGTCTCGACTTTCATCGCCGCAACGCTGCAGCTGTTCATCCCGCGCCTGCTCGGTCGCGCCATCGACCAGGCGCAAGGCGTAATGGCCGCGAGCGGCGATGCGGCGGCGGAGCAGGCGCTGTGGACGACGGCACTCACGCTGCTCGTCGTCAGCATATTGCGCGGCCTCTTCACCATGGCGCAGAACTATTATGGCGAGGCCGTCGGCCACCGCACCGGCTATGAATTGCGCCTGGCCTTCTACGAGAAGATCCAGCGGCTGAGCTTCAACTTCCATGACAGGGTGCATACCGGCGATCTGATCACGCTCGGCCTGCTCGACCTCGACGGCGTGCGCATGTTCTTTTCCACCGGCATATTGCGCGTGGTGCTGCTCGGCGTGTTGATCGGTGTCGGCTCCTACCTCCTGATCAGCACGGATCTCGAGCTCGGGCTGCTCAGCCTGAGTTTCGTGCCGTTCGTGGCCTGGCGCTCCTCGGTCACCCAGCTCAGGCTGCGCAGCACCTGGCTGACGCTGCAGGAGCGGCTGTCGGTGCTGAGCCGGGTGATGGACGAGAATCTCGGCGGCATCCGCGTCGTCCGCGCCTTCGCCGCGCAGCGGCATGAGTTGGAAAAGTTCGACCGCGCAAAGCGGTCGGCATTGGAGCTTGCCAATGAGCGCGTCGACATTCGCGTCTCCAACACAAGCGCCATGAATTTCTCCTTCCTGGCGGCCATGGGGCTGGTGTTGTGGTTCGGCGGCCAGAAGGTGATCGCCGGCGAGATCAGCGTCGGCACGCTGGCCCAGTTCCTCACCTTCATGACCATCCTGCAGATGCCGGTGCGCCAGCTCGGCCTGATGGTCAACTCGTTTGCCCGCGCCTCGACCTGCGGCACCAGGCTGTTCGAGCTGCTCGACGCCGAACTCGACATCGAGGATGCGCCTGGCGCCAGGGACCTCGTCGTCACTGACGGCGTGCTGCGCTTCGACAATGTCGGCTTCCGCTATGCGGACACAGGCGGCCGGCCGGCGCTGTCGGGCATCTCGTTCGAGGCCAGGTCCGGCGAGACGGTCGGCATCGTCGGCCCGCCAGGCAGCGGCAAGTCGACCATCGCGCATCTGATCCCGCGTTTCTATGACGTGACGTCGGGCGCGATCACCATTGACGGGCAGGATATCCGCGCGGTGACGCTGCAATCGCTGCGCAAGGCGGTCGGCGTCGTGCAGCAGGACGCGTTCCTGTTCACCACCTCGATCGAAAACAACATCGCCTATGGCAATCCCTGGGCGCGCGAGACCCGCATCGGGCAGGCTGCCGAATACGCCCAGCTGCACAATTACATTATCGGGCTTCCGGCCGGCTACACCACGGTCGTGGGCGAGCGCGGCGCCTCGCTTTCCGGCGGCCAGCGGCAGCGGCTGACCATCGCCCGCACCCTGATGCTGCGGCCTTCGGTTCTGGTCTTCGACGATTCCACCGCGGCCGTCGATGCCGGCACCGAGCAGCGGATCCGCACGGCGATGAAGCGCTTCGCCAAGGACCGGGTGACTCTGATCATCTCGCACCGGCTGAGTTCGTTGATGCATGCCGACCAGATCCTGTTCATCGAGAACGGCCGCATCGCCGAGCGCGGCACTCATCAGGAATTGCTGGCGCTGGGCGGACGCTACCGCGCGCTCTACGACCTGCAGCTACGGCCGGAGGACGACCTCCCTGTCGCCGTGGGAGCCGCATGATGTCGACACAGAACGACGACGAGAAGGAAGACACCAGCCGCCGGCCGACCAAGGCCGTCGTCGGCTCGCATCGCGACGAAGAAGAGGTTTTCGGCAAGGTCTACGATCCGCGCATCGTGCGCCGCATCTGGAGCTTCGTGAAGCCGTATCAGGGCAGGATCTTCATCTCGGTTGCAGCGGTGCTGGTGTTCACGCTGACGCAGCTGGCGATCCCGCTGGTCATCCGCTACGCCATCGACCACGGCATGGCGGCAGGCAAGGCCGACCGCTCGGTGATGAACTGGGCGATCGGTGCTTTCGCACTGATCATCCTGATCAACTATGCCGCCAGCTATGTGCAGGAAAGCGTCGTCGGCAAGGTGGCCGAGAATGTGCTGTCGGATTTGCGCCGCGCCATGTTCAGCCATCTGCAGAGGGTCTCGCTGAGCTTCATGGACAAGACCGAAGTGGGCCGCCTGATGTCGCGCCTGCAGGGCGACGTCAATTCGATGCAGGAATTCCTCGAGACGTCGGTGATGTCGGTAGGCGACATCGTGCTTCTGTTCGGCATCGTCAGCGTTCTGTTGTGGCTCGATTTCCGGCTCGGGCTGCTGACGCTGTCGACCATGCCGGCGCTGTTTGTCGTACGCCTGTTCTGGCTGCCGCGCGCCAAGGTCGCCTTCATGGCCGCGCACGAGACCAATTCGATCGCCAACGGCGCGCTCGCCGAAGGCATCCATGGCGTGCGCACAGTGCAGAGCCTGGAGCGCCAGCACGTCAATTTCGACCTCTATGACGAGAAGGTGCTGGCCAATCTGAGGACGCATCTGACCTCGGCGAAATATGCGCAAGTGATGGTGCCGATCGTCGACACGCTGACCGGCATCGCCATGGCAACCGTCATCGTCATAGGCGGTTCGATGGTGCTGTCGCACAGCCTCGACATCGGCGTCATGGTGGCGTTCCTGTTCTACATCCAGCGCTTCTTCGACCCGATCCGCTCGCTCACCATGCAGTACTCGGTCATGCAGCGCGCCATGGCTTCGGGCCAGCGCATCTCCGAAGTGCTCGACGTGCCGGTCGACGTCAGCGACAGGCAAGGCGCGGTGGCGCTGACGCGCGACATGGACGGCTCGGTCGAGTTCAGGAACGTCACCTTCGGCTACCGGCAGAACCAGCCGGTGCTCAAAAATGTCTCGTTCCGCGTCAATCCAGGCGAGACCGTGGCCCTGGTCGGGCCGACCGGATCGGGCAAGTCGAGCTGCATGGCGCTGGTGCACCGTTTCTACGATGTCTGGTCGGGCGAGGTGCTGGTCGGCGGCCACGATGTCCGCGACGTCACGCAGGATTCGCTCGGCGACCAGGTGGCCATGGTGCTGCAGGAGCCATTCCTGTTTTCAGGAACGGTGCTGGAAAACATCCGCTACCACAAGACCGGCGCCAGCCGCGAAGAGGTGGTTCGCGCGGCGCGGGCTGTCGGCGCGCACGACTTCATCGAGCACCTGCCCAATGGCTACGATACCGAGCTCGAACAACGCGGCGGCAACCTCTCGCTCGGCCAGCGCCAGCTGATCAGCTTTGCGCGGGCGCTGGTCGCCGACGCTAAGATCCTGGTGCTGGACGAGGCGACGGCGAGCATCGATTCCTACACGGAAATGCTGATCCAGAAGGCGCTGCTCACGCTGCTGGAAGGCCGCACCGGGCTGGTGATCGCGCACAGGCTGGCGACCATCCGCGGCGCCGACCGCATCATCGTGCTGCAGAATGGAGAGATCGTCGAAAGCGGCAACCACGACCAGCTGATGGCGGCGAAAGGTCTCTACGCGCGGCTTTACAACATGAACTACGCCTCGTTCGACGATATTGCCGAGGAAGACTTAGGCGCGCCAGCCGGCAAGGCGACGTGAAGGTGGCCTGTTGAGCCCACGGAAACTCGCGGCAAGCGGGGCAGAGCGGGTCAGCGATTCTATCAAACGCCGAGTCCCTCCGAAGCCAACAGGCAGGATTCCTGCTTTTCTTAGCCGTCAAAAGAGACCGTAATCACTCCGGCTGCGCTTGCCCTTGGCGCGCAAGGGTTGCAAAGGCATTGGAACAGGATGGCCTGCCGCGAGTTTCTGTCTTCGAGCCGCGCGGCGTGAATGGCGCGGCAGCGCAAGGAGACGGCATATGGGCCTGGGTACCATTCTTATTATCATCCTCATCATCGCGTTGCTCGGCGGCTTCAGCGGCCTCGGTGGCGGACCGTTTTACGGCACCGGTTACTATGGCGGCGGCGGCCTCGGGCTGGTGCTGATCATCGTCATCATTCTGGTTCTCCTCGGGCGAATATAGCGTCGCCGACAGCGGCCGCCGAAGCTCGCAGCTCCGGCGGCCCATATTCGTTTGAAGACATCAATTGGCAGCTGAAGACATTGCCGGCGCCTGGAGACATTGGTGGCACGCAAACTCGACCTGCGCAGCGGCCGGCCGGTCTGGTTTGCCTATCGAGCTCCATCGGTGCCGACCGAAAAACTGACCCGCGATGTCAAGACCGACGTGTTGATCGTCGGCATGGGGATCAGCGGCGCCATGGCCGCCGAAACGCTGACTGCCGCCGGTCATTCGGTGATCTGCATCGACAGGCGCGGACCCTTGCAGGGATCGACCGCGGCGACGACGGCTCTGGTGCAGTTCGAACTCGATCAGCCGCTGACGAAACTTTCGGCAATGGTCGGCAAGGCCGATGCCGGGCAGGCATGGCGGCGGTCCCGGCTCGCGGTATCCAACCTTAGCGGAAGGATCGCCGAACTCGGCATCGACTGTCGGCTGACACCAGCCTCCTCGCTCTATCTGGCCGGCGATGTGCTGAACCCCTCCGCGTTGCGGGGCGAGGCAGAGGCGCGCCGGCAGGTCGGCATCGGCGCAAGCTACCTCACCCGCAAGGCGCTCGCCGACAGCTTCGGCATCGACCGCGCCGGCGCCATTCTCAGCCACGGCAATCTCGCGCTCGACCCGCGCAAACTGACTGCCGGCCTGCTGCTGAAAACCCTGCAGCGCAAGGCGCGTTTCTATGCGCCGGTACAGGCGACGGCGATCGAGGACAGAAGCGATCAGGTCGTCGTCGCCACCAGCAGTGGCCCGACGATCACCGCGCGGCATCTGGTGCTGGCCACCGGCTACGAACTGACCGACATCATGCCGAAGACCGCGCACAGCGTCGTCTCGACCTGGGCGATCGCCACGGCGCCGCAACCGAAAAACATCTGGCCGGGCTCTGCGCTGATCTGGGAGGCGTCGGAGCCATACCTATACCTGCGCGCGACGGAAGATGGCCGCGTCATCTGCGGCGGCGAGGACGAGGACTTCACCGACGAGGCACGCCGCGATGAGTTGATCGCCGACAAGGCGAAACGTCTGGCGAAGAAGCTGCATCGTTTGCTGCCGCGGCTCGACGTGAGGCCCGAATTCGCCTGGACCGGCTCGTTCGGGACAACCAGCACCGGCATGCCCTATATCGGCGCCCTGCCCCGGCATCCCCGCATTCATGCCGTGATGGGTTATGGCGGCAACGGCATCTCCTTCTCGCAGATCGCTTCGGAGATCGTCGCCTCGGCGATCGGCGGCGTAGAAGATGCGGACGCGAAGCTGTTTTCATTCAGCCGATCCTGATCGGGCGCCTTCGCCCGCCACGCCGCTCAGGCAATGAGTTCTACAGCACCGCGGATGAAGCTTCCGTCTTCAACCGGCCAGTGCATTTCAGGGTGTGCAACTGCTGACGCTTTTGAACGTCATTTCATTTCTGCAATCATATTCCGGAGGCCAGTCGTTGCTAATTCTGGTGCAGTATTGGGCGATTATGGCTTCCGCGCTGTACCGGCCAATGAAAATATCGGGCTTTATGGAATTGTCGGTTTGCAGACCGGTGAAAAAGCTGATTTCCGATCCGCTTTTGCAGGCATAACCGATCATCAGATCGTCTTTCATCCGACCGGCAATCTGAGCGCAGCCTGCAGGTCCAGGAAATGCATCCGAAATTTGAGTGATCTCCAGGCAGGTTCCGCGTTGCGGTTCGCGCCACTTCGAGTTCAAGGCGGGAAGATCATCCGCCAATGACGCCGTTGTCGCCGCGCCTAGAAATGCCATCTCGACAATGACAGAAATCAGGAAAGCCTTCTTCATCGATACCTCTCCCTGTTACATCCCGGTGAGCATGGCATATTTGCAAGGTCTGGTGTGTGAGCGGCTTTACTTAGGAAGATCTACGCGATCGCTGGCTCTGCGGAGCAAGCGGTTCGGGCGCCGAGAAGAACCAGCGGAATTGCGATTGCGTAGACGACCAGCACCGAGAGCCAGATGGCTCCGGGCCACTGCCTCTGGACGACGAAGTAGAAGGTCGAGAAGCCGAGTGGGGCGATGACCGAGGCCAGGCTGACGGCCGATGCCAGCACGCCCTGGAGTTGACCCTGGCGAGCCGGGTCGACCTGACGGGTGGCAAAGGCCTGAAACGCCGGGGCGCCGATGCCGGCCAGCGCGAAGACCGGCATGATGGCGAACACCATCCAGCCGTGATTGGCGAAAGCCATGGCGAGAAGGGCGATGCAGGCAAAACCTATGCCGGTGACGACGGCCCAGCGCTCGCCGAGCAATCTGGCTGCCGGGCCGGGCAGGAATGCCTGCACCAGGGTCTGGAAGACGCCGAAGGCGCCCAGCGAAAGGCCGATCCAGACACCGTTCCACTGGAACGTGTCGAAGCCCCACAGCGCCCAGCAGGTGCCGTAGGCTTCTCCGGTGGCGCTCATGATGAAGAACACGATCACGATCGGCAGAAGCCCCTTCAAAGAGAACACCCAGCGCAACGGCGCAAGCGGGTTGAGTGCGGCCAGATCGAGCTTCTGGCGGGCAGGTGCGCGCGACTCCGGCAGGATGAAAAAAGCCAGCAGCAGATTGCAGGCGTTGAGCACGGCGGCGGCGATGAAAGGCAACCGCAGCCAGTGGTCGCCGAGCAGACCGCCGAGAACCGGCCCGATGATGAAGCCGGCGCCGAACACGGCATTGAACAGGCCGAAGCGACGGGCGCGCTTGTCCTGCGGCGACACATCGGTGATGTAGGCCATCGCGACGGAGACATTGGCGCTGGTCAGGCCGGCAATGGCGCGGCCGAGGAACAGCATCGAGAGCTGCGGCGCGAAGGCCATGACGATGTAGTTGATGGCCGCACCGGCGAGCGAAATCAGCAGCACCGGACGCCTGCCAATGTTGTCGCTCAAGGCGCCGAGCATGGGCGCGAAGACGAATTGCATCAGCGCATAGAGCGCGGTCATGATGCCGATATAAGGTGCGATGTCAGGGCTGTGCGTCACCTCTTCGAGGAGGCGCGGGAGGATCGGGAAGATGAGGCCTATGCCGACGGCGTCGAGGCCGATCGCGGCGAAGATAACGGTAAGGGATTTGTTCATGGTGAGATCCAGACGATGAAAATGATGAGCCCCATGACGCGCGCCTTGCGCTGACGTCCTGGGTCTCTGCAGTCAGATCGAGCGGATAAGCTTGCTTTTCGGTCCGGCTCTTACTATACTCGATCCAAACTTGTACTCAGTACATATTCAAGGAAAGCCATGTCAACCCCGTCCGACCTCCGGGCCCGCAAGCGCCTCGCCACGCGGCAAGCCATCTCCGATGCCGCCACGCTCCTGTTCTTCGAGCGGGGCTTCGATGATGTGACGGTGGACGAGATCGCGGCGGCCGCCGATGTCGGGCGGATGACGGTGTTCAATCACTTCCCGCGCAAGGAGGACATGCTCTTCGACCGTGACGAGGAAGGCCGCGAGATGCTGCGCGAGGCTCTGCGACAGCGCGATCCAGGCATCGCGCCGATCGAGGCGTTGCGGCTGTTCGCGCATCGCCTGGTTGCCGAACGTAGCCCCGTCGTCGAATTCTCCGCCAGGAGCCAGGGCCTGATCAGGACGGTCGAGGGCAGCGAGACGCTCAAGGCGCGGGCGAGAGCGATACGGGATGAGCTGGCGGACGTGCTGACGGTAGCGCTGACTGAAGGCGCGGGGCGTGATGCCGCCGACCCCGACGCCCGGCTGGGTGCGGCGCTGCTCCTGACGACATGGAGTGTGGCCTTCATCCAGGCGCACCGGACGTTTCGAGAAACCCGCGACAGCGGCCAAGCGAGCGCGGCCTTTCTCGCTCTCGTCGACAAGGGCAGCATTGGCCTGAAAGCCGCAATGGCAGGCACGCCTTACGCCTGAGCAAGGTCTTCGCTCAACCCCGCCGTCTCTGCGCCGTCAGAAACACCACCAGCACACAGCACAGCAGGCCGAGCGACGACGGCAGTCCCTGATGTCCGGTCAGTTGCATTGCCAGCCCGGCCGCGGGCGAGCCGACGATGCCGCCTATGCCCCATACGATTCCGAAGGCGGCATTGCCGGCAATCAAGGCCTGGCCAGTGAAACGCTCGCCGAGCTGGATCAGCGACAACGTGTAGATGCCGAACGAGACCCCGCCCCAGACGAAGAAAAGCGGCCAGATCAGCCAATTGTTGAAGAGCAACGGCAACAGCAGGCAACCGGCCAGGCACACCAGGACACAGAACAGCATCATCCGCGTCGAGCCAAACCGTTCGGCCGCGCGCCCGAGCACGATCTGCAGCACGGCATTGCCGGCGATGAAACAGGTGATGAGCGACGCAATGCGCTGCTCGGCGCTGCCAAGTGCGGCGCCATAGACCGCGAACAGGGAAAGCAGGACCTGCTCGAAGGCGGCAGCGGTGAAAACGGCAAACAACAACAGCGGCGCCAGGGCAAAGAAGCCGCCGACCGACACCGCCTCGCCGTCATGCGGCATGTCGGGCAGGCGCGCTGCGACGGCAAGCACGATCAGGCCGCAGACCAGGAAGGCTGCGCTGCCGATGATGAAGGGCGGCCACCCTTGGGTGCCCACAAGGCCGAGCGACAGTGGGCCGAAGCCGAATCCGGCGGAAACAATGGAGGAGTAAAGGCCCATGATGCGGACCCGGCGCGCGGCGGGCGTGATTGAGACCAGCCAGGTTTCGCTGATCATGTAGAGCGGGTTGGCAAAGAAGCCGAGCAGGAAGCGCAACGGCATCCAGGCCCAGACGTCCTGCGTCCAGGCAATCGCGATCAGGGCGCTCGCTGCCAGGATTGAACACAGAACCGCAAAGCGCGCCGCGCCCACGCGCTGAACCAGCGCCGGCGTGAAGAGCGACGATACGATGAAACCCAGCGGCGTCATTGCCGCCGAGAGGCCGATCAGGCCCGGTGTCGTCCCCTGCCGTTCGAGGATGAAGCTGAGCAGCGGATAGGTCAGCCCCTGCGCGACGGCAAACACCGTGACGGTCGCGATGATGCCGGCCATCGCGGCCCACGGGATGCGGTTCTCGCGCGGTGACGTAGCGTCTTCGGCGCTCATGCAGCCTTCGAAGCAGGATCGGCAAATTCCGGCAAGTGCAAATACCGGCGAAGCGCCGCGGCACGCACAAACGGGCGATCCGGTATCATCCGGCTCACACTTGCCAGAAGCGTTTGACGATCTCTGCCTCGACCTGGCGTCTGGTCAGGCCGATATCGTCGATCAGATGCGGATTGGCCTCCGCCATCTGCTTCAGGTCCCAGCGAAAGCGTATCCGCTCACGCCAGGCCGCAATCATGCTGCGCGGGCCCGTCAGGTACCGGCGCGATGACGCCGCGGGTTTTTCCGGCCAGGCTGCCGGGGCAGAAGCAAGGGTATCGTTCATGGCAACCTCCATTCGGCTTAAGGGGCAAGAGCCCTCGGTTTGAAAGAGGCTGAATTCTGCAGCATGCGGACGGCGCCGTAATTAAGCCTTCCCAAATAGTTCTCAAAACTTCCAAACGGGCTATAGATGCGCGTTATGCAAGGAGTGCGCTTTGCCTTTGGTCCGTTCGTGCTTGATCCGGGTGCGGGAACGCTCCTTCGGGACGATGTCCCCGTCGCAGCCGGTCATCGCGGACTGCAACTGCTGGCGGCGCTCGTCGCACGGCCCGGCGAGATCCTGGCCAAGGCCGAGTTGATGGACGCGGCATGGCCAGGCACGGCCGTCGAGGAAGGCAACCTTACGGTCCAGATCGCGCAATTGCGCAAGCTGCTGGGTCCGGCCGCGAATGGCGGGGAATGGATATCGACGGTTCCGCGCGTCGGCTATCGCTTCACCGGCGCCATTGAACGGCTCGGCGATGCAAAGCGACAGCCTTTGCCGCTGCCCGCCAAGCCGTCGATAGCCGTGTTGCCCTTCGCCAATTTCAGCAACGACCCCGAGCAGGAAGCCTTCGCCGACGGGTTGACTGAAGACCTGATCACCGACCTGTCCCGGATCGGCGGCCTGTTCGTCATCGCGCGCAACTCGACCTTTGCCTACAAGGGCAAGGCGGTGGATGTGCGCGAAATCGCCAGGGAACTTGGCGTGCGCTATCTCTTGGAGGGCAGCGCCAGGCGTGCCGCCGGGCGCGTGCGCATCAACGCCCAGCTGGTTGACGCACTGAGCGGCGAGCATCTGTGGGCGGACCGCTTCGATCGCGGCCTGGAAGATATCTTTGCCGTCCAGGACGAGGTGACGGCCAAGATCGTCGAGGCGCTGCTTGGCCGCCTGCGCGCGCCCCTGCCGCGCAACCGGCCGGGGAATCTCGAGGCCTACGATCTGTGTGTGCGGGCCCGCAAGCTGATCGACGTCTCGCCAGAGACGGCGCGCGAAGCGCATCTGATGCTGACGCGCGCGGTTGCGCTCGATCCGGACTATGCCGAGGCCTATCGCTGGCTTGCCATGAACCACTGGATGGGATGGGTGCATTGGGGCGAAGCGATGGAGCCTGCCCGCGGCCTTGCCCTGGACCTGGCGCGCAAGGCCGTGGCGATCGATCCCAATGATGCCGGCTGTCACTGGGTGCTTGCCAACCTGCTTGCCTATGAGCGCAGATTCGATGAGGCGGACGCGGAATTTGCCAAGGCGTTCGAGCTCGACCCGAACGACGCCGACGCCTGGGCGACATTGTCCGACATCACGACCCTGGCCGGGCAGGTGGAGGAGGGCCTCGAGCAGATCCGCAAAGCGTTCCGTCTGAACCCGTATCCGGCAAGCTGGTACTATCTGACGCTCGGCCAGGCGCAATACGCGGCGCGCGACTACGAGGCCGCCGTCGAGACGCTGCGCCGGGAGGAGACCTATCGCACAAGCTCACGCCGCTTCCTGGCGGCGAGCCTCGCCCAGCTCGGCCGGCTCGATGAGGCGCGCGCCGAGGTCGCAATGTTCCTCGTCGCCAACCCGCATTTCACAACCCGTCACTGGGTCGAGACCGAGCCATTCCGCGACACTGCCACGCTCGAACATTTCGTCGATGGCTTCCGCAAGGCCGGCCTTCCGGAGTAACGGACCGGTCCGCGCCGATCGATGACGTTGCGCCCAGTATGATGCCAGCACCGGCGGCTCAATCCTGGCCAATGCTTGCGAGTCGCGAAGACGCTCGACCGATGTTGCTTTTGTGTGCAGTCAGGCGCCAGTGATTGGAGCGAAAGGCCAAGTCTTGCTGAAGAGGAATGGCTCGCAAGAACTTTCATGCCATGCCAAAACACGGTATCAATCGACCCGATCGGCGTGCCGTCCGTGACCAGACCAGGGGACGGTTGCCTGAGCGGCGCAAGGTGCGGGAAAGTGGAGGGGTTATGGGACTTGTGACGCTGGAGCATTTCGCGGGATGCGTTGGCAGCGCGTTCGACATCGACATGGGGGAGAGTTCGCTGCCCCTGACGCTGTCGGAGGCGCGGCCGCTGCCGGAAAGCGGATTTCCCGGAATGCGACGATCGCCCTTTTCCCTGATGTTCCGAAGCGGCTCGCAGGTGGTGCTGCCGCAAAAGCTCTACAGGTTGAAGAATGGGACACTGGGCAATCTGGAAATATTCCTGGTCCCTGTCGCCAGGGACAAGGAAGGCATCGTCTATCAGGCGGTCTTCAATTGAGAGTGCAGCCCGGTCGCGGAACGACCGGACAAGCAAGGCCGGTCAGGCCGTAGACCACTGCATTCCGATATGGGTATCGCTGGCCTCGACTTCCCTGAACTGAAGGCGGCGGTAGAGAGCCTGCGCGCGAATGTTGCGCCGCTCGACATGCAGAAAGACCCCCGATGCCCCGGAGGTTTTCGCATGGCCTTGAATTGCCTTCAGCAGGGCGATCCCTCGGCCACCGTTGCGCCATTGCGGCAGGAAACCGATATCGATGATGTGCCAGCGCTCGGCAGTGGAATCGACATAGAGCCGTCCGATCGGCTTGCCTTTTTCTTGCAGAATCAGGAAATCGGCGTTTGAAAATACGCTGACATAGTGGCGATGCTGAAGGTTGAATTGCCCGTCGATGAACGCCCGTTTCATCTCCTGCAGCCACGGCACGGGTTCCATTTCCTCCATGCGGAATGACCAGTAGAGCTGGCGCAGAAATGGAATGTCCGCGAGCGTCGCGCTGCGGGACGCGCGACGTGGAAAGCCAAGCCGAGAGTTTTCGCCGGCGGGAAATGCCGGCAACGCTTCTGCTTCGATCGAGACCATCAACCGAACGACGGAAAGACCCCCGACATCGCAATACTGTAATTCAGCGCGAGGTAAGGCTGGCGATTCTCGTGCGGCTGACTGTTCCCGGTAATGCCAAGCATGGTGGGCAGGAATTGCACGTTCACCTGCGCGTTGGCCACAAAAGGACTGGTGCTTCCCGGCGGGGCCAATGAATTGCCGGCAGAGGGCGACCCCGTTTTCTTGGCCAGATCCGGCTGGTTGTATATTGTGAACTGATGCATGTGCGCCGGCATTTGCGCCACCGTCAGCGTCTCGCTGCTTGCGCCAAACGTCTCACCGATGATGCGGCTTGAAAGGCCGGGGCCCGTGCCCTGGTTGCAGCCGGCGCGGTTGGTAAAATTGGGCAGCTGAAAGGTGGTCGTGCCATTGCCGCCGTAATTGGTGCCAAGCAGCGCGAACAGCGCCGAATTTTGCTGGATCGGAACAACGGCACCATTGCAGGACGCCCACCCGCGCGGAGCGAAGCTGAAGCCGAAGACCTGTATCTCACCGAGGAAGGGCTCAGTCATTGGAATGTCCTTGCTATCTGGATGGCGAACCGGTTTCCATAAACAATCCCAGGCGCGGGGCTCAGCTCTGCGATGGGTAAATTCCCGCCCATGCAATGCAGAACTGCACTGTCAGCGTCGGCATAGTGTTGTCGTGCGGCGAGGTCCCGCCGACACTCTGCGTCGATTGTGGGGCGGTGACATAAGCCGTCGCGCCGGTAATATCGGTCACATACATGGTGTCATTCGAGATGGCACCGAGTTCGGCCGTCGTGTTGACCGCTTTGCCATCTGCGCTCAACGTGGTCGCGGTCATCGAATGATTGTGCTGCGGCATCTGCTGGGGGAGCAGGGTGACGTTCTCGCTGCCAGCCACCTGGCCCAGGACATAGTTCGAAAGGCCAGACCCGGTTCCCTGGTGGATGGGCACACGACCGGAGAGACTGGGCACGGCGAACGTAGACTGACCATCGCCGCCATAGGTGGTGCCGATCAGTGTAAACAGCACCTCATATTGCGAGATGGGATACAGCCCCCCGTCGCAGGCGAACCAACCGTTCGGCACGCGCGAAAAACCGAACATGCGGATCTCTCCGACAAAGGGCGTGGTCATCGATGGATCTCCTCCGGGCAGTAATTTGGCGGGCAGTAATTTGGCGTGCAGTGATCTGGCGATGGCTCGGAGGCATCAACTGCGTGATGGGAATATCCCGGTCATGGCTATGTTGTAGTTGATGGTCTCGTAGGGCTGTATGTTCGAGTGTGATTGGTTGCCGCCGACATAGGTGACGGTCGGAGCCGCCAAGGGAACCACGCGGCCATTCGGCGCGGCATAGATGGCATTCGTGGTGGTGCCATAGAGCGCACCGCTGGGATTGCGCGCCGCACCCGCTGCGGTGGTTGCGTTGCCCACATGGTTGTGGGCCGGCAGTTGCTGAGACAGCAGTGTGACGTTTTCAACGCCGCCGGTTTCACCCCACTGATAGGCTGACGGGTTCCAGTTCGGATCTGCGGATGGGCCAAAGCCGACCGGGGTGCGGCTTTGCAGGTTGGGCAGGGCGAAGGTCGTTGTGCCATTGCCGCCATAGGTGGTGCCGAGCAGCGAGAACAGGGCCTGGTTCTGAGCGATGGCGATTATCGAGCCATTGCAAAAGGCGAAGCCCTTTGGCGCGAATCCGAACCCCGTCATCATGATCTGCCCGAGGAAATATTCGGCCATTAGCTCCCCCTAATATTGTTCAGAAAGTTCCTTGAATTCATCATTGCTCATAAACCGTGGATTCTGCAAGCGGAGTTTTTCTACATGGTAGACATGGTGAAGACTGTATGATTTACTTTGCCTTCGAATCCGATGGGGATGATCGCACTCGGATTCTGCGTCAGCTAAAGATTTGATCGGCCGATATTTTTCGCTTCGACACTAAAGCGTATCGATTGGCGCCACTGGGGGCATGCATTGGGTCGGACTGTAAAGTATTGCGCCGGGCGTTCGGATGCGTTTGCCAGCGGGTTCCTGCTGTGGGTTGTCATGCTTGCGTTTGTTGGCATGGCTGCCTTGGCGCCATCCGAGGCACAGGCTGCGCCATCCCTAGGATGCCCCGCCCCGATAACGTTTACCGTGGCATCTGGCGGCTCTCACCAGATCGACGCGTCGTCATGCGATCCTTTCGGAACAAACCCACAGAGCCAGGTGGTGCAGCCCGCACACGGCCATGTCACCATCGACAACCCGTCAGCCGGTCTCCTGACTTATGTCAACAATGGCGACGGCGCCCTGTCGGACAGTTTCACCTTTGAAGATGCCTCCGCGGGTGTCGTCACGGTCAATATAACCGTCCAGCCTGCCACCTCGCCCATCACCGTCAGCCCCGCAAGCCTGCCAACGCCGGCAGTCGGCGTTTTCTACGACCAGACACTTTCCTCTAGCGGCGGCGTGGCGCCCTATACCTATACGCCGGGCGGCGGCAGCTTGCCGCCGGGGCTCAGTCTTGCGTCCAACGGCAGGATTTCCGGCACGCCGACGGGCTCAGGCCCTTACAACTACACCGTGCATGTGGTGGATTCCACGGTTGGCACGCCTTTGACAACCGACAAAAGCTACAGCTTCATTGTCCCAGGACCCACCCTGGTCGTTTCGCCGACCAGCCCGCCCGCAGGTGCCGTAGGCTTTGCATACAGCCAGCAACTCACCACCAGCGGCGGCACCGCGCCCTATACTTACAGTGTCGAGATTGGCCCACTGCCGGCTGGACTGAGCTTGTCTTCCAGCGGCCTGATTTCCGGAACGCCGAGCGCTCAGGGCACCGTCACATTCAAGGTCAAGTCGCAGGACAGCACAACGATCTCGACCGGCGGCGTATGGTTCGTTACCCAGGACATAACCGTCGTCATCAATGCCGCGCCGACCATCACTGTGGCTCCGCCAACCGTGCCTGGTGCTACGGTTGCATCGCCCTACAGCGCGACGATTTCCGCCAGCGGCGGCACGGGCCCCTATACATTCACCATCAGCGCGGGGGCGCTTCCATCCGGGCTAAGTTTGAACACGAATACAGGCCTGCTTTCCGGCACGCCAACCGCCGGCGGCACATTCAATTTCACCGTGCAGGCAACCGATAGCAGCGCCGGGCCCGGACCGTTCAGCGGCACACAGGCCTATACGCTGACGATTGCCGCGCCGACCATCAGCTTGCCGGCAACGACAATGGCAGATGGCACGCTTGGCGCGGCCTATTCGGCGGCCCTCAACCCGGCGACCGGAGGCACTTCGCCCTACACATATGCGGTGACAGCCGGAGCCCTGCCGCCGGGCGTGGCGCTGTCCGGCGCGGGTGCGTTTTCGGGAACGCCGACCGCAGAGGGAACTTACAATTTCTCTGTAACCGCGACTGACAGCAGCACGGGCACGGGACCCTATTCGAGTGCGCCGCAGGCCTACACGCTCACCATCGTCAACATTCCGCCGGTTGCCAACCCGGTGTCGGCCACGGTTGCCTATGACAGCAGCGCCAATCCGATCACGCTGAACATCACAGGCGGCACGCCGACGTCGGTTGCAGTTGGCACAGCGGCCACCCACGGCACGGCCACGGCCAGCGGCACATCGATAAGCTACACACCCACCGCCGGTTACGCCGGTCCCGACTCGTTCACCTACACGGCAACGAATACGGCCGGAACGTCCGCGCCAGCGACGGTCACCATCACGGTCAGCAATCCGACGGTCGTCGTCGCGGCATCCGGGGCTTTGACCGCGCAGGTTGGCGTGGCCTACACGCAGACTTTCACCGCATCCGGTGGTGCTGCGCCGTACACACTGTCGGTAAGCGGCTTGCCGGCTGGCCTTTCCGCCACGGGGACGACAGCCAACAGCGTGACCGTTTCCGGAACGCCGACAGAAGCCGGCAGCTTCGCCCTCAACGTCACGGGCAATGATAGCAGCACCGGAAATGGCCCGTTCGCGATTGCGCAGCCCTTCACGCTCACTGTCGCTGCGCCAACGCTTTCCATGACGCCGGCGGCGGGAACGCTTAGCGCCGCCTATGGCGCGGCCTACAGTCAGCAGTTCTCAGCGTCCGGTGGCACGGCGCCCTATGCCTACACCGTCAGCGCCGGCGCGCTTCCAGCGGGCCTCGCGCTCGATCCTGCGACCGGGCTGCTCTCGGGAACACCTACTGCGACCGGCCTGTTCACCTTCTCGGTTAGGGCAACGGACAGCAGCACCGGTGCCGGCGCACCGTTTGCCAGAACGCAAAACTACGTCTTGCAGGTTGGCGCACCGACCATCACGATCGCTCCGGCCTTGCTGGCGGATGCGACCGCAGGGGCTGCCTACACGCCAGTCTCCCTTGTCGGTTCCGGCGGCGTTGGTCCCTACAGCTTCACTGTATCTTCCGGTCCGCTGCCGAATGGCATGTCGCTCACTACGGCGGGCGTTCTTTCGGGGACGCCGACGCAGTCCGGCACATTTCCGATCACGGTTCAGGCGCAAGATGCCAATGGTCAGACGGGCACCCAAAGCTACAGTCTGCAGGTCCTGGTGCCCGGCCTGACGGTGTCGCCCGCCAGCCTTCCGGGCGGTGTGGCCGGAACCGCCTACAGCCAGCCGCTGTCGGCGAGCGGCGGCAATAGCCCTTACAGCTTTGCAGTAACCTCGGGTACATTGCCCGCAGGCATAACGCTCACGGGAGATACGCTCGCAGGCACGCCGACCGTTGCCGGCTCCTTCTCCTTCACCGTGACGGCGACCGACAGCACGACGGGTACTGCGGCGACCGGGTCCCGGCCCTATACGCTGATTATTTCAGCGCCGACCATCACACTGGCACCAGCCACCTTGCCTCCAGGCCAATACAGCGTTGCCTACAGCCAGACGCTGACGGCCAGCGGCGGCACCGGGCCTTACACCTACGCGCTGACCGGCACCCCACCGGCCGGAATATCGCTGTCCTCAGCGGGCGTGCTTTCGGGCACGCCGGCAGAGTTCGGCTCGTTCGCCATCACCGCCACGGCGACCGACAGTTTCGGTTTCACCGGCACGGCAAATTACACGCTGGTGATCGGCAACAACCCGCCGGTTGCCAACCCGGAGACGGCTGAGACGCTTGAAGGTCAGCCCGTGACCATCCACGTCACGGACAACGATACCGGGACCATCACCTCGGTGGCGATTGCCACCGCGCCCGCGCACGGCACCGCGTCTGTCAGCGGAATCGACATCGTCTACACGCCGGGAGCGTCCTTTAACGGATCGGACTCACTGACGTACACAGCGACCGGACCTGGCGGAACCTCGGCGCCTGCCACCGTCACGATCAACGTCAGGCCAATCCCGGTCCCTGTCGCGCAAAATGTCACGACATCGTCCGGCAAGGCTGTGGTCGTCGACCTGACAAAGGATGCGGTCGGCGGACCGTTTACCAGTGCGGCCCTGGTTTCGGTGCCTCCGCCGTCCTCGGGAACGACTGTGCTGAACGGGTTCCAGATGACGTTCACGCCGACGGCAACCTACCAGGGCACGGCCACAGTGACCTTCACCCTGACCAATGCCTATGCGACGTCGGCGGTGACGGCGATCACAATCGAGGTCGTCGAGCGTCCCGATCCGACGCTGGACAGCGAGGTCATGGGTATCCTCAACGCCGAGACCGCCGCGACGCGCCGTTTTGCAACCTCGCAGATCGGCAACTTCCAGCAGCGCCTGGAGGGCCTGCATGACAGCGACAATGGCCAGGAGCCCACGGATGGTCTGGCCTTCGTCCAGGGCATCGTGCTCTCCTTCGACAGCACCTGCGGCGAAGCCGAACAAGCGGCAAAAGGGCCAGACTGCGGTCGCAGCAAGGCGTCCGACCCGAACTGGCCGTTCAAATCGTCCCTCGACGACACGACCACATCGGGCACGCCCGGCGGCTTCGGCACCGGCAGCTTCGGCCACAGCAAGGTGACCATCTGGACCGGCGGCTCGATCAACATCGGCGAGCACGACGGCGACGACGGCTACAAGTTCGAGACCACGGGCCTCAGCGCCGGCGTCGACTATCGCTTCAGCCGCGCTTTCGCGATCGGTCTGGGCATGGGTTACGGCCGCGATGTCAGTGACATTGGCGACAATGGCAGCCGCAGCACCGGTAAGGCCTACACAGCGGGACTCTATGCCAGCTATCATCCCGGCCAGGACTACTTCATCGACGGTCTGGTCGGATATCAGTGGCTGTCGTTCGACTCGAAGCGTTATCTGACATCCGGAGGCGGCTTTGCCAACGGCGAGCGCGACGGTGGCCAATGGTTCGCCTCGGTGTCGGCCGGCAAGAAGTTCGAGATCCAGGAATGGCAGATTTCGCCCTATGGGCGTCTCGACGTGGCGAAGGCGACGCTGGATGCCTTCACCGAAAGTGGCGATCCGTCCTCGGCCCTGCATTATGGCGAGCAGGACATCAGCACCACGACGGGCAATCTCGGCCTGACGCTCGCCTACAAGTTCGCCGCCGAGTTCGGCGTGGTTTCGCCACAGGTGAGGCTGGAATACCAGCACGACTTCCAGGGCGACAGCGCGATCACCATGAACTACGCCGACATGTTCGGCGGGCCGATCTATCACACGTCGATCGACGGGCTCGGCAAGGACCGCTTCATGCTCGGCCTCGGGGTGAATGTGCAGACGGTGCAGGACTTCAACATGCGGCTGGAATATCGCGGCCTGTTCGGCAGCGACGGCGATACCGACAATGGGTTCCTGGTCAATCTGGGCAAGACGTTCTGACCTTCGCCCGAAACAATATCGCGCATCCTGTTTTTCACCTCGCGGCCTGACAACCGCAAGGGTTTCGCTTTTTGGAACCGGCGTTGTGAAAAAAGCATCCCGCTGCCGATGGTGCATGCGGGCGAGAGCACCCGGCGATCACGTCCACCGGCGGCTACGACGAGGTGCATCTGCGCGGCTATACCGGCATTGGCGTCGCTCACGTCGCGCGATGGGTCTGCGCCACCGCACCTCCCGGAAAGGCTTTCGAGCTCATCAGCTTGAGCGACGCTGGCGCGGCGAGTTCGGAAAACAACGGCAGGCCTTTGCCCAGCGCCACCGGGTGCACCAGCAGAACAAACTGGTCGACCAGCCCCCGGGCGACGAGACTGCGGGCAAAGCTGGCTCCACCATGGGCGATGATCGGCTTGCCTCCTTGAGCTTTCAGCGTCGCGATTTCCTCCGCCAGGTCACCGCTTGCCACATAGGCCTGAGCCCAACTCCCTGCGCCGGACTGCAGCGCGGCCGGCTGTGCGTCATTGGACGCTGTCGACTTGTTCGTCAGGATCGCCGGCCCCTGTCGTGAGAAGACAGCCTTGGGGATCCGATTCATCGGCGGCGCGAACATGTCGGTGGAGGTCGGCCAGTGTGCGGCCATGCTAAGGAATGTGCGGCTGCCCATAACGTGCAGGCTGGCGTTCCCTACGGTTTCGACAGACCAGGCCTTCGCGTCCTGATCGCTGCCGAACATCCATTTGTTCGCGCCATCCAGATCCACTCACGAAGCCGTCGATCGACATGGACATCTTCAGGATCAAGTCTCTCACGGCTTCCTCCTTGGGGTAATGCTAACCCAAGGACGGCGCGGATCGACAAACCCCGACAGCTCGTGATGATTTTCTTACTCGTACGAAAGCACCTCCTGCCAGGTCAGCCATTGATCCACATGGCGTCCGGCACGACCACCAGCTTGCCGACAAAATCCTTGGCGATAAAGTCGGCCTGCGCCTTGTGGAAATCGGACAGTTTGTAGACACCGCCGACCAGCGGCCGGATTTTCTTGGCCTCGATGTAGCGGACGATGCGGCGGAAATCGGCGCGCGTGCCCTGGCTCGATCCGTGCAGTTGCAGCTGCTTGAGATACATGGTCCTGAGATCGAGCTGCACCACCGGCCCGGCGATCGCGCCGGCTGTGGTGTAGCGGCCTTCGGGTCGGAGAATGCGCAACAAGTCGTTGAAGATCGCCCCGCCGACGAGATCGGCGACCACGTCGATCGGCTGGCCGCCGGTCGCCTCATTCACCGCGGCAGGCAAGTCGGCGACGCCGCGGGGGATGACGGCCTCGGCGCCGATGTCGCGCACCGCCTGCTCCTTGCCCTTGCCGACGACAGCATAGGGTATGGCGCCGCGCGCTCGCGCCAGCTGCACGATGCCCGAGCCGACGCCGCCGGAGGCACCGGTGACCAGCACGCGCTCACCGGCCTTAAGTGCGGCGCGCTCCAGCATCTGCTCGCCGGTGAGGTAGGCGCAGCAGAAGGTGGCGAGTTCGACGTCGCTCATCTCGTTGTCGACGACATGCGCATTCTCGGCCGGCACCGTCTGGTACTCGGCATAACCGCCATCGCGGCCGTGGCCCATATAGTCGATGTCGGCGAGCGAATCGTCGTCGCGGTTGTAGATGGAGAAATCGACCATCACCCGTTCGCCGATACGGTCCGGCGAGACGCCTTCACCGACGGCCGCAACAATGCCGACCGTGTCGGTGCCCTGGATGCGCGGGAAAACAAGCGTGTTGCCTTGGCGCCGCCAGGTCGACACGGCGGCAGCGTCCTCTTCCGTGCCATAGGCGCCCTGGCGCACCCAGACATCGGTGTTGTTCATGCCGCAAGCGCTGACCTTGACCAGCACTTCACCCAGGCCGGGCGTAGGTACTTTCACATCGGTGCGATAGACGAGTTTCTCCGGTCCGCCGTGCCCTGTGAGCAGCACGGCGGCCATGGTGGCGGGAACGGTCTTGGTCATGGCATTCATCGTTGGTCTCAAAGATTGGCAAAAACGCTGTTGACGGCATCGGCGGCCTTCGACACGACGATGTCGGCTTCCTCACGGGTCAGACAGAGCGGCGGCGCGAAGCCGAGTATGTCGCCCTGCGGCATGGCGCGGCCGATGACACCGCTGGCGGCAAGCGCCGTCGCCACCTGTGGCCCGATCTTGAGCGAAGCGTCGAAGAACACACGGTCGTCCTTGTCGGCGACGAACTCGACCGCCGCCAGCATCCCGTCGCCGCGCACGTCGCCGACATGTTTGTGGCCACCGACGGCCTTGACGAGTTCGGCGCGGAAATAGGCACCCGTCTCGCCGGCGTTCTTCACCAGATCCATCTCGTCGATCAGTTCGAGATTGGCGACGCCTGCGGCAACGCAGATCGGATGCGCCGCATAGGTCCAGCCATGGCCGAGCGAGCCGAGCTTGTCGGAACCCTGCACCAGCACCTGCCACATCTTGTCGGCGACGATGACGCCCGACAGCGGCGCATAGGCCGAGGTCAGGCCTTTGGCGATGGTGACCAGGTCCGGCTTGATGCCATAATGGTCCGAGCCGAACATGGTGCCGAGACGACCGAAGCCCGTCACCACCTCGTCGGCGACCAGCAGCACGTCATACTTCTTCAGCACCGCCTGGATCTTTTCCCAATAACCGGCGGGCGGCGGGACGATGCCGCCGGTGCCGAGGATCGGCTCGCCGATGAAGGCGGCGACGGTTTCGGGGCCTTCGGCAAGGATCATCTCCTCGAGCTTGTCGGCGCAATGCTGCGAGAACTGCTCCTCGCTCATCGAACGGTCCGCGCGGCGGAAATAGTACGGCGCCTCGGTGTGCAGCACCGGCGCGCGCGGCAGGTCGAAAGCATTGTGGAAGAGGTCGAGCCCGGTCAGCGATCCCGTCATCACGCCAGAGCCGTGATAGCCGCGCCAGCGCGAGATGATCTTCTTCTTCTCCGGCCGCCCAAGCACGTTGTTGTAGTACCAGATCAGCTTGATGTTGGTTTCGTTGGCGTCCGAACCGGAGAGCCCGAAATAGACTCTGGACATGCCCTTGGGCGCACGGTCGATGATCATCTTGGCCAGTGTGATCGAGGCCTCGGTGCCGTGACCGACATAGGCGTGGTAGTAGGCGAGGTTCTTCGCCTGGGTGGCGATGGCATCGGCGATCTTCTGGCGGCCGTAGCCGACATTGACGCAATAGAGGCCGGCAAAGGCATCGATGCTCTTCTTGCCATTGTTGTCCCAGACGGTGACGCCTTCACCACCGGCCATGATGCGCGTCGGCGATTCACCGCGCGCATGCGTGCCCATATGGGTCGAGGGATGGAAAAAGTGGTCGCGATCCCAGGCGTTGAGTTCGTTGGACTGGTCGAGCATTTTTTGACTCCTTGAGCGATGGCCGGACGGACTTATGCGACGTCCAGGCAGAGATATTTCAGATCGGTGAAAGCCTCCAGCCCGTGGCGTGAGCCCTCACGGCCGATGCCGGATTGCTTGACGCCGCCAAAGGGTATCGGCGCGCCGGTGATCTTGACGCGGTTGATGGCGACCATGCCGTAGTCGAGTGCACGGCCCATGCGCTGCTGACGGCCGCCGTTCTCGGTGACGACATAGGCGACGAGGCCGTATTCGGTGGCGTTGGCGCGGGCGATGACCTCGTCCTCGCTATCGAAAGGCGTGACGGCGGCGACCGGGCCAAAAGTCTCCTCGCGCATGATCAGCGCCTCGTCAGTGACATCGGCCAGCAGCGTCGGCTGGTAGAACAGCGGCCCGGCCTGATGTCGCTTGCCGCCGGCGAGGCACCGCGCGCCGCGAGCGATGGCATCGGCAACCTGTTCCTCGACCTTGATGACGGCGCGCTCATGCATCAGCGGCCCGATGTCGGTGCCGTCGGCAAGCCCATTGCCGGTCCGCAGTGCCTCAATGCGCCTGGCGAAGGCGGCGCAGAAGCGATCGTAGATCGGGCGCTGGACGTAGATGCGGTTGGCGGCAAGGCAGTCCTGGCCCGATGTGGCGAATTTGGCGTTGATGGCAATGCTCACGGCCTTGTCGAGATCGGCGTCCGCAAACACGATCAGCGGCGCGTGGCCGCCAAGCTCCATCACCAGCCGCTTCATCGTCGGCGCACTTTGCGCAGCGATCAGCCTGCCGATCTCCGTCGAGCCCGTGAAGCTCATGGCACGGACGCGTGCATCCTCACACATGCGGCCGACGATGGTCGCCGCTTTGCCGGTGATGACGTTGAAGACACCGGCGGACAGGCCGGCACGCTCGCCGAGTTCAGCCAGCGCCAGTGCCGACAGCGGCGTTTCCGAGGACGGATGCGCGACGATGGTGCAGCCGGCGGCAAGGGCGGCCGCTGCCTTGCGGGTCAGCATGGCGGACGGAAAATTCCACGGCGTGACGACGCCGACAACACCAAGCGGCTCGCGCCGCACCATCATCTCGGCGTTCGGCAGATGGCTGGTGACGCTCTCGGCATTGAGGCGCTTTGCTTCCTCGGCATACCACTCAACGAAGGACGCGGCGTAGTCGATTTCGCCGAGCGATTCCTGCAGCGGCTTGCCCTGTTCCAGTGTCATCAGCAGAGCAAGATCGTCTTTCGCGGCGATGATCAGTTCGAACCATTTTCGCAGAATTTTCGAGCGCTCCTGCGGCAACAGGGAGCGCCAGGCTGGAAAGCCGCGCGCGGCGGCATCGATTGCTTTTGTCGTTTGCTGCGCATCGAGCGCCGCGACGAAAGCGACAGTCGCACCGGTGGCCGGATCGGTGACCTCGAAACTTTCCGCCGCCTCGCTTGCCGTCCAATGCCCGTCGACATAGGCGAGTTCGCGCAGCAGCCGGCGGTCGGTGAGCCGGTCGAGCGCTTCATGGCGATGCGAGCGGGCGAAATGCGCGGACATGGTCGAGGCCTCCCGGTTCGGACTGATGCGGGAAGCCTATCCGTCATGAGCAGACAGAGAGGCTGTTTGCGTGCCCGGCCGCAGAGAGAATCTCTCTATTCTGCCGCCTTGGCAGACAATCTCTCCGGCCTACGATGCCGGAAGCAGGTCGGCGACGGGGAGAACGATTTCTTCCTTCACCGTCTTGGTGACAATGTAGGTGAAGTAGCGGTCGATGCCGATCTCGCGCTCGAGCAAGCCATCGACCAGCCGCTGATAAGCGTCGATGTCGCGCGCCATCACCTTCAGCACATAGTCGACGCCGCCGCCCACCGACCAGCAGGCGACGATCTCGGGGATGTCGCGGATGACGCGTTCGAAGCGGTCGAAATCGGCCTGGCGGTGGCTGGCCAGCGTCACCTCCATCAGTACGGTGGCGACCGGCGCCACGACGCGCATGGCGATCCTGGCGTGATAGCCCGAGACGATGCCGGCCTTTTCCAGCTTGCGCAGCCGCATCCAGCACGGCGTCGGCGACAGGCCGACCTGCTCGGCCAGCGCCAGCTTGGTGATGCGCCCGTCGCGCTGGATGGCGTCGAGGATTTTCAGGTCGATCGCGTCGAGTTTGGCTGATGTCATCGGCGTCCGCTTTTTTGTCGGCATCACCATGATGGCGCATTATTTCGATTGTCAATTGCACTGATTTCGATCTCTAATAAGTCATGACATTGTGGCAACCCGATCCCGCGCTCCTTCGCCGGCCAGCCTATCAATCGCTGGCCGACCAGTTCGCGCGCGCCATCCATGACGGGCGCCTCGCCAATGGCGCGCGGCTGCCGACGCATCGCCGGCTGGCCGATGATCTCAAATTGTCGGTGCAGACGGTCAGCCGCGCCTATGAAGAACTGATCCGACGCGGCCTGATTTCAGGCGAGATCGGCCGCGGCAGCTTTGTCCAGACCCAGCGCCGCGAGCCGGAGCCACCCTATCTGCCGGAGCGCCTCGGCGAAGTCATCGACCTCTCCATCCTGAAGCCGGTCTGCGAACCGATGCATCTGGAGCGGCTGAAGCAGGCGCTGGGCTGGCTCGCCGAAAACCTGCCGTCGAGTTCGGCGCTGTCGTTCCGGCCCAACATGGTATTTCCGCGCCACCGCGCGGTGGCGGTGGACTGGCTGAGACTGTGCGGGCTCGACATTTCCGCGCAGAATATCAGTCTCACCAACGGCGCCACCGCGGGGATGACGGTAGCGTTGATGAGTGTGGCGCCGCCGGGCTCGACCGTCGCCACAGAAGCCATCGGCCACCACACGCTGGTGCCGCTAGCCCGCTATCTCGGTTTCAACCTCGAAGGCCTGCCGATCGACGGCAATGGCCTGATTCCGGAAGCGCTCGACGAGGCCTGCCGTCTCACCGACATTCGTGCGGTCTTCGTGCAGCCTTCGGTGATCAACCCGACGGCGACGCTGATGGACGCACGTCGGCGTGAGGAGATCGCCGCAGTCGCGCGCAAGCACGACATCGCCATCATCGAGAACGATGTGCTGGGTCCGCTGGTTGACGACCGGCCGCCGCCGGTCGCCGCGTTTGCACCGGAGCGCACGCTTTACGTGACGTCCTTCACCAAGATCACCGTGCCTGGCCTGCGCATCGGCTATCTCGCCGCGCCCGACCGCTACGTTGCGGCTGTGGCCAACCGGCACCTGGTGTCCAACTGGATGGCGACGCCGCTGGTGGCCGAGATCGCCACCAAATGGGTCACTGACGGTACGGCGATGGAGCTCGTGCGCTGGCAGCGCGCGGCCTTGCGGCGGCGCCAGGACATCGCGGGCGAAGTGCTGGCCGGGGTCGATTACCGCGCCCGGCGCGACGGGCTGCATATCTGGTTGCCATTGCCGGCCGACCGCGCCGAGGAGAGCTTTGTCGCCCAGGCTCGCCTCCAGGGCGTCGCGATCGCGCCCGGCACCTCCTTCCGCATCTCGAACGCGCCCTGGCATCCGGCGGTGCGCATTTCGCTGGGCTCGACCACCGAAGGGGAACTGCGCGCCGGCCTCGGCGTTGTCACCAAGCTGCTGCTTGGCGATCCGGAGCACCTGCTGCTCGCAATCTGAGCGGAAATTGCCCTGAAATTGTGCGGTCGCGGAAATATTGTCATGATATTATTTTCCTAATTGACATGATTTGGCGCCTTCCGCATCGTTAAGGGCACAGGCTTCTCCAGCAGGGGAAATTCATTTGTCCACACCCATCATCAAGGTCGACGCCATTTCGAAGAGCTTCGGCTCGTTCAAGGTGCTCGACGGCCTGTCGATGCAGGTCATGCCGGGCGAGAAGCTGGCGCTGATCGGCCCGTCCGGCTCGGGCAAGACGACGATCCTGCGCATCCTGATGACACTTGAGAAGATCGACGGCGGCCATATCCAGATCGATGGCGAGCAGCTCTATCACATGGAGCGCAATGGCCAGCTGCTGCCCGCCGACGAGCGGCATTTGACCAAGATGCGCCAGAAGATCGGCATGGTCTTCCAGCTGTTCAATCTCTTTCCGCACAAATGCGTCATGGACAATGTCACCCTGGCGCCGATGCTGACCAAGGGCACGCCGCGCGCCGCTGCCGAAAAGCGGGCAATGGAGCTGCTCGACATGGTCGGCATGGCCGACAAGGCGAAGTCGATGCCGGCGCAATTGTCCGGCGGCCAGAAGCAGCGCGTGGCGATTGCGCGTGCGCTGGCGCTGTCGCCAAAGATCATGCTGTTCGACGAGGTGACGTCGGCGCTCGATCCGGAGCTGGTCGAAGAGGTGCTCAACGTCATGCGCAAGCTTGCCGCCGAGACCGACATGACCATGCTGCTCGTCACCCACGAGATGGGCTTTGCCCACGACTTCGCCGACCGCGTGCTGTTTTTCGACCGCGGCAGGATCGTCGAGGAAGGCAAGCCCGACGAGATTTTCCGCCATCCCAAGCAGGAGCGCACACAAGGCTTCCTGAAGAAGATCATCGCGGCCGGACATCGTGTCTGACCGCTTTGCGGGGCGGAAGACCGCCCCAGACAAAACCAAGAAGACAAACAAGGAGTTGGGAACAATGAAGAAACTTGGCATTCTGGCCGGCGTCGCCGGTCTCGCACTGACGGCGGTACTCGCGGCTTCAAGCACCGGTTCGGCCGATGACAGTAAGCTCGAGCAGCTGAAGGCGCAGGGCTTTGCCCGAGTCGCGATCGCCAACGAGCCGCCCTATACGGCGGTCGCCGCCGACGGCAAGGTTTCGGGCGCGGCGCCCGACGTGGCCCGCGAGATCTTCAAGCGTCTCGGCGTTGGCGACATCGTCGCGTCGATCTCAGAGTATGGCGCCATGATCCCCGGACTGCAGGCCGGCCGCTTCGACGTCGTCACCGCCGGCCTGTTCATGAAGCCGGAGCGCTGCGCAGCGGTCGTCTATTCGGAACCGGTGCTGTGCGACGCCGAGGCGATGCTGGTGAAGAAGGGCAATCCGAAGGGCTTCAAGAGCTACGAGGATGTCGCCAAGGACACGTCAGCAACGATCGGCGCGCCGGGCGGCGGCACCGAAGAGAAGCTGGCGCTCAACGCCGGCGTGCCGCGCGAACGCGTCATCGTCGTGCCGGACGGCCAGAGCGGCCTGAAGATGCTGCAGGACGGCCGCATCGATGCCTACTCGCTGCCCGTTCTGTCGATCAACGACCTCGTCAAGAAGGCTGCCGACCCGAACCTCGAAGTCATTGCGCCTGTGCAAGGCGCGCCGGTCTATTGCGACGGCGCCGCCTTCAAGAAGGGCGATGAGGCATTGCGTGATGCCTTCGATGTCGAACTGGCCAAGCTGAAGAAATCCGGCGACTTCGCCAAAATCATCGAGCCCTACGGCTTCTCGGCGGCAGCAGCGATGTCAACGAGCCGAGACAAGCTCTGCGCCGCGAAATAGCGCGTTTTTGCCTTCTCCCCGTTCACGGGGAGAAGGTGGCCCGAAGGGCCGGATGAGGGGCAGCGCCACACCTTCGTAAGTTCGCGCTGCCCCTCATCTGCCTGCCGGCATCTTCTCCCCGTTAACGGGGAGAAGGAAGCTTTCGCCGCCGCCTCGCACAACCGCAAACGTGGGAACCCTCCAACTCAATGACCCAGTGGTCCGGCTATCTCGGCCTGATATTGCAAGGAGCGCTTGTCACCATCGAGCTGACGCTGATGGGGTCGGTGCTTGCGCTGATCATGGCCTTCCTTGCCGGCATGGGGCGCGTGTCGCGCTTCTTTGCGCTGCGCTGGCTGGCAACCGTCTATATCGAATTCTTCCGCGGCACCTCGATCTTCGTGCAGCTGTTCTTTGCCTATTTCGTGTTGCCGTTGATCGGCCTCGAGCTGACCCCGCTGCAGGCCGGCGTGCTGGCGCTGGGCTTGAATGTCGGCGCCTATGCGGCGGAAGTGGTGCGCGGCGCCATCCAGTCGGTCGGTCGCGAACAATATGAGGCCTGCATCGCACTCAATCTCGGCCGCTGGCAAGGCATGCGCCACATCATCCTGCCGCAGGCGCTGCTGATCATGCTGCCGACCTTCGGCAACAACGCCATCGAGCTGCTCAAGGCGACTTCCGTGGTGTCGCTGATCTCGCTCGCCGATCTCACTTTCCAGGCGCAGGTCGTGCGTTCGCAAACCGGCAACACACTGGTGCCGTTCACCACCATCCTGATCATCTATTTCGCGCTGGCGCTGATCATTTCCTGGGGCGTGCGTTCTCTGGAACGCCGCATGGCGCGTGGCCTCGATGGGGTGCGCGTCTGATGGAGTGGGATTGGAACTTTGTCTGGGAGATCATGCCGACGCTGATCCAGGGCGTGAAGATCACCATCCTGGCGACGCTGCTCGGCTCCGTGCTGGCTGCTATTGTGGGTCTGGGCATCGCGTTGGCGCGGCGCTCGCCCAACAAGGTTCTGTCACGCACCGTCGGCTGGGCGGCTGAATTCATCCGCGGCACGCCGCTTCTGGTGCAGCTCTATTTCATCTTCTACGTGTTGCCGGATTTCGGCATCCTGTTGCCGCCGCTGGTCGCCGGCGTCATCGGGCTTGGCCTGCACTACGGCACCTACACGGCCGAAGTCTATCGCGCCGGCATCGACAACGTGCCGCGCGGCCAGTGGGAAGCGGCCAAGGCCTGTAATCTCAGCGCCACGCAGACCTGGACCAACATCATCATCCCGCAGGCCATCCCGCCGATGATCCCCGCGCTGGCCAATTATTTCATCGCCATGTTCAAGGAGACGCCGCTGCTGTCGGCGATCACCGTGCTGGAGCTGATGAACCAGGCCAAGAGCGTCGCCAACACCTATTATCGCTACATCGAGCCGATCACGCTGGTCGGCGCTTTCTTCCTCGTCATCAGCCTCTTTTCGGTCGTGCTGCTGCGCTGGCTGGAACATCGCTACGGCAAGATCGAAAGGTAATTCTCAAGATGAAACCGCTGCCCGAAATCAGGCTGATGCCGGCAAGGCCGGCGCTCGACGCGCGCCCGCTGGAAAAGCGCGTTGGCCTGATCATCCTTGCCACCGACCACACCAGCGAGCCGGACTTCCGCCGCATGGTGGCGAGCGAGCGGGTCGGTGTCTATGTCGCGCGCATTCCCTACAAGAACCCGACCACGCCGGAAAACCTTCGCAAGATGCAGCCGGAGCTGGCGGCAGGCGCGGCGCTCATCCTGCCTGACGAGAGCCTCGACGCCATCTGCTATTCCTGCACCTCCGCCTCTGTGGTGATCGGCGACGCCGAGATCGAGGTGGCAATCCAGTCTGCCAAATCAGGCGTTCCCGTCGTCACACCGCCGATGGCCGGCGTGCGCGGACTGAAGGCTTTGGGCGCGAAGAAGATCAGCATCCTCACCCCTTACACCGTCGAGACCTCTAGGCCGATGGCCGCCTATTTTGCGGCGCGGGGTTTCGAGATCCTCAGCTTCACTTGCCTCGGTTTCGAGGATGACCGCGAGATGGCGCGCATTGCGCCGGAATCCATTGTCGAACTGGCGCGCGAGGCGACGCACGCTGAAGCCGATGCGCTGTTCGTATCCTGCACCGCGCTGCGCGGTGCGCTCGCGGTTCCCGGCATGGAAGAGGCGATCGGCCGCCCGGTGGTCACCAGCAACCAGGCGAGCGCCTGGAATTGCTTGCGGCTGTGTGGCGATGAAACACCGCGCCCTGAGTTTGGCCGCCTGATGATGCTGCCTTTGGTGCAGTAAGACGATGTCTCATATTCACGAGCGACCCCCTCTGGCCTGCCGGCCATCTCCCCCTCAAGGGGGGAGATCAGCTGCTGCCCGGCTTTCGCCAATCGTCGACGCAACAGGAAGAGCGGCAGCGTCGAAGCTGCTTATCTCCCTCCTTGAGGGGGAGATGGCCGGCAGGCCAGAGGGGGTCGCCCCATGACGCGCGCCGTCACCCTAACGGACATCCATGCGGCCCGCGAGCGCATCGCCGACAAGGTTGTGCGCACCCCAACCGTATTGTCCCACAGCCTGTCGGGACGCTTCGGCATCCCCGTCCACCTCAAACTCGAACATCGCCAGACCACCGGAAGCTTCAAACTGCGCGGCGCCTCGAACGCCGTCGCTTCGCTGAGCGCCGAGCAGAAGGCGCGCGGCGTGGTGGCGGCGTCGACCGGCAATCACGGCCGCGCGCTGGCCTTTGCGGCAAAGGTCGAAGGCATGCGCGCGGTGATCTGCATGTCGCGGCTGGTGCCGGGAAACAAGCTCGACGAAATCCGCCGCCTTGGCGCGGATGTCCGCATCATCGGCAACAGTCAGGATGAGGCGCAGAAAGAGGTCGAGCGGCTGGTGGCGCAAGAAGGGTTGGTGATGCTGCCGCCCTTCGACCATCCCGCCATTATCGCCGGGCAAGGCACGCTCGGGCTGGAGATGATCGAGCAGGTTCCGGACGCCGCTCTCGTTCTGGTGCAGCTCTCCGGCGGCGGGCTGGCCTCGGGCATCGCCGCCGCCATCAAGGGCGTCAACCCCCAGGCAAAAGTGATCGGTGTTTCGATGGCGCGTGGTGCTGCGATGAAGGCGAGCCTCGATGCCGGCCAGCCGGTCGAGGTGGAAGAATTGCCGACGCTGGCGGATTCGCTCGGCGGCGGCATCGGCCTCGACAACCGGCTGACCTTCGCCATGTGCCGCGACCTGCTCGACGACGTGGTTCTGCTTAGCGAGGACGAGATCGCCGCCGGCATCCGCCATGCCTACGAACAGGAACGCGAGATCGTCGAAGGTGCCGGCGCGGTCGGCATCGCCGCGCTGCTCGCCGGCAAGGTCAGAGTGAACGGGCCGGTCGTGGTTCTGCTGTCCGGTCGCAACATCGATATGAACACGCATCGCAAGATCATCTGCAGTGACGCCATTGCGGAGCCCACGGCATGAGCCGGATGACGATCCTCACCGAGAAGGAACTGCGCACAATCGTGACGCTCGATCTCGACGCTGTTGCCTGCGTCGAAAACGCTTTCCGTGCGCTTGCCACGCTGCCTGTCGCGATGCCGCCGATTCTGCGGCTGGATATTCACGAGCATCGCGGCGAGGTCGATGTGAAGTCGGCCTATGTGCCTGGCATAGATGGCTTCGCCGTCAAGATAAGTTCCGGCTTCTTCGACAATCCGAAACTCGGTCTGCCCAGCGGGGGCGGCATGATGGTGCTGCTCTCGGCAAGAACCGGCGTGGTCGAAGCGCTGCTGCTCGACAATGGCTATCTCACCGACATCCGTACCGCCGCTGCCGGGGCGGTCGCGGCGAAGCATTTATCGCGGCCGGATTCGTCTGTTGCCGCGATCTTCGGCGCCGGCGTACAGGCCGGGCTGCAGCTCGAAGCGCTCATGCTGGTGCGGCCAATCACCGAGGCACGCATCTGGGCGCGCGATGCCGTCAAGGCGGAGGCGACGGCAAGCGCCCTGCACGAAAGACTCGGCATCCTCGTGCGCGCCGAACCGGACGCGGCAAAGGCTGTTGGCGGCGCCGACATCATCGTCACCACCACGCCGTCGACCGAGCCGCTGATCAAGGCCGGCTTTGTCGTTGCCGGCCAGCACATCACCGCCATGGGCTCGGACGCCGAGCACAAGAACGAGATCGCGCCGGCGATCCTGCGCATGGCCGATCTCTATGTCGCCGACAGCGCCGCGCAGACACGGCGCCTCGGTGAACTCCATCACGCCATCGCGTCGGGCGTGATGAGTGCCGACGCCGAGGTCACCGAACTCGGCCAGATCATCGCCGGCGAACGTGATGGAAGGGGCTCGGCCAGCGACATCACCATCGCCGACCTGACCGGCACCGGTGTGCAGGATACGGCGATCGCAACATTCGCCCGCGACCGCGCACGTGCGGCCAAGTCAGGGACGATTTTCGAAAGCTGATGCTGGCCAAAGCGTGATCCGGAAAAGTGGGAACCGGTTTTCCGAAAAGATCGCGCTCAAACAAGAACGACGAGTCCGTTTCAACAAAGTTGCAACAGACTCCAGGCCCAACAAACGAGGACCCAAGAACAATGCAACCGAACCTGAAATTCTCGCGCGGCGAATTTGCAGATCGCCTCGCCAAGACACGGCAAGCCATGGAGATGAAGGGCGTCGATCTCCTGGTTATCAGCGATCCCTCCAACATGGCCTGGCTGACCGGCTATGATGGCTGGTCGTTCTACGTGCATCAGGCGGTCATCGTGCCGCCGTCGGGGGAGCCGGTCTGGTATGGCCGCGGCCAGGACGCCAACGGCGCCAAGCGCACAGCCTATCTCGCGCATGACAACATCGTCGGCTACGCCGACCACTATGTGCAGTCGACCGAGCGCCACCCGATGGATTTTTTGTCCAGCGTGCTTGCGGATCGCGGCTGGGGAACGCTGACCATCGGCGTCGAGATGGACAATTACTGGTTCTCGGCCGCCGCCTTCGCTTCGCTGCAGAAACACCTTCCCAATGCCCGCTTTGTCGATGCCACAGCTTTGGTCAACTGGCAGCGCGCGGTGAAGAGCGCGACCGAGATCGATTATATGCGCAAGGCGGCCCGCATCGTCGAAGCCATGCACCAGCGCATTGTCGACAAGATCGAGGTCGGCATGCGCAAATGCGACCTCGTCGCCGAGATCTATGATGCCGGCACGCGCGGCGTCGATGGGATCGGCGGCGACTATCCGGCGATCGTGCCGCTGCTGCCGTCGGGCGAAGACGCGTCGGCACCGCATCTGACCTGGGACGACAAGCCGATGAAGTCCGGCGAAGGCACTTTCTTCGAGATCGCTGGCTGCTACAACCGCTATCACTGCCCGCTGTCGCGCACCGTCTTTCTGGGCAAGCCGACGCAGGAATTTCTCGACGCCGAAAAGGCGACGCTGGAAGGCATGGAGGCGGGGCTTGCAGCGGCCAAACCCGGCAACACCTGCGAGGACATTGCCAACGCCTTCTTCGCCGTCTTGAAGAAATACGGAATCGTCAAGGACAACCGCACGGGTTATCCGATCGGCCTGTCTTATCCGCCGGACTGGGGCGAACGCACCATGAGCCTGCGCCCCGGCGATCGCACCGAACTGAAGCCCGGCATGACCTTCCATTTCATGACCGGCCTGTGGCTGGAGACGATGGGACTGGAGATCACCGAATCCATCCTGATCACCGAAACCGGTGTAGAGTGCCTGGCCAATGTGCCGCGCAAACTGGTGGTGAAGAATTGAAAACGATGTCCCGCCCATCCCCGATCGCCCCGACCGTCGATTTCGACAAGGATGGCGTGCAACATGGTTTCCTGCGCTTGCCCTACAGTCGCGACGACTCCGCGTGGGGCTCGGTGATGATCCCGATCTGCGTCATCCGCAAGGGCAAGGGGCCGACTGCCCTGCTCACCGGCGGCAATCATGGCGACGAGTATGAGGGGCCGTTGGCGCTTTACGACCTCGCCCGCACGCTTGACCCGAAAGACGTCTCCGGCACGGTGATCATCGTGCCGGCGATGAATTATCCGGCCTTCCGCGCCGGCACCCGCACGTCGCCGATCGACAAGGGCAATATGAACCGCAGTTTCCCCGGCCGGCCCGACGGCACGGTGACGGAAAAGATCGCCGACTACTTTCAACGCGAATTGCTGCCCCGCGCCGACCTCGTCTTCGACTTCCACTCCGGCGGCAGGACGCTGGACTTCGTACCGTTCTGCGCCGCCCACACTTTGTCCGACAAGGCGCTGGAGCAGAAAGCCTTCGACGCGGTCGCGGCATTCTCGGCCCCGTTCTCGATGCGCATGATCGAGATCGATTCCGTCGGCATGTACGACACGGCGGCGGAGGAGATGGGTAAGGTCTTCGTCAGCACCGAGCTTGGTGGCGGCGGCACCTCGCGTGCGCAAACGGTGCGGATCGCGCGGCGCGGCATCAGCAATGTACTGCGCCATGCCGGCATTGTTGAGGGTGCGGTCGAGAAAGGCACGACCCAATGGCTGGACATGCCGTCGGGCGATTGCTTCTCCTTCGCCGAGGATGACGGGATGATCGAAACCATGGTCGATCTCGGCGAGCCCGTGAAAGAAGGCGCGGTGCTGGCGCGTATCCACTCCACCGGCCGCACCGGCATCGCGCCGCAGGAAATCAGGGCAAAAATGTCCGGAATGCTGGCAGCGCGGCATTTTCCAGGTCTGGTCAAAGCCGGTGACTGTGCCGCGGTGGTTGGCGCTCTGGTCTCTTGATGTTCGGAGCCAGCGAAATCAATGACCAGCCTGTGTGCTTACATCAGAGCGCGTCGTAAACGGCGTCGATCAAAGCTTTGCGGCGTGGATCGAGGTCGTCGAAACCGAGCATACGGTTGGTGACATAGCCGAACCCGACACCGGCGGCGGGATCGGCAAAGCCGATGGCGCCGCCCCAGCCGCTATGGCCGAACGTTTGCGGCGACGCGCGGCTGGCATAGGTGGGATCCTCCATCTGATAGCCGCCGGCAAAGGCTGTCGGCGCCGCGAAGCTGTCGTCCATGCCGCGAATGCGAGGTCTTGCCGCTGCTTCGACCGCGGTAGGGCCGATCAGAGGCTTGCCCTCCCAAACGCCGCCGGCCGCCATCATACCGTAGATGCGTGCCAGTGCGTGTGCCGTCGACTGGCCATTGCCACCCGGCACCTCGGCGGCGCGCCAGGCGCGGTCGTTGGGTGCCGTTGCCCGGGGTGTCGGATTCTCGGCTGCGTGGGGAAAGGGCGAGGCGCGGACAAACTCTACCCAGTCGGAAGCCTTTGGACCTTCAATCATCTCTGCGACCCTGGGATCCTCGCTGGCTGGCAGGCCGACGTGAAAATCAGCGCCAAGCGGGCCTGCGATCTCTTCCGCGATGAAGCGGCCCATGCTTCGCCCATCGACACGGCGCAGCACTTCGCCCGCAAGGTGGCCGTAGGTAAGGGCGTGATAGACACAGCGGCTGCCCGCCTCCCACAGGGGTGACATGGCGGCAAGCGCATCGACAAAGGGCGTCCATGCCAGAAGCCCTTCCTCGTCCATCGGTACGGCGAGACCGTTCAGCCCGGCTTGATGCGACATCACGTGATCGAGCGTGATGCACTCCTTGCCGCCGGCCGCGAACTCCGGCCAGTAGCGCGCAACGGGGGCGGCATAATCGAGCTTGCCGCGCTCCACCAGCATGGCGATGGCCAAGGCCACGACGCCTTTGGTGCAAGACCAGACATTGACCAGCGTGTCTTCCCGCCACGGACGAGCGCGCGCGGCATCCGCATGACCGCCCCACAAATCAACGACGGTCCTGCCTTGGACCACGACCGACACGCCGCCGCCATGCTCCAGCCCTTGCGCGAAACACGTGGCAAACGCGTCGCGCACACCGGCAAAGCTTGGATCGCAGGTACCCTCGATGTTCATGCGCGACTTCTCATTCGGTTCCTCAACGCGGTGCAGTTTCCGTGGCTGCCCCTGGATTGGCAACCAAGGTCTGGCGGCCAGCACAGAGACATGGTGCCGCAGTCAGTTCCGAGGGCAATGGCGTGCCTGCCAACACATCTTGCCACCCATGCATCGATCGCACGGCGGGTGACGTGCGCGTCTTCCTTGGAGATACGGTCGGGTTCTGGACGACGCTGACGGTGTGGCCTCCTTGGTGAGGATGTCGGAGGACCCCCTTCCATTCGTTATTAAGGATATTCTACATCCTTGTGGATATACGATATCCTTAATTCTGAACTGGAAAGTCCTTCCGACATAAGGGACAGACAAATGCCTTGCCGGTCGCCAGGTGCCCTGCCCAACGGACTAGCCAGGAGCGATGAGACTTGCACCACAACATCGGCTTGTTCAAGGTAGGAGCAACGACGGACCTAGCTGTCTTTCTCGCCGATTTGACCGGAAGGTTACCGCACGATGCCACTCATGAATCGACGATTTGGAGCCAAGACTCTGGCACGCCCGGCACGGCGTCTCGGAGACCTGGCGGCAATGTTTGTCCTGATTGCCAGGCCGTTCGTCCTCGGGATCGCCCTTTTGTTGGCTGGTCAGGCGCAGGCGCAGGCGCCGGCGACCGTCCCGCCTGAAAGGGTCAAACAGCTGTTCGAGCTTCTCGATGATCCGTCGGTGAAGGCCTGGGTGGCCGAACAACGAAATCAGGACGCCGGGTCAACGCCTGCCGAGACGGGAGCTTCGCCGGCCGACGCATCGTCCGACGCCGTGGCCCCAACGGGCCAGATGAATACGATGGCATCCTCGACGCTCGATCGGATCAGGCATCATATCGAAAGGATCGTGCGGACTTTGCCCCTGCTGCCAGGCCAGTTCGCGCGCGTTCGGGCCGAGACCATGCAGGATATGTCCAGCAAGGGGCCCGTCAGCGTACTTATTCTGATTGCGATGTTCATCGCTGCCGGCCTGGCGCTCACGTGGGCAACGTACAAGGTCACCCGTCCATTTCGTCTTTGGATTATCGCGCAACCGAAGGATACACCCATCGGGCGAGCCAAGAAGATTGGCGGTCGCGCGCTTTATTCCAGCATGTTGATCGTCTCGTTCGCACTGGGCAGCGCCGGCGCGTTCATGCTGTTCGACTGGCCAATGCTTATCCGCGAGATTGTGCTGACATTTCTGATGGCGGCAGTCGTCACATGGGGTGTACGCTTGTACGTCATGGCCACGCTCGTCCCGTCCTTCATGGAGGTCGAGAACGCCGTCGAGGTTCGTGCTTTGCCGATCACCAACGAGACGGCTGACCACTGGGCCTATTGGTTACCCCGGATCGTTGGGGTCTTCGCCTTCTTCGGCGCCGCGTTTATCCTCTTGCCGGGTCTCGGCATCGATCAGGACGGAATGATGGTCCTGTCACTGGGCGCCGATTTCGTGCTGCTGGTGCTCTTGCTGCTCGCCATTTGGCGTCGGCCAAGAACGCACCGAGACGGTGCGCGCCATGGCGGTCACACGGAAACGACATGGTTATTGACTGCTTATTTCGTCGTTCTGTTCCTGCAGCGCATCGCCGGCCTTTATACCTACTTCTGGTTTACCTTCGCTGCATTCTTCCTGCCTTTGGCAATCGTGCTGACGCAGCGCGGGGTTAATTTCGTTCTGCGGCCGGGTTCGGAAGATGCCGGCCGGCCTACGATCCCGGCGGTGACGATCGCCGTCATCGATCGCGCAATCCGAATGATTTTCATCCTGGCGGCGGCTTACTTTCTCGCCCGCGTCTGGGGCCTGAACATGCAATCCATGCGCGACAGCGATACGACGACGACGTTCATATTGCGCGGCTTGATCAATGTCGTGGTCATTGCGCTGGCAGCCGATTTCGGCTGGTCGATTATCAAGGCTTTGATCGAACGAAAGCTGGGCATCGAAGCACCGCACCCTGTGATCAACGAGGAAGAGGTCCCGATCCTCGACCCGCAGCAGGCGCGACTGCACACGCTGTTGCCGATCCTCCAGAACATCCTGCTCGCATCGATCATCGTGATGGCGGTGCTGATGATGCTGGCGTCGCTGGGTATCCAGATCGGCCCGCTGATCGCCGGCGCCGGCGTCGTCGGCGTCGCGGTCGGCTTTGGCGCACAAACCATAGTCAAGGACATCATTTCAGGCGTGTTTTTTCTGCTCGATGACGCGTTTCGTGTCGGCGAATATATTTCTTCGGGCAATTACAAGGGTACCGTGGAAAGCTTTTCGCTGCGTTCGGTGAAGCTGCGCCACCATCGTGGTCCGCTGTTCACGATACCGTTCGGTGAACTCGGGGCAGTCCAGAACCAGAGCCGTGACTGGGTCATCGACAAATTCAACATCACCGTCGGCTATGACACCGATATCGACTTCGCCCGCAAGCTGATCAAGCGAATCGGTCTCGAACTGGCGGAAGATCCCGAATTCAAGAACTGGGTGCTCGACCCGATCAAGATGCAGGGGGTACAGGAGTTCGGCGAGTACGGCATCGTATTGAGGGTGAAAGCCATGACCAGACCCGGAGGCGCCTTCGGCATGAAACGCAAATTCTATGTGCGCCTGCGCCAGGTCTTCAAGGAGCAAGGCATCGAACTGCCATTTCCGACGGTCCACGTCCAAGGGCTGCAGAATCCACATGAGGCAGAGAATGCGCCATTGGAGATCACACCCGAGTTGCAGATGGCCGTCGCGCAGTCGCACACCAATCGGCGCAGAAAGAAAGCTGGCACAGCGGAGTAGGAAAGCTGGGCTCCTCGGTCACAGGGCGGGCCTTCCACCTGGGCGCCGTCAGCTCCAGGGTCGCAGACCATGGAAACAGGCGCACGTGGTCGGCAGCGCTTAACCGGAGGGCGGCCGGGCATTCTTTGTGCTATTTTTGCTACATTGCGTAAATTTGTGGCTTGGATCCACCCTTTTAGTCTCCACTAAATTGTAAGTTTGTAGACAATTGTGCTTGGGTCGTAGCGCTTGGAATAACGTGCAGGGGGAATGTTGGGGTGGGTAAAATGAATTCGATAACTATGTGGGCCATATGCAAGCGCCTTGGCCTGCTGACGACGGTTGCCATATTGGGCTGCGGGAATGCTCACGCGCTCACTCTTAAAGAGGCGATGGCGGTCGCGGTGGAGTCCAATCCCGAGATTGGCCAGGCAATCGAAAACCGCGAAGCAATCGAATTCGAACTGCGCCAGGCTAAGGGGCTTTATCTTCCCAGCGTTGACCTGGAAGCGTCGGCGGGGGCTCGCCGCCTCGACAATCCGGACAGGCGCTCACTTTCCATCGAGAATGACACGCTCTATCCAGCTGAAACCGACCTCACGGTTACGCAGACGCTCTACGACAGCGGTGCAAGGCGCGCCGAACTAAACCGCCAGGCCTCGCGCGTCGACGGTGCCTCGTTCCGGGTTCTGGAACGGTCCGAATTCATCGGGCTCTCGGTTGTCCAGGATTACCTCGAAGCCATGTTGCAGGCCTCGATCGTTGTCGAAGCAAAGAAGAACCTCGGATTCCATCAGGGAATTCTCGGCGACATCCGGCAAGGCATTGCCGGCGGCGCGCTGAACGAGGCCGATCGTCAGCAGGCTGAGGAGCGGCTGTTCGCCGCCAAGGCCCGTGTGCAGGAAGCCACCGAGGAACTAGAGGCAGCAAAGATCCGGTTCTTCAAGACTGTCGGTAAGCCGCTGACCAGCGCCTCGAGGCCGGGCGATGTGTCCGCCGCGCTGCCGAGATCTCTTGACGAAGCAATCGGGCTGGCACGACAGAACAATCCGCGCGTGCATATGGCCAACAGCGATATCGACGCGGCGGCTTCCCTCGTGGATGCCGCACGGGCAAAATTCGGGCCGTCGATCACCGCCGAAGGTGTCGCCCGGGCAGGATCCGACATCGATGGCAGTGACGGCGACACGAGCGACCTTCAGGCAAGGGTCGTGCTGCGCTGGAACCTTTATCGAGGCGGCATCGACAAGGCCAACGAGCAGGAGCAAATCCGCCGCACCAGCGAGCAGCGCCTTGTCCTGCACCAAGTCCTGCGCGAGATCGAGGAAGCCGTACGTACGTCATGGGATCGACGCTTCCGGCAGGCCGACCTGGCCAAGACGCTGAAGCTTCAGGCAGCCGCCAGCGAAAAGTTGGTGGGGTCCTATCGCGAGCAGTTCAAGGTCGGACAGCGCTCGCTGCTCGACGTGCTTGACGCACAGAACACCCGGTTCAACACAGCGACGCTTGCCGACACCGCGTCCTACGCGTCGCTTTTCGCCCAGTACCGTCTGCTGGCGGCAACCGGACAGTTGCTGAAGACCATGGACCTTCAGCCGGCCAAACAAGCAACCGCCTACGCCAAGACCGAGTTCAATGCACCGGAAACGGCCGACACCGAAACCTATGCACGCACGCCGTCGGAGCAAAAGAACGATCTGCCTTTTGACATCCTCGCGCCGGTAAGAAAAAAGTAGGAAGGCCAAGGTCGAACGATAGTCCTGCGGGCGGATCGTGAACCCACAACCTAAAATCCTGTCCCCAAAGGAGGCCTTCAAGGCCTGCTTTTCGGCTGTTGCCGGCTACCTGGGCAGGCCGAGTGCCGAGACCGTGCTGTTTGCCGGCGTGCCGCTGTCGGATACCCAAATCGATATCGACGCCATTCGGCATCTTGCCGAACGCGTCGGCCTTGAAATCACAGAGTTCAGCCAGCGCGATTTTCTTCGCGGACGCATCGACCTCCCCGCCATCCTGTTTCGCGTCAGCCAATTGCCAGTTGCGCTGCTTGCCGAGACAGAGGACGGTGGATTTACGACCGCTGCCCAGGAGGACGGGCGCACAACCATCAGTAAATCCGAACTTGCCGGAAGCTACATAAGCGGCGGCGTTTCCTTCTCGATAACCTATGCCAACGCGGTCGAGGGGATGAGCGTCGGTTCGGCGGCCAAGATTGAGCGGCGACATTGGTTGACCGGAACGATGGGGCCATTCTGGCGCACCTATTCGAAGGTCATCCTGTCGGCGGTATTCATCAATCTGTTGGCCCTTGCCTCGCCGATCTTCACCATGAATGTCTACGACAGGATCTTGCCGAACAAGGCGATATCGACGCTCTGGGTGCTGTCGATCGGGATCGGCGCGGTCATTCTGTTCGACCTGCTCTTGAAGACCGCCAGAGCGTCGCTGATCGACTATGCCGGGCGCAAGGCCGATCTTCGCATTTCCTACATGCTGTTCGAGAAGGTGCTGAACTCGTCCTTGTCGGCACGGCCCGGCTCAACCGGCGAATATGCAAATCGGGTGACGCAGTACGAGTTCGTACGCGAGTTTTTCACGTCGAACACCGTCAGCGTCTTCATCGACACTGCATTCGTCTTCGTCTTTCTTCTTGTCATCTATGCGATAGGCGGCTGGCTGGTCATCATACCGGCCATTGCCTTTGTCGCCTCCGTGATCGTCGGGCTGATCACACAACGGCGTATCGGCAAACGCGTTGCCGCGTCCATGAACGAGGCTTCGCAACGCCAGGCCCTGCTGGTTGAATCCATCTCCACGCTTGAGACCATCAAGTCGTTGCGGGCAGAGGCGTATCTTCTGCGAAAATGGGCAGAGCATTCCAAGAACGCATCAAACACCTCCGAGAAGATCAAGCAGCTTTCGGCTGCCGCCGGCAACATAACGCAGGCCATCCAGCAGTTGGTGACCGTCGCCCTGATCGTGGCCGGCGCTTATGCCTTTTCGGAAGGACATGTCTCCACCGGCGCCATCATCGGCACCGTCATGCTGGCGGGCCGGGCGGTGGCTCCGCTTGGGCAGATCGCTATCACCTTGTCCAGACTTCGTCAGGCAATGCTCTCCTTGCGAATTGTCAATTCGATCATGGCGCAGCCGGAGGATCGGCCGGACACGGTTGGTTTCGTCAACCGCCCCATTCGCAATGGCGCGATGGCGTTCAGGAACGTCGGCTTTGTCTATCCGGGTTCCGAAAACGAAGTTCTGACCGGCGTCAATTTCTCGGTGAAGCCCGGTGAGCGGATCGGCATCATCGGCCGCATAGGCTCGGGAAAGACGACCATGGGTCGGCTGATCGGCAGGCTCTTCCTGCCGACCTCCGGCGAGCTGCTGCTGGACGGCATCGACATCCGCCAATACCACCCGTCGGAGGTTCGCGCCGCGGTCGGTATCGTCGCGCAGGCCAACGATCTGTTTTCGGGCACCATCAAGGAAAATCTGCTGATGGCGTATCCGGAGGCGACCGATGAACAGATCGTCGAAGCGGCCAAGGCTGCCGGCGTCGACGATTTCGTCTCCCGCCATCCGCGCGGCTACGACATGAATGTCGGCGAGCGCGGCACCAATCTCTCGGGCGGCCAGAGGCAGACAATGGCAATTGCCCGCCTGTTGCTGACCAAACCGAAAATCGTCTTCCTGGACGAGCCGTCCGGCTCGATGGATCTGGCTTCCGAGCGCCAGTTGATCAAGCAGCTCAAGGTGGCCTTCGATCGCAGCACGACGCTGATCGTTTCGACGCACCGCTTCAGCATGCTAGAGTTGGCCGACCGGCTGATTGTCATCGAGCAGGGCAAGATCGTTGCCGATGGACCGAAAGACCAAGTAATACAGGCGCTGCAGAGAACGAGCGCCTGACAGAAACAGACTTGTTGAGTGCATTCAATACGTTGGGGCATGGGAAATGCTTGCCAGGCAAGACCGCCCGCCGCTTTTTGCGTCGGCGTCGATATTCATCATCGGAGCGCTTTTTGCGAGTTCGGTCGCCTGGGCGTCCTTTGCCGAGGTCGATGAAATCGCACGCGGCGACGGCAAAATCATACCCGCGTCGAAGACCCAGATCATCCAGGCCAGCGAGCCCGGCGTTGTTCAGGAAATCGCTGTGAAGATCGGGCAGATCGTCAAGAAGAACGACCTCATCATTCGCCTCGACAATACCTTCAACACCTCAAGCCTTGGCGAGCAGCAGGCCAAGGCGCGGGCGCTGCAGACGCGCATTGCACGGCTCAAATTCGAACAGACCGGCAATCTCGAGGGCGCATTTCCCTGCCCGTCCGAGATCCAGAACGTCGCGCCGGAAATCTGCGACAACGAGCAGAAGCTGCTCATCGCGCGCCGCGACAACTTCGAAGTCAAGCTATCGGTTCTCAAGTCGCGCCTCGATCAGCGCGAGAAGGAACTGGATGAGGCCAACGCCAATGCAGATCGCCTCACCAAGAATCTGGCCGTCAGCGACCAGGAGGCGAAGCTGGTCGAAGCGATGGTCAAGAAAGGCCTGATGGCGCGAACCGAGCAACTCCGCGTCGAGCGCGAGCAGACCGAGCTCAATGGTCAGCTGGCACTCGCCGGCGAAACCATCAAGAAAGCCAAGTCGGCCATCACGGAAGCCCAGCTTCAGGTCGATGAACTCGGCCTGCAGCTGCAACAGGAAGCGCTCAGCGACCTGACACAGGCGCTCGCCGACCTCTCGGTGGTGGATGAGACGATACGCGGTGCCACCGACAAGGTGGCGCGCACCGACATACGGTCGCCTGTCGACGGTATCGTCAACACGCTCGACATCAACACGGTCGGCGCGTTCGTCCAGCCCGGCGCCGTCGTCGCGGGCATCGTGCCGACCTCCGAGACCCTGCTGGTCGAAGCGCGGGTTTCACCGCGAGACGTCGCCTTCATCCGGCCGGGGCAGGATGCACTGATCAAGGTGACTGCCTATGACTTCTCGATCTTCGGCGGCATCGAAGGCAAGGTCTCGAACATCACCGCCGACAGCCTGGTCGACCAGAAGACTGGCGAACCCTACTATCAGGTTCGCGTCGCCACGGCACGCGCCGCGGCATTCGTCTGGAGCGTGCGTTCTGGACCTCGCTGAAGCAAATGGCCGAAAACCGGAAATGCACGATCGGCATGCTGATCGAAGAGATCGCCGAGAGCCACGCCAACACCGGAAACCTGACATCGGCAATCCGCGTAGCTTGCATGCGTGGACTGGCCGACGAGAACCTAACCTTGCAGCGGCTGGCGTCGATCAAGACCATCAACGCCATTCTGGTCGCCTGTCCCTCGCCGGCCTTTGCACTGTCATCGTCGAAGAAGATCCTGACCTTCAATGCGCCGTTCCAGCAACTGGTGCGTCGTCAATTGCCGGCGGCGCCGAACGAGGACACGCGCCACGACCTCAAGCTGGCTCTGGACCTCCATGTCGCCGACATATTCGCCAGGCTCGAGGCCAATGGCGAGACGCCGGTCGCCACCGGTTTCGTCATCGGCGCCGGTGACCGCCGCTACCGGGGTCAACTGAACGCGGTGCGGGCGCCGGTGGTCGAGCCGGAACTGCTGATGGCGTTCGTCTTCGGCGGCTAGGGCGCCCAAGACACCCTGACGGCATACTTACTGTTGCAGACCTTCGCCCGGCGCGACCGTCGAAAGGCCGCCCTTGATATCGGCGATTTGCGCAGAGCCGGTCTTTGCGCCATGGATCCATGCGCGGTCGGTGCTGAACGAATACAGCGGCACGTAGCTCGGCAGATCGCTGTCGCGCGAAACGACATTGCTCAGACTGTCGAGAATGAAGACGCCACTGCCGGTGCTGACCGACAGCACGGCATGGAAGAACCCGCGCTTGCGATCCTGCAAGACAACCAGCGACATGCTCTGAGCCGGGATGCCCGCACGCAGCAGCGCCGCCATCTTGAGGATAGCGAAATCCTCGCAGTCCCCTGCCCGGCGCTCGAGGATTTCCGAGGGCTTGGCCCAGTAGTCGAGCTTGCCGTAAACCACGCTGTCCTTCTTGTAGGCGATCGCGCGATTTATACTTGAGTTGACGAAGGACAGCTTGTCGATGAAGCGCTTGTCCCGGGCTGCCTCGACGATCCCGGCAAAGGTGCTGTTCTTGCGCTCGCATGCACTGCCCGCGGTGCACTCGACAATTGCCTTATAGACAGGCGCCCAGCGCGCCGAGACCGGGAAATTGCGCATCGACAGGGCAACCGAACCGAACACGCCGGGAATGATCGCCGCCGTCTGGATCGGGTCGATCCCGGCGTCGTCCTGTGCAATCGCAGGATCGCGCTTTTCATTAACGGCTACAGGACCATAGCTACCGAAAATCAAGCCGATCCTGTAGGCCGAAACAGGCTGCCAAGGCTGTGGCCGCAGCAGCGAAACGCCGCCGAGACTGGGCGGGGTTTCGACCGCCGCCAGCATTCCAGCGACAGCGCCGGCATCCGCGGCAACGGCACTCGCGGATGATGGCTGCGGCAGGCTTGCGATGCCCATTGCCAGCAGGAGCAGCTTGAGCCCGGTTATCCCCGGGGCAGATTTTTCTTTTTTCATAACGCCCACCTTTGACTGTGGACGCTACCAATCTTGTCTCAAATTACTGGAAAGGAAGGTGGATAAGTTTCCGGCAACCCGGAACATCTATTTTGCATAAAATTTTATTCAATTTTATACTACTTTTTGCCAACCCATCCCGACTGACGGATATCAAACGGGGCCACGGCCCTGCCAATGTATATCAGGTTATATGTCTGGTGTTTACCACGTGGAAAAAATGCCGAGACAGTTATATCAGAATATATGAAATTGATTACAGGATAGTTGCAAAGCAGAGGCAGTCACTGTCTCTTCCCGGGAAATACCGGAGGGGTTTGGTTATGACGAACAGTAACGAATTGGACACCGTCTCGAATTCCTGGGACGAGCACTCTGCCTCTGAACGCGGCGGCTCGCCGTCGCAGGCAGGGACGCAGATAGCGCAAGCCGCCCAGGCGGCGCCTGCCGAGCCCGTACCGGTCGATGTCGGCAGCGGCGCGCCCGTCAAACAAGATGCACCTGCGGAGGCGAAGGCCCCAGCGGCAGCTGCGCCCCATGAATACGTGGCCGACGCCAGCAACGTGGTAAAGCTTCCGGCCGACGTCTCGATCGACAACATCAAGGTCGACGGCCACAACCTCGTGCTCGAACAGGCTGATGGTTCGGTCATCGTGATCAAGGATGGCGCCTTGAACGTGCCGACGTTCATCATTGGCGACGTCGAGGTACCGCGCGTTGCCTTGCTGGCAGCGCTTGAAGCAAGCCATGTCGATGTCGCCTTCGGCGCCGATGGTTCCATATCGGCCGGTCCGGGCGGTCCGAACCCAAGTGCGGGCGCAGACTTTTCGGTTCCCCCCGGTGGCATCGGCGACGGGTTTGACCTGTCGGCACTGTTGCCGCCCACGGCTCTGCAATTTGGGCTTCTGGATCGGCGCGAACTCTTCCCGTCTGTCGTCGACAGGCCAGTTTCAGTGGTGGCCACATCATTGCTCACCCCGGACCAGGCGGCCAGCGAAACCGGTATCGACGGCGGCCCGTCACAATCACCTGGCAGCGACGCGCCGAGTAACGCTGAAACCTCCGGCATCGGAACGATCAGCATCGACGCACCGGATGGTATCGGGTCGATCGTCATCAACGGCGTCACCGTTACCGGTGTCGGCCAGCAGATCCCGGGCGATTTCGGCTACCTGACGATCGTCTCCTACAATCCGAGCACGGGTGCTATCGAATACAATTACACGGTGACCGAATCGGTCACTCATCCCCTTCAGGGGGACGGATTCAATCCCAACGACACGGTTCCGGACAATTTCAGCATCACAGTTACGGATGTCGACGGCGATTCGGCCAGCACTACCTTTGCCGTCGCCATTGTCGACGACGTGCCGACGGCGGTTGCCGACACGGACAGCATCGCCGCAGGCCAGTTTGGCCCCGCGACAGGCAATGTGCTTGTCGGCGGTACGGACGCGATCGACGCGAACACCACGGACGGCGTTGCCGACACCAAGGGCGCTGACGGCGCGACAGTGGTTGGCGTCCAGGCTGGTAACACCAATGCCGCTGTCGACAATGCAGCCACGCTCGGCGTCGAAATCCAAGGCACCTACGGCAAGCTGACGCTGGCCGCCGACGGCACATACAGCTACGTTCGCGATGCAGGCACGCCCGGCGGCGTCAACGACGTCTTCACCTACACGATCAAGGACGGCGACGGCGACACCTCGCACACCACGCTGACGATTTCGATCGGCAACTCGACGCCGGAGATCACGGACCTGACGCCGGAGGCCAGTGGCGGCGACGTCATCGTCAACGAGGACGACCTGCTGGCCAGCCGCGGGCTTGACGAATCGGATGGGTCGGACAGCTCCAAGGAGAGCACGACGCAGGGCGGCACCTTCACCATCTCCTCGCCCGACGGCATCGCCTCGCTGGCGATCGACGGCCACACCTTCATCACCAACGGCATGTTCACGGGTAGCTCGTTCACCACTGCGCTGGGCAACACGCTGACTGTCACGGCCTACAACGCCGGCACCGGCGAGGTGAGCTACACCTACACGCTTCTCGACAACCAGGCGCATGACCCCATTCAGGGCCAGAATAATCTGTTCGAGAACTTTACCGTAACGCTGACCGATCAGGATCTGCAGAGCACCAATGGCACGCTGACCGTCAACATCGTCGACGACGTGCCGACGGCGAACTCGAACACCAACAGCGGTGTCGAGGGCGGCATCGTGCTCGGCAACGTGCTGACGGATGCCACGGACGACGTGTTCGGCGCCGACGGCGCGGCGGCGGGCGGCGGCGTTGTCGGCGTTCGCGTTGCGGGCGGCGACACCACGACGGCGGTGACGACGGGTATCAACACGGCGATCAACGGCAGCTTCGGCACGCTGACGCTGCAGGCCAACGGCTCCTACAGCTATGACGGCCTGCCCAACGTGGTCCCGCCGGCAGGCGCGACGGAGACGTTCGTCTACACCATCATGGATGGCGACGGCGACCTGTCGACGACGACGCTCACCATCAACCTGTCGGACAGCGGCCTGGCCGCCTCCAACGACGACCTGACGGTCAACGAGGCGGCGCTGCCGATCGGCTCCAACCCGTCGAGCACGGCAGAGACCATTGCCGGCACCGTCGTCGACAATGTGTCGGGCGGCACCGGTCCCTACACCTACGCACTGGTGAGCAACGCCGTCGGCACGCACGGCACGCTGACCTTCAACGCCAACGGCACCTACAGCTACACGCTGACCTCGCCGGTCGACGGCGTCGACGCCAACAACGGCACCAACACCGTCAACAACGTCGAGACCTTCACCTACCAGGCCACCGACGCCAACGGCAACACCATCACCAACACCATCACCATCGACGTCACCGACGACGTGCCGACTTTAGGCGCGTTTATGTCAGGCACGATTCCGAACGAGATTGGGACGGTCAATGGGACGTTTGCATTGGTTCCGGGGGCGGATGGCATCAACCATTTCAACATTATCGGGCCAGCAATCACAGGGGTGAGCTACACCACGACGGTCCAGGCTGACGGAACGACGGTGCTGCTGGCTGAGTCCTCCAGCGGAACTGACATCTATTCGCTAACTGTTCATCCAGATGGCACCTACGCCTTTGCGCTTATCACACCCGACGCGGCAACAACCGTAACCCAAACCCTCTCGGGATTGTCGCCGGGTGGTCCAACACCTTTCCTTGAAACCCCGGATGGCTTGATCGAGTTCACCGGTAGTGGGGCCGGCGTCAATTCTTCGACGCAAGGCTTCGGGGTGGCTGATCAATTTGTCGAGAATGGTGAGAACTTCACCATGGAGTTTCATACCTCCGCTACCGCGGGCAATGATGCTCCGACGCTTAACCCAAAACTCATCGGCAGCCTCAATTTCAACGTGAACAACGGCTCTGGTTCAGTTCATTGGACAGCGACCAACTCCGTGACTGGCCAAACCGAAAACGGAACGGCGACAGTCGTAGGTGGGCATCTGGTTATCGACCCTGCGATTGACTTCAACCTGATTTCCATAACTGGCGATCCCGGCGCGAAAATGAGGTTGTCGGCGGTCGACATATCTCAAACCATATTGCCATCCGACACGACCTTGCATTTTCAGGTTAGTGCGGTGGATGGGGACGGCGACGTGAGTTCAACCCAATCCCTGGACATCCATCAGGTGGCCGCGAGCTCGGGCGGATCCTTCACCCTTCCCGGCTTTGCCGGAACGGTCAACGACGTGATCGCCGGCAGCACGCATACCGATACGATCTCGGGTGGGGCCGGAACCGACATTGCCGACTATACGGGCAGTTTGGCGGCGGTCTCGATCCATCTGGCCGACGACGGGCATGCATCCGGGGCGCCGGTGACATTCAGCGATCCGGGGCTTGGCACGATCGGCGGCGGTGATGCCACCGGAGATACTCTCACGGGCATCGAGGGGTTGATCGGCGGCTCGGGCAATGATTATCTGTTCGGCAATGCCGGGGCCAATTATCTCGCAGGCGGCCTTGGCGCCGACACGCTGAACGGCGGCGGCGGCACCGACACTCTTATTGGCGGAGCCGGCAATGACCTGCTGATCGGCGGTCCTGGGCAGGATACGCTTACCGGCGGCATCGGAGCTGACACGTTCAAGCTCGAGAACCTCGACATCAACGATCTCATCACCGACTTCAATGGTGCCGAGGGCGACAAGATCGACCTGACGTCTCTCTTCGACACAGCACCTGGCGGCGCCAATGTCGGCGACTTCGTCAACTATGATGCGGCGACGGGCACGCTCAGCGTCGATGCAAACGGCACAACTGGCGGCGCCAATTTCGTCGACGTCGCGACGCTGCAGAACCACCCTGCGGCCAACACGATCACGCTGCTCTACGACGACGGCATAGCCCAGCATACGACGACGGCAAACGTGGTTTAACGGCATGGCGCGTGGCCACGCGATCATGTTATACATTGCTAATATCGAGGGGAGTTCATCATGAAACGTTCTGCAAGACTGCTGGTTTCCGCTGCGACGCTGTTGCTGGCAGTTGGGTCAACGGGTTACGCCGCCGACATCATCGAAGGGCCGGTGGCCGACTATTGCCGCACGGTCGGCACGTCGAACCTGGTGCTGAACGACAACATTGTCGATCTCAAGTCCGAGGTGGTGAAGCTGATGGACGAGTCGGTGGCTGTCGCCAACAGCTCGGAATGGATCAACTCTTCGCGCCCCGCCTTCGTCTGGGCATCGGAAGCCAAGGTCGCCTGCGGCATGGCCTACGGCTATCTCAAGACGAACTACAAAGACGAAGACACCCTCAACAAGTGTGAATGCTTCCACGACCGCATGGTCGAGTACATGAACTGACCGGAAGGGATCTGGCCGTGCCGGTTGGCTGACCCGATGGTCGGCGGACGATCGACGAAGGCGATCGCTGCGGCGATCGCATTGACCGGTTTTGGTCAGCTTGCCACGCAAGCCCGCGCCAACTGGCTGGAACGACCTGGCCTGGAGAGACCGTCCGGCTTGACGCGGCCGGCCCGCTGCGACGCCGCCCCGGAATGGACGCGCGAGACATTCAAGGCATTCGCGACATGTCAGGCGTCGCTCTACGGCATGGAGCCGTTGCTGGCGCACGCGGTGATGGAGATCGAGAGCGGTTTCGATCCCGATGTGCACGGCGCCGACGGCGAAGTCGGCTTGATGCAGGTAATGCCGGGAACGGCGCGAATGCTCGGCTTTCGCGGTTCGCTCGATGAGCTTGGTGCGCCGGCGACCAACATCGCGCTCGGCGTCAGATATCTGGCGCAGGCAAACAGCCTTGCCGCAGGCGATCTCTGCACCACCGTCATGAAGTATCGCGCCGGGCATGGTGAAACCCGGTTCTCCGAACTTTCGGTCCGCTACTGCCGGCGTACGCGTGCGATCCTGGCGAGAGAAGGTGTCACTGTCGCCGGGCCGCTTCCGGTGGCGACGTTTGGCTTCTCCGCATTCCCGACAGCAGGAGATGACGGCGCCCCTGCCACGGCCAAGCGGATTTGCGTGCGCCGGCTGTTCGTGCCCGGGCCGCGATACATGAAGTGCGCGGACTATCGAAGCGCCGGGCAAGCCAGAGTGATCAAGGCGCTCCGGGCAAGACTCTTCAACGGTTAGAGCAGTCCACCGTTTCGTGGAAACGGCGAACTGCTCTAACTCCTTGTTTTGACGCAATTCCCAAGGGAAAGCGCTACGCGCTTTTCCCGGGAAAACCGCTTCACACTTTTCCTGGACTTGCTCTAAACCATGGTCCAGCAATTACAAGGACGGCGAGACAAGTCTGCCGTAAGATGAATGGGATGAGACCGGGACAAACAACCGGCGGAGGGGAGGCATCATGGAATCTGGCCGGCAGGGCCACAGTTCGTGGACATGGGCGATCGTCTTTGCGCTCGCGGGCATAATATCGGGCTGCCAGTCGAAAGGCAGCGTCTCGGATGCGCTCGATCCGGCGGCGATCGCCGCACCTGGAGCGCCGGCCGCCGGCGCCGCTGCCGGCCCGGCCCAAGCCACGCAGTCGCTCGGCACCGGATCGACGAAGGTCACGATGCTGCTGCCTTTGTCGGCCCCAGGTAACGTCGGCGAAAGCGGCAGAAAGATGCTCGATGCGACCAAGCTGGCGATGGCCGACCTTGGCAATGCACTGCTCACGGTCACGGTCGAGGACACCAAGGGCGACAGCGCGCACGCCAGCGAATTGGCGGTGAAGGCTATCACCACTGGAACCAAGATTGTCATCGGCCCGGTCGAGCTTGGGGCCGCTCAGCACATAGCCAAGCTGTCGGGATCGCAGCGGCCGCCAGTGCTGGCGCTGGCCGACAATTTCGCCGGTGGCCCGGGCGTCTATGCGGCGCGCCTCAGCGAGGCCGACAGCGCGGCCGCGGGCGCGGCCGGCCTGGCGGCCAAAGGCAGCAAGAAGTTCGTGCTGCTCGTCGCGGCCGGCGCGAATGCCAGCGCGGTTGAAAAGCGGGTCGCCAACAGCCTCAGCATCTATGGCGCGACGCTCGCCGTCACCCTTCCGTATTCGGCCGGTGACGGCGGCACAAAAGCGGTCAACGACATGAGCTCACTGGTCGATGCTCCCGATGCCATCGTCATCGCCAGCGGCGACGATAACCCGTCGCAGATCCTTGCGGCGCTCAAATCGAAAGGCATTCCTGGAAAAGCAGTCGCCGTCGTTGGAACCAACCGCTGGCTGGAACATCCGATCGAACCGCTGTTTGAAGGATCCTACATCGCCACGCTCGATCCTAGCGAAACCGGGCCAATCGCCGACCGCTTCAAGACGACCTACAATTATCCGGCCGACGCCAATGTCGCCTACGCCTATGATATGGTCGCCCTGACAGCGGGGATTGCAAGTGCGGTCGGCCCCGGCGGCTTCAACAAGCAGGTGCTCGAAAATCGGAGCGGATTTCGCGGATCGACCGGCTTGTTCCGGTTTCGGGCGGACGGCTCCAGTGAGCGATCCATGCCCTTTTATCAGGTTCAAAAAGGTGCGCTCAAACTGGTCGCCAAATCGACGTCGGGGTACTGAGGGGCAAGACCCCCTGGGATCTGCTTGAGTTGATGGGCTGGCTGAGGCGCAATCGTTTGGTGGTGTTGCTCGGAAGCCTGCTGCTTCTGACCGGGGTCTTGTTGATCGTCCGAGCCGCCGATCTGCTTTCCATCGATCGACCGGTACCAGCGCCACGCCAATCCATCAACGATGGCCAGCCAACGCGACCGGTTGCGACCGTCGCCAATACGCCATGGCGAGGGCGGGCACGCAAGATTGCTCAGGACCTTATCGCGCCGCCACAACTTGATCCGGCACAAATCGAACGGGTAGAGCCGCGCCCGCCGCTCAGCGAGCTTGGCCAGGCAGCACCTGCAGGGCTGCGGATGCCAAAGGATTGGCCAGCGGTCCTGCTGTACCAACCGGTTGTCACCTCGTCGGCGACCTTCGAATCCATGGGACGCACGGTAGCCATCAGCGGGGTCCAGGGCATCGACCTGGACAAGGCTTGTTCGTTTCGCGACGTCGCTTGGCCTTGCGGCCAACGTGCTCGGGCGGCTTTCAATTCATGGCTGCGCGGTCGGGCGCTTAAATGCGTCGTGCCGCCGGAGATCGATCGTTTCGCCATTGCCGCACCGTGCAATTTGGGCAAACAGGATGTCGGTGCCTGGCTTGTCTCCAACGGCTGGGCGACGGCCTTGGCAAGTGGCATTTACGGCAAGGCGGAGGCAACGGCCAAGGGTGCCGAGATGGGCATATTCGGCCCGCCACAATAGCCGACAATTCGGTGTCGCTACCGTTGCCAGCGCAGCCTTGCGTTGAAGGCCAGGTTTCGGCCGATGGTAGGCGATTGCGCCATTACTCAAATTGTATGATTCCTCGAAACTGAATGTGCAGCACCATGGCCTATGATAGTCGATCAGGCGGGAGATTGACTAATGATGACACCGATGGCGAATAGATCGCCCCAGCAATGGAAACACGTCGCATGGCTTACCGCCTTGGGATCGGCGGGAATTTTGCTGCTTTCAGTTGGCCTCAACTATCTGCTTCTGTTCTCGGAAACATTGACGCCGTTCGGCCGCAGCATGGTCACAGCGACCCTGTTGCCGGTCATTATCGGTGGCCCGCTTCTCCTGTTCATTGGCTTGCAGCGGATCGAGCTCGGCCATTATCGAAGAGAACTCAACAAGTCGGCGACCTTTGACAGCCTGACAGGCTGCCTGAACCGCACGGTCTTCACGTCGATGGTCGACAGGAGAACAACCAGGCCGGAATCGTCCGGTCCAAGATCCGGCGCCTTCTTGGTCGTTCATCCCGAACACATCAGGTCCATCAATCTGCGCTTCGGGCTGGACTGGGGTGACGAAGCCTTGCGGCTCATAGCCGCGACCATCCAGTCATCGGTGCGCAAGGAAGATCTGGTGGGCCGCATCGGAACCTCCATGTTCGGGGTCTTTCTGCCCGGTGCGACGGAAGACGATGCCAAGGAAATTGGCGAGCGTATCCGGGCGCGCGTGGCGCAGGCCTATTTCGCTCCGAAAGGAACCGAGGATACCCTGACCATCAGCGTCGGCGGCGTGGTGTTTGAAAACGAACTGGAATTCGAAGAGATGTTCCGGTCGGCGGAATCGCTGTTATCCGGTGTCGAACACAAGCCTGGATTTCAATTGTCGCACCTGCGCCACTAACTCTGAAGCGCCGCCTATATCCGGTCGACAATCGGCAGGGCGGTCCAACCGCCCAGGGCCTTAGCCAGCACGTTTGCCTCATCCGTACTGGAGCGCCGGAAATCCCGTGTAGCAGCCACCTGCTACCACCGAGATGAATTTCAGCGCTACCTATTGTGGATGGCGGATCCAGCGATGGCAGTGTAGGGTTCGCTGCAAATAAGAATGACCCGTATCCTGGGCACTGCCAAGCCAACGAATCTGGGAGGATTCATGGTCGAGATCATCTCCAAGCGGGACGGCCCGCGGCGCGAGGATGTTCAGGTCAGGCGGCTGATCGAGCAGAACCGCTCGACCATCGTTCGCCTTGCCGACCAGATCAGCGGCGGTGGCTACTCCGCCTCCAGGCAGCCGCGCCAGCAACCGAAGCCTGAAGGGCTGATCATCCATGTTGGCGGCAGCGCGGCGACGGCCGCCGAAGCGAGCCCGTCCATCCGCGTCACCATGAACGGCCGTGTGATCTCCAAGGATCAGAACACCGGCCGCCAACTTCATCATATCGGCGATGTCCGCACCCGGAATGGGGAGCAGATCTTCGTCCTGGCAACAAAGCAGAACGGCTTTTTCTCTCCGGTCGATGAAACCATCGCCGAGGCGCTTGCCAACCTGGACGGATCGCGGCTGACCGCGACTTATACCGAAGAACAGCTTGCCGCCGACATCGGCGCGAAACTCGGCATCGACTGACCGTCGGCATTCGGGCGTCGCTGTGGACGTCCAACCCGCGAAGCATACAGAAATGGCATACCCCAAAAGGTACTGTGATGACTGAATGAAACACGCGAGCGGCACCAATCGATGAAAAGCGATGCGCTTCCGACGCGTGCGTCGATGGCCACCGGACAGCTGGCTCTGGACAACATCGACTATGATGAGCGCGCCACCATGCGCGCCTGGGAGAGTTTTCTCTCCGACGAGCCGACATCCGCTCGCGATCCGGTCCATGTTCGCTCGCTGATTCACGATTCCTGGTATCGCAGCGCTACTGGCGGCATCAATGCGCAGGGCATCGAAGCGCCGCTGAGCAGCGACCGAAACGAGATCGAGTATCTGACCCGTGCCAATGCCGAACTGCTATCGGCGGCGAGGCGATCATTCGCCTCGCTTGGCCGGTTGCTGGACGGTACGGGAGCGATGCTGGTGCTTGCCGACGGCGACGGCGTACTGATCGATGCCATCGGCGACAAGAAGACACTGCATGACGGCATGGATATTCATCTGGCCGTTGGCGGCAAATGGAACGAGGACGCCGTTGGAACCAACGGCATCGGCACGGCACTGTGGACCGGTGAGCCGATCTTCGTCCACGCCGCCGAACATTTCTGCGCCGGTATCAAATCCTGGACCTGTGCCGGCGCGCCGATTCGCGATCCGCTGGACGGCAAGATCATCGGCGTCGTCGATCTGTCAGGCTATTCGCCGATCTTCCGGCCGCACAACACGGCCCTCGTCGCCGCCACTGCCAGGCAAATCGAAAAGGCGCTTGCCGAGCAGCAGCAAGAGCAGCGCACCCGTCTGCTCGAAGCCTTCATTTCCTCTGCGCCCAGCTACCGCCGGAAGGATGGGCTGGTAATCGTCGACCATCGTGGCCGCGCGATCTTCTGCAACAACGTGCCCAACGGCGACGCGACGGAGATGATGGACGGCCCGATGGAACCGGGCCGTGGTCGCTGGCTCATGAACCTGCCGGTCTCGGGCTCCGACACCGATCTCGCCAACGCGCTGCCGCCGCATCTGCGATCCTGCCATGTCACGCCACTGAAGCTCGACGGCGACCTTCGGGGCGCGGCTCTTGTGTTTCCCTCGGTGCCAGCCGTCTCCAGCATCACGGTGACAAGCCGGGAGGGCAACAAACACCTGCGGGCAGCCGCGGCGATGATCGTCGGCGAAAGCGAAAAATTGCTGGCCGCTGTCGATGTCGCCTCCCGGGTGGCCGGCTCGAACGGGGTCACTTCGTTGCTGATAGAGGGCGAAACCGGCGTCGGAAAGGAGCTGTTTGCGCGGCTGGTCCATGCCGGCAGCCGGCGCAGCGAAAACGATCCATTCATCGCCATGAACTGTGGCGCAATCACCAAAGAGCTGTTCGGCAGCGAATTGTTCGGCCATGTGGGAGGCGCCTTTACCGGAGCTTCGCGCGACGGCAAGCCGGGCATCTTCGAACTGGCCAATGGCGGCGTGCTCAGTCTTGACGAGATCGGCGAGTTGCCGCTCGAAATCCAGCCCTTCCTGTTGCGTGTCCTGGAGGAGCGCGTGGTCCACCGCATCGGCGACTCCAGGGGTCGGCCGGTAGACGTGCGACTGGTCGCCTCGACCAATCGCGATCTCAAGCAGGAGGTCGCGGCCGGACGCTTCCGCAGCGATCTCTACTACCGCATCGGTGCGGTCTCGATCCATGTCCCGCCCCTGCGAGAACGCGGTGACGACGTGCTGCTGCTGATCGAGCATTTCAACCGGCAGATCGCGAAGCTGGGAGGCAACGATCCGCTGGAGTTCTCAAACGAAGCTTCCGACGCGCTGCTGGCCTATCGCTGGCCGGGAAATGTGCGCGAACTGAAGAACCTGGTCGAGCGGCTGCACATAATGGCGCGCTGCGGCACGATCGAACTGCAAGACCTTCCCGGAGAAATCAGTGCGGGCAATCGCAACAGCATGGCCATGCACAGCGACCATCCCACGGCCATGCTCGAAACACCGGTGTACTCTTTCGAGGATGCGGAACGCCAGGCGATCAAGAATGCGCTTGTCGCGGAGGCCGGCAATCTAAGCAAGGTTGCGCTGCGGCTCGGCATTTCGCGGCCGACACTCTATCGCAAGCTCGGCCAATACGGCATCCGGCGCGGTTTTATCTGATGCGCAGCACAAAAAGGAACCCCATGGCATTTGCGCCATGGGGTTGGGAAGTTGTGGCCGATAAATCGGACTGGCGACCGGGCTTCGTTCGGAATCCGGTCCGGTTGTTTCAGGGCACGATGACGCCACGGCCGGTGAAACGCCGGTTCTTGAAATCGTCGAGCGCGGTGTTGATGCTGGCGAGGTTGTACTCGGTGTAGTGCATCTTCACCTTACCGTCGGCGTTGAGCTCCATCAGTTCGACAAGCTCGGTGAAATTGCCGACCAGACTGCCGCCGATGTTGATCTCCTCGATGACGAGATGTGCGGTCGGCACGTTGATGTTGCCGCCATAGCCGACGACGAACAATTGTCCGCCCTTGCGCACCATCTTCCAGCAGATGTTTTCGACGCCGAGCTCGCCGACAAAGTCGATCACCACATGGGCGCCGCCGCCGGTGATCTGGCTGACTTCCTCGATGACATTCGGCCCGCCATCAAGAATGAAATCGGCGCCCAGATCCTTGGCCAGCACCCGCGCCGCCGGCTCCCGGTCGACGGCGATGATGCGACAACCCGAAATCGCGTGCAGCGATTGCAGCGCGATATGGCCGAGCCCGCCTATGCCGAGCAGCACGCAGTAACTGCCTGGCCGCAGGAGCTTTGCGGCGCGCTTGGCGGCGCGGTAGGCGGTGATGCCGGCATCGGCCAGCGGCGCCACCTCGATCGGCGTGATGTTGGCATTGAGCTTGATCAGCGAACGCTCGCTGGTGATGAAATATTCGGCGAAGCCGCCATTCATGCCAAGGCCGGGAAACTGGCCGTTATCGCAATACATGTCCTCGCCATGGCGGCAGTTGAGGCAGATGCCACACGAACGGAAGGGATGGCAGATCACCGCGTCACCGCGCTTGACCGACCTGACGCCGCTGCCGACCTCCTCGACCCAGCCGGCATTCTCGTGGCCCATGATGTAGGGCAACAGCGTTCCCTCGGGATCCATGGTCGGCTTCCACACGCCTTCAATAATGTGCAGGTCGGTACGGCAGAGGCCTGCGGCACCCACTCGCACGATCACTTCGTCGGGCGCGGTGATCGTCGGCGCCTTGACCTCCTCGATCTTGAGCAGGACGTTCATCTTCGGATCGTATTCGTAGAGTCTGGCAGCTTTCATCGTCGTATCCTTTCAACGTCGAGATTGTCTGGATTGCTTCAGGCGCGGCCTAGTTTTTCAGAGCCGCCGCCACGCGCCGGCCCGGCCGTCGGATCCTCATCCTCGGCAAGATCGCCAATCAGCGTTTCGGTGGTCAGGATAAGCGTCGCCACCGAGGCTGCATTGGCAAGCGCGGTGTAGGTGACGCGGACCGGATCGATGATCCCTGCCTCGAACATGTTCTGGTACGCGCCGGTCGACGCGTTGTAGCCGTAGCCGCCATTGATGCGGGTGACCTCGACCACCACCGCTTCCGGATCAGCACCGGCATTGGCGGCGATACGCCAGAGCGGCCGCGACAGCACCGAGCGCACCAGGCGCACGCCCTCGGCGACATCGCCGTCGACACCGGCCGCCACCTTGTCGAGCAGCGGCGCGATCTGGGCGAGCGCCGAACCGCCGCCGGCGACGACGCCCTCCTCGGACGCGGCACGCACCGCATTCAGCGAATCTTCTATCAGCTGGATGGTGCGTTTCTGCTCCACCGGCGTGACGCCGCCGGCATAGAGGATCGCGGTGCCGCCGGAGAGCTTGGCCAGGCGTTCGCGCAGCTTGTCCTGATCGATGTTGGGCTGCGAGGCTTCGTACTGCCGTTGCACCTGCGCGCGACGCGAGGCGATTGCGGCATGGTCGCCGCCACCACGAATGATCGAGGTGTAGGACGAACTGGTCTTCACCCGGTCGGCCGTACCGAGATCATCCGCGGTGATATCCTCGAGCCGGCCGCCGAGATCGCGCGCGATCACCTTGCCGCCGGTGATGATGGCCAGATCCTCCATCATCGCCTTGCGCCAATGGCCATATTCCGGCGGATGGACGACGAGGTATTTTCCAGGTCCCTGCTTGCCGAGCAGCGTCACCACCACTTCCGGCGACATCTCCTCGGACACGATCAGCAGCGGCCGGCCATCCTCGTCGGCGATGCGGCGAACCGCATCGAGCTGCCCGGGCTCCTTGATCTTGAGATCGGTCATCAGGATGTAAGGCCGTTCGAGCACAGCCTCCATCTTCTCCTGGTCGGTCACCATGTGATGCGAGAGATAGCCGCGTTCGAAGGACATGCCTTCGACGACATCGAGCGTGGTCTCGGTGGTGACGCTGAAGTCGGTGGTGATGACGCCTTCGGCGCCTACCCGCTGATGTGCCTCAGCCACCAGCGCGCCAAGCTTCGTGTTGGTCGCCGCGATGTTGGCGACCGACGCCAGGATGCCGTTGCCCTTGGCGGGCTTCGCCGAAGCCTTGAGCGCTGCCACCACCGCCGCCACGGCAAGGTCGATGCCCTTGCACAGGTCAACGGATTTCACCCCGCGCTCATTCGCCTCGACGCCACCCTGGATCAGAGCGTTGGCGAGCACGATGGCGGTCGTGGTGCCGTCGCCCGCGATCTCGTTAGTCTGCATCGAGACTTCGCGAACGACTTGCGCGCCCATGTTTTCGAAACGGTCGTGCAGCTCGATCTCGGAGGCGATGCTGACACCGTCACGGGTCACCATCGGTGTGCCGATCGGCCGGTCGATCATGGCGTTCATGCCTTTGGGGCCTAGCGTCGGCTCGACGGCGGCGGCGAGCCGGAAGACGCCGCGGGCGAGAGCACGGCGGGCGTCGGAATTGTGAAGCATTATCTTGGGCATGATTCCTCCTTCCGCCTTACGGGCGGGTTGTTGGTTGGGGGCCTCGTGCGAGGGAGGCCGTTGCTGTCAGTTCTGCTTCAGGCGGTCGGCGCGGTTCGCGCCGGCACGCGATCCAGAATGAAATCCACCAGCGTCGGTTCGCCGTCGATCACATCCAGTTCCTTGTATCTGCTCTGCTTGAGCCCCCGGCACAGCGCGCCGTTGAACTCCATGTTGATGCGCACACCGCGCAGTTCGGCGAGGTGGGCGCTGAGTGCGCCGTGCGGGATACGCTGCCCTTCCCAGGTCACGAAGACAGGATCATCCACCCGGCGATCGGGAAACCGCTCGAGCAGGGCCGCCCGGTATCGCGGCTTCTGTTTGGCTGCCTCGCCCGGTGCGAACCGCGCGACGTCATAGGCCGGCAGGTCCATCCCAAGGATTTCGCGATCGGTCAGACCGTGCGCCTTGAGGCCGCGCAGGACTGCCTCCTGGCGCCGCTTGAATGCCTTCATTGCGAAGGTTTCGCGCAAGGCGCCGAGATCCTGATCCTCGGCAAGCACGGCGAAAATGTCGCCGAAGGTCTTGCCTTCCGCCATGCCGCGATTGACCTCGTCCGCGAATATGTGGTCGTGCAGCTTGACGCGATAGGCCGGCGCCCAGGAGAGCTGGTCGAGCGCCTTGCGCACGCCGTCCAGCATCAGGAACGCGAAGTTGGGCGAGCACCAGTAGGTCGGCAGACGGAAATCTATCTCCACGCTGCCATCGCCTGTCACATCAGCCCGTTCGACGAAACCCATCTCAGTGATGGGTTCGTCGAGTTCCGGGTCGTTGACCTCACCAAGGCGCCGCCAGAGTTCCTTCTGGCAGTCGCCGGAAACGCTGGCGGTTGCCATGGCTCCTACTCCGCCGCGATGCTGAAGGGCGAACTGGCGAGCGCCTTCTTCTTGGCTTCGACGTCGATGTTGTAGAGACGCGCGGCGTTGAGGCCGAGAATCTTCTCCTTGATCTCGTCGGTCAGCTGCACGCCGCGTTCGGCGGCAATGTCCTCAGGGATCTGGTAGGCCCAGAATTTCTCGACCAGCCAGCGCGGCGTCCAGATCGCGTAGTCGGAACCGAACAGGATCTTCTCCGGTCCGAGCCAGAACAACAGCTCTGCGATGACCTCGCCGAAATAGCGCGGCCGCGCGTGGATGAAGGGCAGCGCCACCGCCAGCCCGCCATAGACATTGGTTTCCTGCGTCGCGATCCAGCAGAAATCGTCGAGACGCGGCAGGCCGCAATGCTCGACAATCCAATTGAGGTTTTGGAAATCCGTCGCAGCGTGGTCGACGTCATGAACGTCGAAAGCATCCTTGCTAAGCGGGATGATCGTCGGGCCCTTGTGAACGTGGATGTTCTTGATGCCTAGCTTGTCGCAGAGTTCGAAGCATTTGTACGCATCGGGATCGGTGAGCTTCCAACCCTTGGAGGCGCCGTTCCATTCGGCCGTGTACATCTTCACGCCCTTGACGTTGTAGGTCTCCTTGAGGAAGTGGATGTATTCCAGCGCCTTCTCGCCGTCGCGCGGGTCGAAGGCACCGTTAACGATGAAACGCTCGGGATAGCGCTTGGCAACCTCGGCGTTGCGCTCGATCGTGTTGAAGCCGTTCTTGTAGAAATCCTTGAGGTAGGTCGACTGGACGATCGCCACATCGTCGGGCCCGTCGATGAACAGGTCGCGATAGAGATCGTCGGCGCTGTATTTCTCGAACTTGCTTTTCTCCCACAGCTGTTCCTTCGGGCTCAAGCCCGTGTGATAGGCATAGAAGCATTCGATGAACTGCTTGCCGTGGATGTTCTTCTGGTTTTCCGGGCTGCCGTCCCAGAAATGGGTGTGGCCGTCGACCACGAAAATGTCCTTGCCTTCCGGTGTTCTGTACATGGTTGCCTCCGCAGCAATCGCATTGATCGGTTCGGCGCGCCGCACCCGCGGCGCGCCAGTTTCCTTGGCGGCTATTCGATGTATTCGAACATCTCATCCATGTTGCCGAACAGGATCACGGTGTTGTCGTCGACGCGGACCATGCGGCCGTAATGCGTGGAGGTGTTGACCTCGAAGGTCTCGGCCGAAATCTCGCGGCCGAGATATTCGCCGATCGCGTCCATCTTGAAGATCAGCTTGCCGTCGCCGTCGATGCGGATCAGCGCCGGCTGGTAGGTGATGGTGACACCGGGCTTCTGGCCCATGAATTCGGCGATGGCGCGAGCCTCGACCGAGTCGTTCATGGTAACGCCGCACTGATGCGAGATCGTCTGCTCGAAGGTGATGTCCTTCATCGCCTTGAAGATGTTGGAATGCGTTGCGTCGCGTGCTGCTAGTGACATGACGATTTCTCCCTGTTTCAGCGCTTGAGGCCGAGTTCGCCGAGGATCTGGCCAATCCGTTCCTCGGATTTGGCGCGGACATCCACGAACGCGACCGGCTTGGAATGCGGCATCGACCAGATCGGCTGCAGGCCGGTGGCTGCCTTGTCGGCGAGCGCGCCGTGTTTCTTGACCCAGCCCTGGAAGAGCTTCCTGTTCGCCGCGCCGTACTTCTCGTCGTTGGCGAGCATGTGGATGAGGTCGATCGTGTTGGCGAGGTTGCGCTCGTAGTCGGCCTCGGCGGCCGAGATCACCGCCGGCGTGATGAAGTCGTGGTTGGCGGCGGCGATCTGCATCAGGAAGCCTGAGCGGAACACCTCGCCCACCAGCGGCTCGAAGACGATGTTGATGGCGAAATACTGCTCGAGATAATCGGTCGCGCCCATGATGGTTTCGACCGCTTCGCGCGTGCCTTGCCAGTTCTTGTCGTCGAGCCAGGCCTTCTTGCCGAGCTCATCGTCCCAGTCGGGAAGGTCCATACCGATCTCGGCAAGGTAAAGCGTGATGTCCTGGGCAAGCCTGAGCTTGTAGGAAGAGTTGGTCAGCGTCGCGTTGTTGATCATCTGGGTGTAGCCGTAACGCTGCGCCTGCATCAGCGAGGTGCCCAGCCCGAATTCGGCATGTTTCCAGGCGCCGAGCTGCGTCTGCAGGATCTTGACCCAGGCCTTGTCGAAGGTTTTTGGCGCGCCCGACTTGCGGGCGTTATTGATGACGCTCTGCACCATCGTCTCGATCTTCGACTGGCGCTGGTAATGCGTGCGCTCCCATTCCTGGTCGGGGGCGCGGAAGGCATGCCAGTTGGAGCTCTGGGCGGCGGTGTTCTGCTTGACGTAGGCGCCCTTGCCGTCGGCGAAGGAGATGATCCAGTTCTGGATCAGGTAGCGTTCCGGATCGGGCTGCACGTCGACCGTCATGTCCTCATAGTGGGTGGCACGCTGACCTTTCGGCTCGAAATACCTGTATTTCCGGCTGTCGGAGTCGGCGAAGATCGCAGCACCGGCGGCTCCGGATCCGACTGAACTCGAGGTTGCAGGCATAGTCTCTCTCCCTTGTTGCAGTTGTGGTGGCTTGCGCGTTGCCGCCCTCAATGGGCCGGCGTTGCACCTGCCGATGTGGTGAACTTGTCGAAGAAGATCCGCTCCGTTTCGAAGCCGTTCATGAACAGCACCGGCTGCAGCGCATCGATCATCGGCGGCGGGCCACAGGCATGGACATCGCCCTGCCCGTCGACCGCGAGTTGCTTGAGCATGGCGTCGACGCTCTGGTGAACGAAGCCGCGTTCGCCCTGCCATTCGGCGTCGTCATTGGCGTGCGACAGCACGGGAATGAAGGTGACGTCGGAATGATTGCCGACCAGCTCGGCGATCCTGTCGAGGTAGAACAGGTCGTTGCGGGTCCGGGCGCCGTAGAAGAAATACACCGGACGTTTCTCACCGCTCTTCAAATGGTCGTTGAGGATCGACCAGATCGGCGACATGCCCGATCCGGCGCCGACCAGGATCAGGGGTCCTTGCCGTTCGTCGCGGCGGAAACAGGTTCCGTACGGTCCGACGACTGTGACTTCGGCTCCGGCCCTGATGCCTCCGGAATCGAGTTCTCCCGAGAACTTTCCTTCAGGGTATTTTTTGATGATGAAGGAGAGTTTTTGGGTTTGGTCCGGCGTATTTGCCATGGAGAACGAGCGCGTAATCGTCTCCCCTTTTTGCGTGGTAACCGTGATGTCGACATATTGCCCCGCCCAAAACTTCATCGGCGAGCCGAGTTCGATCTCGATGCCGCGAATGTCGTGGGTCAGGTGCTCGATGCGAGCAATCCGGCCCTTGTAGGTTTTCACGGCGATCGCTTTCGCCAGAATCTCCTCGTCGTAGTTGAGGAGCTCGACTTCCAGGTCGGAGTAGGCGATGCAACGGCACAACAGGACGTGGCCGCTTTCCTTCTCCATGTCGTTCAGTGCGAAGGTCGAGTATTTCAGCATGTCGACTTCGCCTTCGAGCAACACGCTTTTGCAGGCCGAGCATTGCCCCTCCTTGCAGCCGTGCGGCAGGGCGATGCCCTGGCGAAAGGCAGCGTTGAGCACCGTTTCGCCGTTCTCGACCTCGAATTCGACGCCGACCGGACTGAGCCTGACCGTGTGGGTTTCCGACATACGGACCTCCAGTGAAAGGAAGGGGCGGGACGAACCCCCCCCTTGGCCTGATCAGTTGCAGGGATTGATCGTGAAGCCGGCCCGGTACTCCGCCAGGTGCTTCTCACGGTCCGCGGGCGACATGGCACGCAGCGCGTTGAGCGGCGATCCGAGCGTGTTGCCGCGCACATCGTCCAGCGTCCACATCTCCTTGTCGTCGAAGCGCAGATGCGGCTGCGGAACCAGCGTCTTGCCGTCGGAGCGGACGAAGTTCAGGTCCTTGATGGCATCAGCCAGATCCCAGCCGTCATAGAGCGTCTCCCACTCGCGCTTGCCGCTGAAGCGGCCCATCGCGGGTGTCGGACGGCCCTGATACTCGTCGGCGAAGGCGACTGTTGCGGTCCAGCGGTCGAGTTCATGGGCGAAGGTGTAGAGTTCGCCGTTGATCTCGCCGACCACCATGTCCTCGCGGATCAGGCAGGGAACGAGGCACGACCAGCAGCGGTGCGGATAGACGTAGCCGACATCGCTGTTGAACAGCAGCACCTTCTCGCCCTTGTGGCTGAGCTTGGCGTACCATTTCCAGAACTCGCCGAACTCGGCGTACCAACCTGGATATTTGTGCTCGAACCACTCGAAGTCCTTGTCGGTCTGGGCATCGATGCGCCAGAAATTAACCGGCCAGCCAACCGCGAAGAACTGCCCGACCTTGTGGACGTAATTCTTCTTGGTGATGCGTTCCCACGCTGCCTGGACGTCATCGTGATGGACCTTGATGCCGTATTTCTCGAGCGGCAGCATGTAGGTGCGGTAGTAGTCCTCATAGATCCAGCGGTGCCACATTTCCGCGTAGGACTCCTTGTTCTTGTCGCGGTTGGTGGTGCCGTATTCGATGAAGGTGCCGATGGCCGCATCGACGATGGCGTGGTTCTGCCAGAAGGCGTAGCGCAGGTCGCGCTCGAGCAAGAGATGGTTCTCCGGCTCCTTGAGCGCCGCCATCAGCAGCGAGTGGCCGTTGCCGATGTGCCGGCTTTCGTCGGATTGCACCGACAGGAAGACGGTCGGCAGCGCGTAGTCGCCGTTACGGGCGGCTTCCGAAGGCATGGCGACGAACAGCGTGTTGGTGAACGCGGTCTCGGCGACCACGGTCAGGTACATGCAGGCGGCGGTCATCGTGTCGCCGGTGATGAAACCTTCCGCGAACTGCCGGCCAATGGTGGTGGCGTAGCATTTTCCGAAGGCTTCCTCGGTGATGTCGAAGCCGGCCGGATCGATGTAGTTCTCCATGTACCATTTTTTCAGATTCATCTGGATCGTCGAGTGGCGGAACTCGTCGATCATCTGCATCGTGAAGCCGGTCCGCAGTTCCTCGCCGGGCGCGATGCGGGCGACCATCGCCATCGAGCGGGCAGCCGAGATTTCCGGGAACGGAATGATGGCCAGGAAGAGCTTCATCCACTCGACCCAGCGCGGCTCGACATTGCGGAACATGTCGCCGCGCAAGGCCGCATCGAGCGCGCCGTAGACACGGTTGTCCTTTTCTTCCTGCATGGGGAAGTAGGACCGCAAAACCTGCTTCATCGGGTCGCGCGGCGTCTTGTTGATCTTGTAGTCGGTCGGAAACGTCATCGCTTCCTGGACGTAGGAAGGATTCCAGCCGAGATCGGCGATCTTCTTGGTCGCCTCGCCGACGGAGATTCCGCGTTGCGAGGTAATCTTGTTGAGCGTCAGAGACGTCATGGTCATAAGCCTCCACCAGGTTTGAGCCGCAGGTCCCTTGACCCCGGCATGAAGCGGCAAAGCACCGCCAGTGAGAGTGCGAGCGGCATGACAATGCGTTGCGCGTCGAGGCGCGACCCGGGGTCCGGCCGTTCAAGTGGATCGGGGCAAAGGTTTCGAGGCGTCTGGCAGGGATCCGCGGCGCGCCAACCGCATGTGCGATGGGCGTATCGAAGCGGGTCTGCTTCCTCCGTTCCTTCGTTCTTTTGGCACCGCGTCAGGCGCGATGGGCTTCTTATGGAAATGAACAAAGCAAGCGCCGTGCCAGTTCTAAAATAGCGCTCACGTCCGGCATTCAAAACAAGATCGTTGCCTTTTCGGCAGGCGATCCGGCACCCAACTGTAACGTTCTTTTACAGTTGTAACTCACGCCTGTAATATTTAACATTTATTCGCAAGTGCAGCATATCTAGTTAGCATCCGCAGCAAATAATGAAATTCATATTATCTGTTTAACTCTTCGTCTTTCCAGACTATTTGAAAAACGACGACCCATGGGCCGACCTGGCGCTGGAGAAAGACCATGCCGAACGACAAGGACGCAAGCGAGCCGACCGGACCAATGTCCAGCCATGCCGATGGCGTTGCTGGCGATCTCGTCAAGCTGATGCCCCGCGATCTGGTGTTCGTCATGCGCTTCATGGGCGAGAGCCAGCACCGCCTGCAGAGCCATTTCCAGGACTTCATCCGCGCCGAGCTCGCCGCCGGCGGCGTCACCACGGAGACGCATCCGATGATCCATCTGTTCATCGAAAGCCATGCCATCCTGCTGCGCGACTTCGTGTTTTCCGGCGTTTCACTGACGCGTCAGTTCCGCGTCGACGAGATCGAGCGACTGACCGGCGATACGACATCGATGATCCGTGTCGACATCTGGGACCAGCTCAAGAATCACATCGACACGGCCGAAAAGCAGTTCCAGTCGCAGGCCGGCACATTGCCCAAATTGCTGTCGGCTTTTGAAAAATCGCCTGGGCCTTCGGGGAGCGAAAAATGACCAAAGGATCCGAAACGGCCAGGCGTGACGCGCTGCTTGCTCGCCGGCTCGATCTCGTCGCCAGCGTCTCTGCCCTCACGGCGGAAGCACTGCGGCTCAACCAGAAGCGCGCCGGTATCGAAATGGACGTACTGCGGCTGGAGCTGGAAATCGGCAGGAGCGGCGCCGATGCGCAACTGGTGCGGGACTTGCATGAGGCTGAGCAGAGCGCGACGGCAATCGTGCAGGCATGCGCGGCTTGCGAAGATCGCATCGTCGCGGTCGAAGGTGACATCGAGGAGCTTGATCGCCGGCTTGCCGCAACGGCGAACAAGAACTGACGGGAGAGAGAACATGAACCAGCAGACGATGCAGAGCCTGACCTTGTTCGACCTCCTGGCCCGCAGCTGGCAGCGACCGTCGGCGATCGCCGATCTGCGCTTCAGCAGCGACGGTTCGGCTGTCGCTTTCATCTCGGTGGACGGAACCGTCGCTGTTGCCGCGGTCGCCGATCACGAGCCGCCGGAATCGCGGCTGAGGGTGAGCCACGATCTCGGCCAGACGACGATCCGCCCCAGGGAGAAGCCACCCGTGCCGCTCATCGCCACGCCGGCATTCGGAGATGGCGATGTTCCGATCGTCGCCCATACGCATTCCGGCTTTCTGGTCGGAGCGGCCAGCGGCGAAGTGCTGGGCCTAACCGCCGGCGGTGAAATCGGGGCCCCTCTGGTAAAGATCGATGGACCGATCGTGGCCATCGACTACAGCACAAGGGCGGACAGGACAGCCGTCAGCAATGGGCATGATGTCTTCCTCGCGCGCGGCCACAGCGGCGCGATGCGACTGGGACGCGGTGAACCATCGTCGACAGGGGCCCTCGCCTTCTCGCCGGGCGGGCGGCGCCTGGCCTGCGGCGTTGGTGAAGGGCTGTCGATCTGGGCGGTCGAGGGCGATGCAGCCTTGATGCACGATATCTCCCTTCCAGCGCACCCGGTGTCGATCCGCTGGAGCGGCGACGGCACATGGGTGGCCTGCGGGCTCGAAACAGGCGGCTTTGCCCTGGTCAGTCTGGCCGATGGCCGAGCGGACATCGTTGCGGGATTTCCATCGCCGGTGCGGACAATGTGCTGGAGCCAACCGGCTAATGCGCTGTTTGCCTCGGGCGCCTCCCGCATCGCCGGCTGGTCGATGACCGCCCCGCCGGTTGGCGGCGACACCTCCGGCGCGCTGGAGACTGGCCGCGCAGGGCTGGTTCTTGTCGAGGCGGTGGCGGCACACCCGGAAAAGAAGCTGATTGCGGCGGGCTATGCCAACGGCCGCATCATAGTCGCTCAGACCGGCGGCCGGGACGAGCTCCTCGTCAGGCCGCTGGGCAGCGCGGTCACCGCGCTTGCCTGGTCCGGCGACGGACGACACCTGGCGGTGGGCGCCGTCGACGGTACCGCCGCGATCGTCACCTTTCCCGCGCAGATGTTCAAATAACGGACGCAGTCCGATATGAAACAGGAGGATGAAATGCAGACCGAACTCACAGCCGAGGACAAGAGCAAGGACGAATTTTTCGAACGGCTCGCCGAGCTTTCGGAAGAGATGGTGGCCAAGCACGGCAAGGATTTCAGCATGGGCGCGCTGGTACTTGCCGCCCGCTGGATCGCTGAAAATCGCGTTGGCAAGCTGAAGGCCAACTAGATCGACGAGACGATCCGTTCCTCGAGCGACCCGGCGATCTTGTGGTGCAGGATCGTATGCCTGGACGGCGGCATCGGCGGTAGAGGTCGACCGGCGTCCGACCGGATTACGGCAAGCGCCATCGGCGACTGCCGCGCGTCAGTCGCGCGATACGGACAGTCCCGTGAGAAGCGGCGCGTACGCGGCGAGCCTGCGGGATACGAACTCGGTGAAGAGCCTCACGCGCTTCGTCTTGCGCGTCTCACCCTGTGTGAGAAGCCAAACCGTTCCGTACATGTGCAGGTCGGTACCCGGCACCCTCACCAGCAAGGGGTCGGCATCTCCGATGAAGCACGGCAGTGTCGTCATCCCGACCCCTTGCCGTACAGCAGCGATCTGCGCCTCGCCGTCCGTGGTCCTGAACGGAACCCCCGTGGTGCGAACCTCACCCTCGCTGGCCCAATCCGGAATTCCATGAATGCTTATGACGATCCACCGGATGGGATCAGGCGCGCCCGCACGCCATGCGGCCAGTCGATCCCTAGATATGTAGACGCCGCCGAACAGCTCCGGTCCCTTCAGGCCGTGAAGATTGAGCGGCAGGGTTTTGCGGTCGTAGACGACGCGGATCGCCACGTCGGCCTCTCGGTTGGTCAGATTTGCCAGTTCGCCGGACGACAGGATTTCCATCTCGATGTCGCGATGCAGACGCGCGAAATCGGCGAAGTCCGGCATGAGCAGGTGTGTCGCGAGTGTCGGTGCCAGCGTCACCCGCAGAAGTCCGCGTACGCTCTGGTCGCGCCCGAAGACGCGCGTCTCCAGCTGGTGCGACGACGCTTCCATCTGGTTCGCGAGCTCGAGGACCTCCTCGCCCGCGGCGGTCAGGCGGTAGCCCGAAGGCAGCTTTTCGAACATCTGCGCCCCAAGGCGTTCCTCGAGCTGGGCGATGCGTCGCAGCACGGTTGAATGATTCACCCCAAGGTGCGCGGCGGCAGCCCGCACCGAGCCTCCGCGCGCGGCGGCAAGAAAGTAACGAACGTCATCCCAGTCGATCATGGTGCATTCCTGCGCCGCGCAGTGCGGTTTGCAAAGCCCATTCTAACACGCTCAGCCGTAGTTCGCGCGGTCGTCGCGGCATTCAATCATCTAGCTGGATCGTTTTCGCACCACCGATATGCGCGATTGCGCACTCACCGCCCGACTTCGGCAAACCCATCTTGAGGCTCTCGCGGGACTTTCCCGTACAGCCAAAGACACGAGACGGCGAAACGAAGGATGCATGACATGAACAGACTGAATGGCAAGACCGCCGTCATCACCGGCGGCGCCACCGGCATCGGCCGCGCCGCGGCAAAGCGCTTCATCGAGGAGGGCGCCTTCGTCTTCATCTTTGGCCGCCGGCAGGAAGCGCTTGACGCCGCTGTGGCCGACCTAGGGCCCAATGCCCGCGCGGTGAAGGGCTCGGTCTCCGATCTGACCGACCTCGACCGACTCTACGCGGCGGTGAAGGCCGAGCGCGGAACCCTCGACATCGTCTTCGCCAATGCCGGGGCCGGCGGCCCGCTTCCACTCGGCCAGATCACCGCCGAGCACATTGACGAAACCTTCGACACCAATGTGAAGGGTACGATCTTCACGGTCCAGAAGGCGCTGCCGCTGATGGGCCCGGGCGGTTCGATCATCCTGACCGGGTCGAGCGCCGGCACCACGGGCGCTCCGGGGTTCACCGCCTACAGCGCGAGCAAGGCGGCAGTGCGCAACCTCGCGCGGACCTGGGCGGAAGACCTGAAGGGCACCGGCATCCGGGTCAACGTGCTGTCCCCCGGGGCGACGGCGACCGAACTCGCGAAGGAGGCGTTGGGCGAGGAAGGCCAGAAGGCCTACGGCGCGATGACTCCGCTCCAGCGCATGGCCGATCCGGCGGAGATCGGCGCCGTGGCCGCCTTTCTCGCATCGTCGGACAGCAGCTTCATGACCGCCAGCGAAGTCGCCGTCGACGGCGGCCTAGCACAACTCTGACCCGATGCGGGACCACGCTTCTCAAACTTTACGAAAAACCAAAACACACGACCAAAGGTGAAAAATTATGAAGAAACTCGAAGGTAAGGTTGCAGTCATCACAGGCGGAAGCAGCGGGATTGGCTTGGCGACGGCCAAGCGCTTTGTAGAAGAAGGTGCACACGTCGTAATCACCGGGCGACGAGAGAAAGAGCTGAAGGAGGCCGCAGCCTTCATCAAGAGTAATATTACGACGGTCGCGGGCGACGTGTCACGCTTGGAAGATCTGGACCGGCTCTGTGCCATCGTGAAAGAGAAACATGGTCACATCGACGTTCTCTTCGCGAACGCTGGCGCGGGGACAATCGCACCGCTCGCAGCAGCTACTGAGGCCCACTTCGATCAGACCTTCGACGTGAACGTGAAGGGGCTGTTCTTCACGGTGCAGAAGGCCCTTCCCCTCTTCAAAGACGGCGGTTCGATTATTCTGAATTCTTCGGTTTCGAACGTGTTGGGGTTGCCGGGGTTTAGCGCATACGCCGCGAGTAAGGCAGCAGTGCGCAACTTCTCGCGCGCTTGGACTCTAGAGCTGAAAGACCGCAAAATCCGAGTGAATACGATGAGCCCCGGAGCAATCGAGACTCCCGCGTTGGAGACGACAACGGGCCTTACCCCTGAGCAAGCCGAGCAAGCGGTCGCCCAGTTTGCTTCACAGATCCCAATGGGTCGCAGGGGCAAACCAGAGGAAATCGCGGCTGCTGTCACGTTCCTCGCCTCCGATGAAAGTTCTTACGTCACCGGTGTGGATCTCGCCGTTGATGGCGGCATGGCGCAGGTCTGACCCCGGCACGGTCCCGTGGCTGGCCCTTCAGCCCCGCCAGTAGCGACCCCGCTTCTCAAACGTTAGTTCCAACACAAGATAGGAGAAACACTATGAGCTTTGCGATTATCGGCTTCGGCAATATCGGCAAGGCCCTGGCAAAGGCGTTTGCACGCAGGGACATCGAAGTGTCCGTGGCAACCACGCGCGATCCGGAAAGCTTTGCATCCGACGCGGCCGCGATCGGACCCACGGTCATCCCCAAAACACTGGCGGAAGCGGTCAAGGCGGACATCATCTTTTTGGCGGTCCGTTTCGAAGCGCACCCAGGGGTCGCGAAGGCGCTCGCCACATGGCAGGGGAAGACCATCGTCGATGTGACCAATGCCTACGGAGTGCCTCCTGAGAAACTGGGGGAACAGCCTTCTTCCAAGTTCGTTGCACAGGCATTCTCTGGTGCAAAACTGGTCAAGGGCTTCAACCATCTGGTCGCTGCCGTCCTTGACCAGGATCCGGCCGTGCATGGTGGCAGGAGGGTTGTGTTCCTGGCGAGCGACGATGACGGCGCCGCGGCGGAGATTGGTGTGCTTGCGGAAAAGCTCGGTTTCGCGCCGATCAAACTTGGCGGGCTTTCGGAAGGCGGATTGCTGGTCCAGGCGCGCGGAAATAGCTGGGGTCAACTGATCTTCAAGGACCTGGTCAAGTTCGACTGATGAACACGACATGCCCACCGGCAGGGCACGATGTACGGATCGGATCAACCACGATCCGTGAATACGTCGACACGCAAGCACTGGCGCGCGCGCAGATGGGCGCGGCCGGCCTGGATAGCGCTGGCCATCTTCGGCCATCGGTCGGGGGTAGTCGGTAGATCAGCCGAAAATCGCCCCATTGTAGGCCGCGCGCTCGTCTAATGCCCAACCGTAAAGGAGATTCCGATGTACGACCAATCCAAGGTATCCGAGTTGATCCGGTTCGCACGTGTAGATGCGGGCTCCACTGTCATTGACGTCTACCCAGGCGACGGCGATTGGACACGCCTGTTCTCCGACGTCGTGGGCCCCGGAGGTCGGGTCTACAGTTTCGTGCCGGCCGAAGTCGCCGACTTCAAGAACGATCCGGTTGGCCGCATCCAGACGCTCTCGAAGGAGCCGGGCCGAGAGAATGTCGAAGCCGTTTCGGCGGATCTCGTGGCGATGCCGGAGGTCACGCAGCCAGCAGATGTGCTGTGGCTGCACCTGTTTTACCATGATCTTCACACCGCCCTAATCCAGAAGAAGGGTGCGACGGCGGCCGACTTCAATCGAGCCGTCTACGAGCGGCTGAAGCCCGGTGGGTCCTACGTCATCGTCGACCACGCCGCCGCCGCTGGGTCGGGCACGAGCGACACCCAGGCGCTGCATCGGATCGACCCTGCCTCTGTTCGCGAGGAGGTGGAGGCGGCCGGCTTCGTACTGGATGCGAAAAGCATCATACTCGCGAACAGGGACGACCCGCACTCGATCAAGGTGTTCGATCCCTCGATCAAGGGCCAGACCGATCGTTTCGCCTATCGGTTCGTGAAGCCCTGACAGGTTCCCGGCGCCGACTTCATGTCGACCTCCCCAATGGGTGCAAACAAGCCCAGCGAAGACATCGAGGCAACCCTGCTTGCCGCCACGAAGTCGGCTTTGGATGAGCTCGGCTGGTAGGCCCATGCGACAAGTGGCAACGAAGGCCGCTGAAGCTTTATTTTGGAGTTCCCCTTGAGGAGCTGGACGGCCTCCCCTTCTCCAGCCTTCGTTGCGAAGTCGCTCACCGGCGCCAAGTTCGTCAAAGGCTTCAATCGCCTGATTGCGGCCACACTGGCTGCCGAAACATCGCACGCCGGGGTGCTGCTTGCAGGGATGGAAGTGCGTGGAGCAAGATGGCGGCTGATAACCGGTTGGAGCCCGGTCTCCCAGGCAAGGATAGGCGCCCTGTGAAGGTGAAACGCCCAGTGCTGGGCCGCTCACTCAGTCGACACCAAACAGCGCGCCGAGCCACGCCATCTGTTCGCGCTCCTGGTAGCCTTGCCCGCCTTCATGGTTGTTGAATTCGTATTCTACGATGACCTTTTCCCCCGCGTAGGCATTGAACGCGCCATAGACTGTAGAGGGCGGGCAGACTTCGTCCATCAGGGCCACCGAAAACAGCGCTGTCGCCTTGGACTGCCGGGCGAAGTTGACGCAATCGAAATAGCTAAGCGTTTCAAAAACTTTCGCCTTCTTTTCGCGATGCTGCGCCAAAAAACGAACGATTTCCAAATAGGGATCGCGCACGGCAGTCTGCACAGCGCGCGGAAAGTCGCATAGAAAGGGCACGTCAGGCATTACGGCCTTGACACGCGGATCGATGCCGCCAACCGCCAGCGAAATACCGCCACCCTGACTGTCACCGCAAACCGCAATACGTTCGGGATCGACGAAGTCCAGCCCCACGAGTGCATCTATCGCCCGCACACTATCGGTGAGCAGCCGCCGGTAATAGTAGTCATTCTTATTCAGAACGCCACGCGTCATAAAACCAGGAATGGACGAGGTCGAGCCGACCGGATCCGCGGTCTCACCGACGCTCCAGTCGCTTCCCTGTCCACGTGTATCCATTCGGAAATAGGCAAAACCTGACGCCGCCCAATGCAGCTGCTCATGCGCCAAGCCGCGGCCGCCGCCATAGCCTATATACTGCACGACGAGGGGCAGCCGCCCCTTGCGATGCGTCGGCAAGATTAGCCATCCTTTGATCGGATGACCGCCAAATCCCGGAAACGTGACGTCGAAGGACTGGACCACCTTGAGCGTCGTCTGCGCCTGCACGATACCGACCTCGCCGCCGGCCTGGCGGGCCTCGGCGATGGTCGACGTCCAGAACTGGGCAAAGTCCCCCGGCATGGTGACACTGCTGACATACGCGCCCAGTTCGGGCTGGATCAGATCCGGGAACGCCATTGTTCCTCCAGTTCAATTAGAAGCAAAGTCGGCGATTGATATAAATGGCTCTGCATTTGGTCCGCGCAGGGTTTAAATCTATCTTACCGGCCCAAGATATTTGGCCTTGTCCGCTCTGCCATTTTTCTGTCGCATGGCTAGCACTCGGCGGCAGACCTTCACCCGAGGCGCCACTCGAAAAAAATGGGGCGGTGGCCGCCCCATCCATGTTTCTCTAGCTGCCCGTCTTGATCTGGGTCCAGAGGCGGTTGAGTACGCGCTGCTCCTTGGACCCGTAGGGAGAAATCGTGAAAAGCTTCTTGAGCGTCTCCTCTGTCGGATAAACCGACGGGTTCTTCAACACTGCTTCGTCGATGAACTTCTGCGAGGCGAGATTGCCGTTGGCTGTTTGGACATAGTTGGTTGCCTTGGCAATGACTTCCGGCCGCATCAGGTAGTTGATGAAGGCGTGCGCCTCATCGACATGCTTGGCGTCGGCAGGGATCGCCAGGTTATCGAACCACATATAGGTGCCTTCCTTAGGGATTAAGTATTCAACATTAATTCCGTTGTTGGCTTCTTTGGCGCGGTTCTTGGCCTGCAGCACGTCACCCGACCAGCCGATGCTGATGCATTTGTCGCCATTGGCCAGATCGTTGATGTAGGAAGAGGAGTTGAAGGTACGGACATAGGGCCGGATTTTCGTGTAGATGTCACCGCCGGCTTCGAGATCCTCTTTCTTCTTGCTGTCGCCGTCCTTGCCGAGATAGTTCATGGCAATGGCTACTGTCTCCTCGGGCGCATCGACAATATTGATGCCGCAGCCGTTTAGTTTGGCCGCATTCTCCGGCTTGAAGAGCACGTCCCAGCTGTCGATCGGCACGTTGCCGAGCACGGCTTTCACCTTGTCGACATTATAGCCGATGCCGGTAGTGCCCCACATATAGTTGACGGCATATTGGTTGCCCGGGTCATACTTGGCCAGGCGCGCCATCACGTCGGGCCACATGTTCTTGAGGTTCGGCAGCTTGGACTTGTCGAGCTTCTGGAATACGCCGGCCTCAATCTGGCGGGCCAGGAACGGTCCGGTGGGAACCACCACGTCATAGCCGGACCCGCCGGCAAGCAGCTTGGTCTCAAGAATTTCATTCGAATCAAAGGTGTCATAGACGACCTTGATGCCGGTCTCCTTCGTGAAATCCTCAAGAATGGAACTGTCGATATAATCAGACCAGTTGTAGACGTTGACGACCTTTTCCTGCGCCAACGAGATGCCTGCAGAACAAAGGGCAGCTGTCATCGTGACAACCAGTCCGAATAGCTGTTTCTTCATGAAGATTCCTCCTGTTTGGTTCAGCCTGCCATTCCGCCGGCAGGCCAGGTGTTCCACTCTCGAGGTCAAGGCGAGCATTGGTGACCTGCCGATCGTTCCCGATTGTCCGAGGGCCAGCTTGACACCAGTCACCAATCTTCTTCCTTGCGCAGGAAAAGCAGGCCATCAGCCCAAGAGATCGTTCCAGCTGAGTCCCTGGCAGGGTTCATTGCTGGCTTCCCAAGCTGCCCTCAAAAGCGCTGACGAAAATATCGACCTCGTTTCCCGACCAGATCAGTGGCGGACGGAGCTTGAGGGTGTTGGGTGTCCCTTTGCCGACCAGGATGTTTCGGGCAAGCATGTCTTCGACAAGGCGACCAGTTTGCTGAATTGCCGGCTCTTTGGTGAGGCGGTCGGTCACCAGTTCGACGCCGGTCATCATCCCACGGCCGCGTATGTCGCCGATGATTTCGTACCGTTCCGCCAGGCGGCGCAGTTCATGCCGCAGATATTCGCCTGTCTCAGCGCCCCGCCCGACCAGGCTTTCTCGCTCAATGACATCCAGCACGGCCATGCCGGCCGCGCATGCCACGGTATTGCCGCCGAAGGTGCTGAACAGAAGCGGATATGTGCCATTGAGAAACCGCTTCATGAGGGCCGAGCTGAGAATAACAACGCCGAGAGGGTGGCCGTTTCCGACCGGTTTGCCCATCGTTATGAAGTCGACATTGTGGTCCTTTAGCCCATTTGCCCTGAACCCCCAGAATGTTCCCATGCGGCCGCAGCCGGCCTGTACCTCGTCCGCAATGACGAAGCCGCCCGCGGAGCGAACCTTCTCCGCAACCAGATTGAAATAGTTTTCCGGCGCCCGCAGCACCCCGCTCGAACATAAGGCAGTGTCGACCATAAATGCCGCCGGCCTGTGGCCTCTTTCGCTCAAGGTGGCTATCGCCCGGTCGGCGTCGGCAGCGTATTTTGCCGCTGCTTGCGGGTCGTTGGCGAAAGGCCCCCTGTACATATCCGGGGCCATCAAGGTTTCAATTCGCTTGGGCTGCTCTTCCGCAGGAAGATGACGCCAGCTTTCGTTGGAGAGCGCCGTCGTGAGCTCGGTGCATCCGTGGTAAGCTTGGTCAATTATCAAACCGCCGTCGTGTCTACTGAGCGACATGGCTATCTGCATCGCCAGGTCGTTGGCTTCGCTGCCCGAGTTGACGAAGATGCAGGTGTCGAGGTGATCAGGCAGGTCGGCGGTCAGGCGCGCTGCGTACTCGACCGCCACGTCGCACATGTACCGCGTATTGGTGTTTAGCGCGCTGGCCTGGCGGTAGATCGCTTTCGCCACGTGCGGATGGCAATGCCCAATCTGAGGGACATTGTTGTAAACATCCAGATAGGCGGTGCCATCGGCGGCATACATCCAGGCCCCGGCAGCGCGCGTGACGTGCAGCGGCTTGTTGTAGAAATGCCATATCGGCCCCAGGTGAGCTTCGCGCTCACGCCTGAGCGCGTCATAGTCATCTGCGAGACGCTCGCGATCGTTGCTCGTAGCGCCATACACCGGAAACCGGCATGCCTGACGAAGCCGCCGGACCGCCTGTGCGCGACCTTGACGGCTCAGCAACTCCATCATTCGAGGGTAGTGGCTGGCGTCTTCGATATGGCGGATGCCAGATTCATCCGTGGCTTCTCTCGCTTCCACGATGACAGTGGCCATCGCGAGACGCAGGAGCATCGCATCGAAGATGAGATCAATCTCATTTTCTTCGAGTGGGTATGTTGAATCGAAGCCTGATGTCACGTCGCAAAGGTAAGCGATCGGATCGTCATCATTTTTTGAGAATGTTTCGGAGGCAGTGACAATGTCCGCGACAATCGAATTGTAGCCCATATCGCCGAAGTCGATGATACCCACCGGTAAGGTACTATTCCGGGGATCGACCAGGATGTTGCCGCCATGCGAATCCTGATGCACGACTTGCCGCCGCGTCTTCGACAATTGGGGAAGGGTAAAGCGTTCGGCGCGCTCGAAGATTTCGTTGCACAATTGCCGAAGCCCGGCATCGGAGATCTTTGCTATTTGTGGGCGCAAAGCCAGGGCACGTGAAATGTCCCAGAGGTGCACATTGCTGTCCGCGTATGGATGAAAAAAATCGCGCAGCGCGTAGGCAAGCCGTCCTACCATTGCGCCTATGTTGAACCGGGTGCCGGCGGAAAAGGCTTCCTCAACCTGCTCCATGACCTTCCCAGGAAGGAAAGTAAGCACACGCACAATATGCCGGGAGCCGCGCTCGTCCTCGATCCATTCATAGGCGGCGCCCGCGAGGGAGGGAACAACACGAGGTACCGGAAGGTCCGGATCGCGCTCGAAGATATGGTTCAGGGCTTTGACCTGCATATCCACGACGCCTTCAGGCTCACTTACATTCGATATCTTGACGACGACGTCGCGACCATCGGTGCGCCCGATCCGCCAGGATAGATCGCGCTCGGAAGCCAGTTGCCCGTATGTCCCCTCGAGCCCGTAGCGGGTCGCGACGACGCGCCTTGTCGCTTCCAGCGAAAAACTGGGAAGGTTGCGAAGCAGCAGAGCGTCTGTGCTCATTCCATACCCTGAAGCCAAAGATCAAAACGCTCGACGCGGCGGCCGAATCGCTGCTGCACATTTGGCAGGGAAGTCCGCAGATGGCATTTTTGCCCTGCGCATCGCCAGCCGTGCTAGAGGCTAGACCTCTGCTGGCGTGGGAAGAATATCATTCAGAGAACCGATACATTGGTTTTTACAAATGCATCCGGTGTGCCTTGATGATCGTGTCGCGGACACAGGCGACGTTGGCAGCCTGTTCGCCTGCGCGCGTGGCGACCTCGATGTCGGCGAAATAGGCCTCATCGGCAATGGGAAGTCGGCGCAGACGCCCCTGCTGTTCGAACAAGCTCGCAAAATGGATCGGCAGGACCCCGAGGTAGGCGCCCGACAGAACCATCAAAAGCTGCGCCTCAATGTCAAAGGTTACGCGGTTTGCGGATGAGTTGTCGAAGCGGGGGCGCCGAATACCATACCAATAACCTCTGTGTACCCAGGGATGGCCGTAGCATTCCGCACTCGTAATCGTCTCGTCTTTTCGGTGAAACAACGGATGCGCCGATCCGCAAAACACCGCATGCTCTTCTCGGTAGATGATTTGGTATTTGACGCTTGCGACTTTGATGTCAGAACCACCAATTCCAATGTCTATGTCGTTTTCGGCCACCGCCTTTGTTATATCGTTGGGTCGCATGATCTTGAGATTTAACTCGATTTCCGGTGCGGTTGCGGAAAGCTCGGCAATTGCGTCAGAAATCCGTAAATTTTGGTCGGTCGCCATGCAGTCGACAATACCGACGCCGACCTTTCCCGCCAAAGCGCTTCTGAGGCACGAAAGCCGGGCCGAGTTGGCGTCCAGCATCCCGGCGATTTCCGTGCTGATTTCGTAAACCCGGCGCCCCTCCTCCGTGAGCGAAAACCCGCGACGCCCTCGTTCACACAATTTCACGCCAAGCCGCTGTTCAAGCGCGGTAAGATGGTTGGAGACCGTGGGCTGGCTAAGCGACAGTTCCATCTGCGCTGCAGACATGCCGCCGTTGCGGGCCACGCTTTCAAAGACACGAAAAAGATGGAGATCGGACCCCGATATCTTCATGAAAGCAGATTGCACCAAATGCATCGGATGGCAAATTAGAGGAGACGTCCGCGACTGATGCATCATCATCCGGTCGGCACCGCAAGCCAGCAAATCGATCGCATGTCGAATACTGCCAACGAGCCCGCCAGGCGCGTCCGGATAGGTGCACTGCCGACCGGTCTCCGCTCAAGAATGCCTCATTATCGGGTATTGACGCCGCACCAAATCCGGATTTTATGATACGTGGATACAAAAATACTTTCCGGGGTGCCGAGTGCCAGCAGCCTTTTCAATAGAGCCACCCACGTCCGCCACCGCAGAGGAGGAGGCGTACAGGCATGTTCAGCGGGCTCTTCGCCTCGGTCGCTTCAAACCGGGCGACCGGCTCATTCCGGAGGAGATTGCGGCCGAGATCGGCATGAGCCGGATGCCGGTGCGGGAAGCCTTTCGGCGCCTGGCTTCCGACGGGCTTGTGGTTCTGCGCCCCAATCGGGGATGTGTCGTCGCCGGACTCACGGTTGATGAGCTGTACGAGATCTTCGAGATACGTTCCGTTCTGGAGGGACTAGCCGTCAGGCTGGCGATGCCGCGGATCGATGAGGAGGAACTCGAAGAGTTCGAGCGCCTCCTCGAACGCATGGAGCGCGCCGGGCAGACTGGCGGCAGCGACTGGGTGGTCCGCCATCAGGAATTCCATGGCCGTATCTGTGCTCTCAGCCGGAGGCCCAAGCTCATCCACCAGATTTCGGCACTGCATGTGGTGATAGAGCCTTACATGCGCCTCTGGTTCGATGACGCCGACAAGCCGCTCTCCGCACGCGAGGAGCATGCCGCTGTGATCGCGGCCCTGCGTTCCGGCGACGAACGGCATGCGGAACAGGTGATGCAAGATCATATTCTCGGCACGGCACCGATGCTGGCCGAATTCGTAACTCCGAGTCCGGGATCAGCGCCGGCAGGAGAAAAGGCCTAAGACCGGCAAAAAGACCGGAACCGGCCACCAGAACAGCCAGATCAACATAAGAAAAGGGGAACGTATATGAAAATTCATCGCCTGGCCGCCGTCGCGGCCGTATTCGGCATGCTCAGCTTTGTCCAGTCCACATTCGCTGAGGATGCTCCAAAGGCCATAACCATCGCGACCGAGGGTGCCTACGCTCCCTGGAACTTCACCAACGCAGACGGCAAGCTCGACGGTCTGGAGATCGATCTCGCCAACGATCTTTGCGCACGGATGAAAATCAAATGCACCATCATCGCCCAGGACTGGGACGGTCTTATTCCATCGCTGAAGGTTGGCAAATTCGATGTGATCATGGCCGGCATGTTCATCACGCCGAAACGCCTGGAGACTATCGACTTCACGCAGCCTTATGCGATCGATCCGGGCGGGTTTGCAGTCGCCAAGGATAGCGATCTGGGGAAGCTCGGCCCTTCGACCGAGAAATTCAAACTAGACGATGAGGCTGCTTCCAAGGCCGCGGTCGACAAGTTAAAGCCCCTGCTGAAGGGCAAGGTGGTCGGCGTCCAGGCCGCGACGGCCATGCTCGAATTCCTGAAGAAATACTTCGGCGACACGGTGGAAATCCGCGAGTACAAGACCACCGAACAGCATGATCTCGATTTGGCCGCGGGCCGCATCGATGCAATATTCGCCCAGAAGACAGCACTTGCCGGGACGCTCGCAAAACCTGAATTCTTCGGCTTCACGGTTGCAGGTCCGGGATTTGTCGGCGGCCTGTTCGGCGCCGGAACGGGTGCGGGGCTGCGCAAGGAAGACACCAAGCTCAAGGAGATGATGAACGACGCGATCAGCGCCGCGATCGCTGACGGCACCATCAAACGGATCTCGGAAAAATGGGTGAAGACGGATGTGACGCCGGTCAAGTAGGCGCTGGCGGACTCGTCCGGCGGATCGGCATTTGATCGACCCGCCGGGCGGCGCGCTCAAGCTTCGGTTCACATGATGGATACATTGCATATTCTTTCCCTGGGCAAGGGCGGCTGGGGCGGCGCTTTGTTGCTGGCGGCGGGCGTGACGTTTGCGCTTTCCGTCCTCGGCTTCCTGCTCGGCGCCGTCTTCGGCGCAGTGGCAGCAGGAGGCCGGCTCTCGACGAGAGCTGTCCCGTCATGGCTCGCCAAGGGCTATGGCACGGTGTTCAGGGGCGTGCCCGATCTGCTGACGATCTACCTGCTGTATTACGGCGGCAGCATTGCCCTGACGCAACTCGGTAAATTCTTCGGCGGCGCCGGCTTTATCGGACTGCCGGCATTTGCGACGGGCGTCCTGGCGATCGGCATCATTTCGGGCGCTTATCAGGCCGAGGTCTATCGCGGCGCGTATCTGGCCGTCGATCTCGGCCAGTTTGAGGCTTGCAAGGCGCTCGGCCTGTCCCGCTTCCAATCCCTGCGGCTCGTCATCGTGCCGCAACTGATGCGGCATGCCCTGCCGGGACTCGGCAATGTTTGGCAACTCGTGCTCAAGGATTCGGCCTTGATCTCCGTGATCGGCTTGGTCGAATTGATGCGGCAAGCTCAGATCGGCGCGGGATCGATGCGGGAGCCCTTCGTCTTTTATATAGCGGCCGCAACGCTTTACTTCCTCATCGCTGCCGTGACCGGTTCAGTCTTCCGCTACGGCGAGGCTCGGGCGTGGCGAGGCATGGTCCACGCATGATCGACTTCGCGTTCTTTGTGGAGATCATTCCCACCCTTCTCTCAGGCTTGCCATTGACGTTGCAGCTTGCCGGCTTGTCGATCGCCATCGGCTTCGTCTTGGCCCTGCTGCTCGCACTGGCCCAACAAGGTAACCACCGGATACTGGTCCGGCCCATACGCTCCTTCGTGGCGGTCTTTCGCGGCACGCCGCTGCTCGTTCAGATCTTCCTCATCTATTACGGCCTCGGCCAGTTCCGTCCGTCACTCCAGGCGGCCGGGCTCTGGTGGCTGTTCCGCGAGCCGTACTGGTGCGCCATCATCGCGCTCAGCCTCAATACCGCGGCCTATGGCAGCGAGATCCTGCGGGGAGCGATACAGGGTGTGCCGCGTGGCCTTGTCGAGGCGGCCTCTGCCTTAGGCATGAGACGGCTCCAGACCCTGCGCCTCGTCGTTCTGCCTTTGGCGCTGCGTCAAGCCATCCCGAGCTACAGCAACGAGATCATCCTTATGGTAAAGGGTACGTCGCTTGCATCGATCGTCACCCTGATGGAAGTGACGGGCATCGCCCAGGGGCTTATTTCGCAGACCTATCGCGCCGTAGAGGTTTTCGTGGCCGCGGGCGCGATCTATCTCACCATCAATTTCACGATCATCTCGGCACTGAACGCGCTGGAGACGTGGCTCACACCCTACCGGGCGCGGGCCTGATACGCGTCTGGCGTAACGAGGAGAATTGGCAAAATGCGCAGTGTCGAGAAGCCGAAGCGATCCGTTGCCATGTCGTGTTACGCCATGGCGGCAACGTCGCTTCCATCAGACCAAGGGATACAAAGACAAAATGCGTGATTTCCAATTCCCCGGCCGCTCGCCGGTTCGGGCCACCGAAGCGGTTGCGGCGACGTCGCATCCGCTTGCAACCCTTGCGGCAATCGAGATGCTGCACTCCGGCGGCAATGCCATGGATGCTGCGGTCTGCGCCGCCGCCGTGCAGGGCGTGGTCGAACCGCAGTCGACCGGCATCGGCGGCGATTGTTTCGTGCTCTACAGCCCGGCGGGGCAAGGCAATGTGCTGGCCTTCAACGGTTCGGGCCGGGCTCCCGCCAGGGCCACGGTCGACTGGTACCTGGACAAGGGCTACAGCGAGCTTCCGAAACAAGGACCGCATGCGGTGACCGTGCCGGGCGCCGTCGACGCCTGGTGCCGGCTGTTGGAGGATCATGGCCGCAAGAGCCTCGCCGAGGTGCTGACGCCCGCCATCCACTATGCCGAGAATGGCTATGTCGTGCATGACCGCGTCGCCTTCGACTGGGCCGATCCGGAAACCGACCTGTCGGCCGACGAACATGCCGCGCGCATCTTCCTGCCGGGCGGCACGGCGCCGAAGGCCGGCGATGTCCACCGCCAGCCGGAACTTGCCGCCACCTTGCGGGTGATCGCAAAGCAGGGCCGCGCCGGCTTCTACGAAGGGGCGGTTGCCGACGACATGGTGCGCCGGCTCAATGAACTGGGCGGGCTGCATAGCCAAGAGGATTTCGCCGCGACCAAGGGCGACTATATGGCGCCGGTCAGAACCGCTTATGGCGGCTACGACATCCACCAGATGCCGCCGAACAATCAGGGTCTGACAGCGCTCTTGATGCTGAACGTGCTGTCCGGCTTCAAGCTTGGCGGCCTCGACCCCAACGGCGCCGAGCGCCTGCATCTGGAGATCGAGGCCGGGCGGCTGGCCTACCAGGACCGCGACCGCTATGTCGGTGACCAGGACCATGTTCCGGTGCCGATAAAACAGCTTCTGTCCCGCGCCTATGCCGACCGGCTGCGCGCCGAGATCGACCGCGACCGCGCCATGACGCATCTGCCGCGCCTGGAACTGCCCGGCAGCGACACGGTCTACATCTCCATCGTCGACCGTGACCGCAACGCAGTCTCCTTCATCAACTCGACCTACTATTCCTTCGGCAGTGGCGTTGTTGGCCCGAAGACCGGTGTCGTGCTGCAGAATCGTGGTTCGAGCTTCCGTCTCGACCCGGCCCACCCAAACGCGATCGCGCCAGGCAAGCGGCCGATGCACACGATCATGCCGGGCATGGCGACGAGGAACGGTCGCGTGGTGATGCCGTTCGGCGTCATGGGCGGCGGCTACCAGCCGTTCGGTCATGTCCACCTGCTCACCAACATGATCGATTTCGGCATGGATCCGCAGCAGGCGCTGGATGCGCCGCGGGTGTTCTACAATGATGATACTGTGGAGGCCGAACGCGGCATTCCCGCCGAGGCGATCGAAGGGCTGCGCAAGCGTGGCCATCGCATAGCCGAGCCGCATCATCCGCTTGGCGGCGGGCAACTGGTGCTGATCGACTGGGAAAAGGGAACGCTGACAGGCGCCTCCGATCCGCGCAAGGACGGGATGGCGCTCGGATATTGATAAGGTCGGTTTTGCCATGACATCACAATGGCGTGTCGCGGCTGGATTTCGACAGGTTGGAAGGATAGTCGGTGATCATGGCCAGTAGCGAAAATTCCCTTGGGCTCTCCCGCCGTCTCGCCGCCGGCGCCGATGACGCTCCGGCGATCCTGGCACCCGACAGGGCGACGCTCAGCCATGGCGGATTGCGCGGCCTGATCGCCGCCACGGCAAAACAGCTGCATGAGCGCGGCATCGGCCGGGGCGACAGGGTGGCGATCGTGCTGCCGAACGGGCCCGAGATGGCCACCGCTTTTGTCGCCGTGGCGGCCACTGCCTCGACAGCGCCGCTCAATCCAGCCTACCGGGCTGATGAGCTTGATTTCTACCTGACCGACATCGGCGCCAAGGCGATCCTCGTTGCGGAGGGCGACACCGGCCCCGCGGTGACGGTGGCCGAACGCCTTGGTATTGGCGTGCTCCGGCTGGTCGCGCAGCCTGGCGCACCGGCCGGAAGTTTTATGATCGAGGGCGCGGCGATCGGGCCGCAGGCCGTTCCCGATATGGCGCAAGACGGCGACATCGCACTTTTGCTGCACACCTCCGGGACGACATCGCGTCCAAAACTGGTGCCGCTCAGCCATGCCAACATCGCGGCCTCGGCCGCCCATATCGGCGCGACGCTAGGCCTGACAGCCGATGACCGCTGCCTCAACATCATGCCGCTGTTCCACATCCACGGCCTGATCGCGGCCGTGCTGTCGTCGCTGGCAACAGGCGGCAGCATCTACTGCACGCCCGGCTTCAACGCGCTGCGCTTCTTCCAGTGGCTGAGCGAGGCACAACCAAGCTGGTACACCGCAGTGCCGACCATGCATCAGGCGATCCTGCCCAGGGCGCCGCGCAACACCGGGGCGCTGTCGGCAGCGCGTCTGCGCTTCATCCGCTCGTCCTCGGCATCGCTGCCGGCGCAGGTGATGGCCGAGCTCGAAGCGACCTTCGGCTGCCCGGTGATCGAATCCTACGGGATGACCGAGGCGGCGCACCAGATGGCGTCCAACCGCCTGCCGCCCGGCCAGCGCAAGCCGGGCAGCGTCGGCGCTGCGGCTGGGCCGGAAGTGGCTGTCATGGCGCCGGACGGACGGCTGCTAAAAGCCGGCGAGACCGGCGAGATCGTCATCCGCGGTCCCAACGTCACCACCGGCTATGAGAAGAACCCGGACGCTAACGCCAGCGCCTTCGCGCATGGCTGGTTCCATACCGGCGACCAGGGCGTGCTCGACGAGGACTTCTATCTGCGCGTCACCGGACGGCTCAAGGAGATCATCAACCGCGGCGGCGAAAAGATCTCGCCGCTCGAGGTCGACGACGTGCTGATGGATCATCCAGCGGTGGCGCAGGTCGTCACTTTCGCCATGCCGCATGACAAGCTTGGCGAGGAGGTGGCGGCGGCAGTGGTGCTGCGCGAAGGTATCAGTGCCAGCGAGGGCGACATTCGCAGCTATGCCGCAACGCGGCTTGCCGACTTCAAGGTGCCGCGCAAGATCCTGATCCTGGACGAGATCCCCAAGGGCGCGACGGGCAAATTGCAGCGTATCGGCCTTGCCGCCAAATTCGGACTTTGACGATGAAGGTCACCGTCTTCGGCGCCGGTGCGATCGGCGGCTATCTCGCGGCCAAGCTTGCCATGGCCGGGCGGACCGATCTTTCGATCGTCGCGCGCGGGGCGCATCTGGAAGCGATCAAGGCAAACGGCCTGCGCCTGATCGAGGATGGCCAGGACATTTCGGTCCCCGTCCGGGCCGCCGCCACGGCCGAGGTGCTTGGCGTGCAGGATTATGTCGTGCTGGCGCTGAAGGCCCATTCTCTCACCTTGGCCCTTGACCAGATCGCACCGCTGCTGGGAGACCACACCGCCGTCGTCACCATGCAGAACGGCGTGCCGTGGTGGTATTTCCACGGCGTCGGCGGGCCGCTCGAAGGCACCCGGCTGAACGCGGTCGATCGTGGCGGCGCCATCTGGCAGCGGATCGGGCCGCAGCGCGTCATCGGCTCGGTCGTCTATCCTGCGGTCGAAGTCGATGCGCCAGGCCTCATCCATCATGTCGACGGCAAGCGTTTCTCGCTCGGCGAACCCTCTGGCGAGCGCAGCGAACGGGTCACGCTTCTGGCCGAGGAAATGGTCAAGGCCGGCTTGCAGGTACCGGTCCGCGACGACATCCGCAGCGAGATTTGGGTGAAGCTGTGGGGCAACCTCTCCTTCAATCCGATCTCGGCGCTGACCGGCAGCACGCTGGCCGCGATCGTTGCCGACGAGAGCACCCGCATGCTTGCCCGCACCATGATGCTGGAGGCGCAGGCGATCGGCGAAAGCCTCGGCGTACGCTTTCCGATCGGGGTCGACCGCCGCATCAAGGGCGCCGGCGATGTCGGCGAGCACAAGACCTCGATGCTGCAGGATCTCGAGCGCAGCCGGTCGATGGAGATCGATGCGCTGGTGACGGCAGTCCAGGAACTTGGCCGGCTAACGGACAAGCCGACCCCGACGATAGATGCCGTGCTGGCGTTGCTGCGGCGGCTGGCGGTGGAGCGCGGGTGTTACGGATGAGGGGGCGCGGATGAGCCCGAAGGACCGGACAAGGCCGTTGATTTTATTGACCCTTTAGTGGACCAGAATCGCCAACGCTCCCGCATTGTTCCGTACGGGCCCGTAGCCGTCACGTGATGTGCAACAGTTCGCGCAGCCGGACCGGCAGTCGCGGCGAGGCTTGCAGTTCCGCACAACTCGCCTCCCATAGCTTCAGATACTCTGCGATCGGTACACCTGTGCGGCCGGGCCAACGGTTGGGTGCGCCCAGCGCCTCGACGCAGTCGGGCGCCGCCTCGTACTCAGTCAGGATGGTCCGGGACATTGCTTGAGCGAATGGATTGAGGCCTGGTATTTCGATTTCGCTGCGATGATCGGCGAACCAGGCCGCCGCGTCGCGAGTGAGCCCCTGGCCGTCGGCGAGCGCGGTATAGCCTCGGACGATGTTGTCGCGATACGCCGCGATGGCATCGCCGAACGCGTTGTCGCCGGCAAATGGCGGATTCACTTTCCAGTCCTTCGCCAAGCGACCGAGACCGTGCAGCGAGAAGGCCTCGACCAACGCCTCCTCGAGCCACTGGCAGGGCGGCGCCGGCTTGGCGTCCGCCTGCCAGCTGTTGGCCATGACGTGGCCCAGCTCATGGCCGAACTGGTAGGCGAGCTTTGACCAGTCGCGTTCACCGATGTCGACAATAATCCACGCCATGGTGCTACCGTCCGGATGTAGCCACACGGCCGGCGAGCCGGACGCGTGCCTGTCGACGCGAAGCCGCGTCGGCTGGCGATCGGAGACCAGCCGGACGCCATCCAGACAGGCGTGCCGCATGATCTCGACGACCTGATCGGCTGAGCGTGGCACCATGTGGCCCCAATCGCCGGCGAGTTCGATCGGGGCAGTAAGGAGGGAGGAAGGAGTGGCAAAGGGTGGCATGGACACCGCGTAGCTTGTTCCCGCTCTTCCCGGCCGTGTCAACGCCACCGGGAAGCTGCTTACCGATGCGCTTGCAAGCAATGTAAAGAAATCTCGTCGCCGCACTTGAATTCCCAACGTCTGAGGCCCGAAATTAAAATAAGATCTAGGACGGCAAAGGTTCGGCACGCACAGTGCATATCAAACGGGTCTGGATTCAGCTTGGACCATGTTTTTGGAGTCTGCGCGCTTCAACCAAGCCTTCGCGATCATTGCTTGCGCTACAGCCTAGTCGCATTGCTGAACTCTATGCTCGTCGTTTGAAATCTCAAGTTTCTTCTCGGCCGCGGAGGTCGGAAGACAACTTCCCTATTTCTCTTCGGCACCCCTATTCAACTCAAAAGCCTCAGGTAATCCAGATAGGCCTTCATTCGAGTGGGCTTGTCTTCGTTTCTTGCCCAAATGAAATGGACCAGCCCTCGTCGGTCGCTTGAGAAGGCCTCAGCGGATCCCAAAAAACGACAGGTGCCGCGCAACGTTTTATATTCTCCCAACCCCGTTTTCACCAAAACATAATTGAGAAATGGTTGGTCACCAAACCACTTAGCTAGCGACTCGTTAGGAGGGGAATTGTATAGATCAAATACAAGTCCACCAATTGTACTAAACATGTAATAGTCTGGAAACCCTATGACTCCGGAATTCGCCAACGGAAAAATTTTATCATGACAGCTGAAGTCCGATCGAATGATTTCCAACCCCCACCAGTTTCCAATTCTCCGGCTATCAACGATGTCTGCGACCTTCTGGGACGACATCTCGGGGTATGTTTCGTCTTCCGTCACCACGCAGGCGCCAGACGCTCGCCAAATTTTATGCAACATCGGATAAATATCCAAATCGAATACCATATCATTGTCAAAATATACTATAGGACAAAAGTCATTCATAGAAAAATCGCCACTAACGTAACGTTGTGAGTAATTTTTATGATTTATAGCCACTAGAGAGACCTGATTGAGAGCCTCCTCGGGAATGTATCTCTCCGCATCCGATCCAATTCGGTCCGCAAAAATCAGAATCTTTCCTTTGTATTTCCCGTATAAAATTAAAGATTTAATAAATATCAGTAAGCACTCATAGTAAATGTCGCTACCGTAGACAGTGGTGTATATCAATGGTAGGGGTGCCGGCGCTGCTTCGGCCAATTTACCAGATTCGTCGACAATATACCTTGACATGATCGGAAAGACTCTCATCCACCAAAAACTATTGCGCCGTATACCGGAGAGATGCCAATATTTTAATCAATTTTGCCGCCTATTCGTTATTATCTCGCTGAGAAGTCCGAACTCGTCTTCGCTCATTATTTGATGTGAAATAGCAAAGATATTGTTTTCCCAATCCTGCATCGGCAGCCAATGATAGCCGGCCTTACCTAGTAAAGTTTTGGTAGTATCTAACTCACCTTCTGAAATATGCTTTCCTTCAAATATGACGAGACTCGGATGAATTTTTTGAAACGGAAAGCTTCTAACTATTGTGGCGTCGTATCCCTCTGCATCTACCATAAGAAAATTTACGTCATCGACCTCGAGTTCATCGATTATTCCGGAGATCGTTCTCGCCTCGATGGCAATTTCATTGATCATGCCTTCCAGGCCAGGGATCAGATCGCGGTGTGTCAATATAGTACTCTTATCAAATGACGATAAGCCGTAGTACCAAGGGGTCGGTGGATTTTCCATTTTCTTTACTTCATAGAAAGGAATCTTTTTCCGATCTTCTGTGGGGTGAATTGCAAGATTGAGAAGTTGCAGGTTTGGTTGTCCGGCGTAGCGCTGTTTCAATTCGTCGAAGATAAACGGGACCGGTTCGATAAGAATCGCGCTCCACCTAAATTTAACTATGGCGTCGTACAGAAGACTGCCGTTGTTGGCTCCGATCTGCAGCAGTTTAACCGGTTTACGGCTGATACGAGAAAATAGCTGGTCGCGGATGAGAGCCTTTATCGGTGCGGATTGCATCTCATCTCGGCGACGATGAAAGAAATCTAGATTACTTGTAAGCCGCTGATTGCCCGGTTCGAGTTCGCGCGCCTTCTGCCCCCACTCCACAGCTCGGTCCATGGCGTTAAGGCGCCACGCTGCGATCGCGCCGAGATCGTACAGTCGAAAGCCCCAGCAGTTTGCGTCGTCCAGATAGCTCCCGGTACGCCGCGTCTTCTCGATCCCGTTGGTGCAGGCCCAGAACAGATTTAGCCAGTCGGCCTTGTCGTGGAACTCCTCTGCAAGGTCGAGCCAGATTTCACGCCGGTGTGGCGCTTCCATCCGGGCCTTGTCCAGCCAGGACAACCTCTGCTCCGGCCGCATGCGCGCGATGTAGCGCATCGCCTCGGAGCGTTCTTCCGCCCACTTGCTTGTCGGCAATTCAAGGTAGCGCTCAAGCAACGGAATGGCCCGCTCTGGTTGGTTGGCCCACATCAAGTCCCGCCCGAGCCAGAAGCAGATCTGCGCGTCGTCGGGGTCTTCCTTGTGCGCCACCTCCATCAGCGGCAGGTAGCTGCTCCTCGTTGGCTTGGTGAGATCCTGCACCTCGAACATGACGATGTCGCTGCTGTTCGCGGTTACTTCCGTTTCTCCGGTGAAGACCAAGGCTTCGTGAACAGGCCGCCTGAAGCGATATCCCCAGCGGTGGTGAAAATTCTTCGCCGGCCAGCTTCGCAGCGGCGTCGGGTCATCGACACTTGATCTGTACACCGTCTGACAAAAGAGGGCTGTTGTCTCGGGCTGCCAAGCCGCCTCAAGCTTTGCTCGCCAGCCGGGTTTGAGAAACCGGTCCATGTCCATTGTGCAGCACACATCGACGTCGGGAGGGATCAAGGCCATGGCAGCATTACGCGCGTCGTCGAAACGCCATGGGCGGACCGCTATCCTGTGTACGGTAACGCCGGCAGCGGTCAGCCGTTCCACAGTGTCATCGGTGCTGCCGGTATCGACCACAATGCGATAGTCGGCGTCGACGGCCGAATTGGCCCAGCGCTCCGCGTTTGCGGCCTCGTTCAGCGCGATGGTGTAGACAGCGACCTTCAAACCTAACCTTCCTTTACGCGCGCTGGCTTAAGACCGCGTCCGGCGGACATGCCCGGCGCGACCTTGCGGATAGCGACCAGGCCACCCAGCAGCTTCGCCCGGTTCAACTCATAATGGCTGTCGAAGAACAGTATCTCGGCGAACTGATCGGCAAGCGCGCTCACACCCAGCGGATCGACCGAACGGGCGCTGCCGTGCTGCTGGATCTCCCGCAGCAGGGTCTTCGTCAGCGTGATCTTGCCAAGGTCCTCACCTGGTGGCTGCCAGTCGAGGTCTTCGAGGAAATACCAACCGCCCTCGGCGAGCAGCGGGAAGAACTCGCGCAGTGTCAACTGCTCGTCGAACGAGGCGTGGCTGCCGTCGTCGACGATTACGTCGAGCGATTCCGGTTCGAGCTTTGCAGCGACGCGGCGCAGATCGTCCAGCTTGGATTGGTCGCCGACAAACGATTTGAACCGTTCGTTGTTGAGCTGCGAAAAATCCGTCAGGTCGAGCCCGATAACCTGGCAGAATGGAAAATAGCTCTGCCACAGCGAGACGGATGGAGTCTCGGTCTGATTGCCCTCGGCTAAGCCACGGCACAGGCCGATCTCCATCAACCGCCGCATCGACAAGCGCCTGGGCGACAACAACCGATCATAAACCCTGGCATAGGCGTGTCGGTTACCGGTGTGCCTGTTCTTGTCAGTGTTAAAGCGGTCGGCGAGGCTTGTGAGGCTTGGAAAGCTGTCGAGCGGATTGATCAGCTGCGAAATTAGCGGCGCGCCCTCGCCGCCCGGGCGGGCCTCATTGCGTGCCGTCCACAGGTGGATGCCGAACACCCGCTCGTCGTTCAGATAGTCAGCCAATTCCGCTATCGGTTTCTCGAACCGGTCGATCTCCGTCCAGTCGATCGGGTTGAAGAACATCGGGCTGAACACGCATTCCCGCAGCGCGGCTCCTGGGTCGGAGGCAATATAGTCGGACAGCAGCTTGGGGCCGATATCGCCGAATTCCTTGCCGCTGGCATCATGGAAGCGCGAGATCGACATCTCGAACAGCGCCCTCAGGTGGCCGCTGTAGGGTTTGGCGTAGATGACGTTGCCGCAAATGAAGTGGCCCTTGTGCGATCCGCGCCATTGCAAATTGAAGAAATGATCGCCGCGGAAGGGGAAGGGCCGTAGCAGGATGACGTCGGAATCCATCCATAGCCCGCCATGCTCGTAAAGCACTGCATAACGGAAAATGTCACTGAAATACCTGATCTCTGAGCCCGCTACGATCCGCTCGAAAAAAGCACGCGGCATGACGTCGTCGGCATTGCGGACTTCGATCCCGTGCGGAACGAGGAACGTGAGCTTCTCGGGTGCGTAGCTCCACACCCGCACCGGATGGCCTGCTGCCCGCATTGAAGTCGTGGCGGCAATGAGGGTACGATGCTCGGCGTTGTCCGACATCACCTGGTAGAAGCAGTGGATCTGCGGAAGCGCTGTGTTGTCGCTGCCAAGGAAGCGAGAAATTCGGGCGTCGAACTGGCGAGATCGTTCCCGTCGTTGCAGCGGAGAATCGACGTCGCGCAGAAACGGCGCGAGCTCATGAAAGATCTCGTCGGTGGACTTCATGTCGCCGGCGCCAAGGTTCTTGCGTTCCGAGGGCGCCAGGCTCGCATCACCCACGGCTCCGTCGTCGGTGCGGTAAGGATTGATCCCTGTTTCCATTAGCGGAGAGCCATGCACAGAGGCTAGCGTCAACCCAGACGGCGTATCTGCCTTACCCGATGGCAGGCTATCCACATCCTCCAGCAGCGACCTCACCTCCGCCTCTTCGACGGTTGCGATCCAGGACTCACTGTCGGCGACGCTGTAGGAAATCAACAGACGCCTTTCGTCCGGGTGCCACGCCAGCCCGGCGGCGAACTCAACGCCCTTTTTGTCGAAGAAGAACGGACGACTTACCTTTCGCAAGGCGTTGGCTTCGTCGAACCAGACAAACCGGTGCAGGTAGTAACGCCGCTTCTCCGCGGTCCGCCACTGTACTTCATGGATCAGGGCGAGCCATCCGCCGGCGAATGCGATCAGCTGGGTTCCGCCCCTGAACCGTTGTGCGGCAATCGCGGGAGCGGTCTCGCTGACAGTGGCACCCCGCTCGTCCACGATCCGGGTGGGATCGCATAGGTAGATGAACTGCAGCGTATCTGCCGCTCCTTCCACCATGCCGGGCTTGACTTGCGGCATCCAGTTCTTTTCGTGCCCTCGCGGTCCGGCCGGATGCAGCACGCGCCAGTCAGCCAGCCGGCAGGCGCCACTCTCGTCGATGCGAGCGACGACCTGCTCGCACCAACCCTCCTGTGTCAGTCCGCGCACGCAAGAGACGCCCCACAGCGCATCCCGCCAGGCAAACAGCCGCATGTCCTCAAATCCGAGAACCTGGCCATTAGCGGGCTCCGGCATGTCAACCGGCGGCAAAATCTCGCTTGCGGACTGGATGGCGAGCTCATCACTCAATCGGAGCAGGAAATTGCGCGTGTGAACCGGTCGCCCGTCAGGCGTGTCAGACAGGAGGTCGTCGTCGGCCAAGGTTTGCTGCAAGAGCACGATGTGCTCGCCCAATCGAGCCACTGATGGGTTTGACGACCGATAGCCATTGGGCGCGGTGAAGCCGACCGGACGCGCGTTGAAGGACGGCATCATTGTCTTGGCCGGCTGGACATAGAAGAACAGGTTGGACCACGCCAGCTCCCTGGGGCCGTCGCCGATGGCTCGGTTCAACGCCAGCCAGTTGCACGCCGCGAAACCGCGGTCCTTGCGCACGGGATCGCGCGCGTAGTTTGCCGCAATGGAAAATTCTTCCAGCAGGCCTGTCGTGTAGATGTGGTCCTCGATGAACAGAATGTCCTGCTCCGGCCGCCTGATCGCCAGCCCCGCTTCGGAAAACAATACGCTGGCGTCGTTCATCCCCTTCTCGCGGTAGAACCGGGCCAGGTCATAGAGCGGTTCGGCACGTCGCGGCCGTTGATTGAAGGCGGCAAGCGCCTGTTGAATGAAGCCAGGCTCGTCGCCGAGTTTGCGCAGACAGCGCGCCTCTTGCAATCGGGCGTTCCACGCCTCTTCGTCCCAGCCGCCCATCGCGGCGCGCTTGGCATAGGCAACTGCGGCCTCCGCCGTCCGCCCGGCGTCGCGGTAGGATTGCGCCAGGTAGAACCAATAGCGCTGATTTTCCGGATCCTTCTCAAGGGCCTCCAGCAAAAGCCTGGCATCGCGCTCGAACTTGTCCACCCGGTTCGAGCCGCTGGCGTGGTCCTTGTACCAAGCGCTGCGCAGTTCCTGCACGCCACCGGGCACGTCGAGATATTCGTGGGTCACGCCGTGGTAGCGAGCGCGGGCGTCGCGCTTGACCAGCCGCGTGTTCCAATAGGCCAGGCCGGAATCCGACCGCTGCAGCAGCCGGTAGCCCGAACTGTCGAGGTGCTCGCGGAAGCCAGCATCCTCGACCACCAGTTCCATGTCGGCGTCGTCAAACAGCAGGTAGTCGTAAGCGAGTGGGGAGGCATAGGCATGATCGAGCGCCGCGTTGCGCGCCTGCTCAAAATTATGGAATGGGAATTCATGCAACTCGCCCGGCAGGTTGCGGGCAGCGAAGAACGATTTGACGAAATCCTGGGTCCCGTCGGTCGAGCCGGTGTCGCCGATAACCCAGCAGTCGATGTGGTCGACAACCGCCCCGAGACAGCGTTGAAGGTTCGCCATCTCGTTCTTGACGATCATGTTGAGACAGAGGCGCTTGCCGTTTGTCATGCGCTGACTATTGGCTCCCCGCAGGACTGAGCGCCGAGGCGGTCACATTTGTGCCAGGGTGTCGTTTGGGACAGCGATCCGCTCCGATGCGGACGTGTCCGAGCTTCATGCCCCATGTGCATTGCCCCCTGCCCCGGCCATTTTGCATGACCTCTCTTGCAAAGTATCGCTCATCCCTTCCTTTGCAAACGCGACCTCAGCGCCATCCATTGTTAGCCAGCACTTTCCATCGCAGCAAGGGCCTCGCGGTCGCCTTGGACGAAGGGGGCGAATAACCTTCCAATCGGGCCAATCGCTCACGCAAAAGCTCCGCCGCGATATCAAGGGGTCCGCCGCTAACGAAGGCGGAGCATCTTTAAGCCCCGGATTTTTCGATGCATTTGGCCACATGCGCGCCATCTCGATGTTTGCCAAGGTACTTAGCCGTGGTTGCGCAATTAACAAATCGTAAACAGGTTATTTACAAGTTGCTAATTTTATAATTTACTAATGCCTTATATATGGGAGGGTTTCCGCGGACCGGGCAATAGGCCTGTCGGTCCGTGCGGTCTGCGAAGCCAAGAGAGTATCTGGAGCAAGTCACTTCGTGCGTGAGGGCGCAGAGAGTGTTTGGTGGCATGCAAAGAAGACGTCGTACTGCCTTGAACTCAAGGTCAGCGTTTTCCCAACCTGATGTTCCCTTGCAAGTAGTCGATTCCCTCGCAAGTTGACGCGCATGTTGGGAGTTGGCTGTGGTTGGTGTGATACCAAGTGCGAAACGATGCGCCCGCGACGCAGGTTTCCGCTTCGCTCAACCCCTCAATTATCCGCACCTTCTCGCCAGCAAGGATTGCCCCGCGATTGACGGGTATTCCTCGGCGCCCTGTGGACCGCCGCACGCCTGCGAACTCCACACCCTCAGTGAAGACAAGTGGGACGCCGCTCGATCGAGCGGCACCAAGAGGCCGTCAAGCCTTGCGCGTGCGTTTCGTCGCAATGCGCGTCGCCGGTTGGTTCACGGAGCTGCAGGCTGCTCAATGCGGGCGGCTCGAGTGCCGATAGAAGCTGCGACCGGCCTCAGCGAGCGCGGACGCTCGGCAGCGATAGAAACCTAGGCACGAAACAAGACACACAGCGGCGCAGCCGCCGTCGACCAAGGAGGACATGATGAGCTACATAGCAGGGTTTGCGGTCATGGAAGTTGCCGTTAGAGGCGTCTTGCCCATCGGCGACACGACCGAAAATGTGCCTTATTTTATCCTGGACACGGCCAAGAGCGCCATCGTCGGTCAGGTCATTCTTCCCAAGGCCGCCAAGCGAAGCCTCGCCGTCGCTGTCACCGTCAAGGTTCCGGCCGCAGCCGGCTCATTTGCGATTGGCACGTTTGACGATGGCGGGAATTTCCAGGCCTGCAGCTTCCTGCGCGTAGAGAGCCCCGCTTTCGAACGTCCCGACGGCGCCGTCGGGCCGTCCGGACGATGATCCCTCCCAAGTTCCCTTGTCGCAACCGCTCGCCGGGAAAGCCGGTGGGCGGCTTCCCCTTGAATTGAATTCGAAGCCAACAGGAGCCAGTCATGGCCCGTGCCTCTGAAATTCTCTTTGTCGATCCTTCTATCTCCGATCTCGAGACCGTTCTCGGTAACCTGAGGTCCGAAGTCCGGGCTGTCGTGCTGGATGGCCGCCGACCGGCAGCGCAGCAGATCGCTGCCGCATTGTCAGGGCACGAAGGGCTCGACGCAGTGCACGTCATCGCGCACGGCGCGCCTGGCCGGGTTAGCTTCACCGCAGGTGAATGGTCGGCGGCCATACTGAACGGAGGCGCCGAGGACTTCGCCGCCATCGGCAGCGCGCTCGCCGCGGACGGCGAACTGCGGCTGTGGAGCTGCGAGACGGCATCGGGGAATGTCGGCGAGGCCTTCATAGCAGCGCTGGAAGAGGCCATCGGCGCGGACGTCCGCGCATCGAGGTCGCTGGTCGGTGCAGCGGCTTTGGGCGGCACCTGGGAATTATCCGCACAGGCTAGATCCTCCGCGCCTTTGCCGCCGCTGACTTCGCACGGTGTGGCAAGTTACACCGGCGTGCTCGCATCGGGTGACCTGACCCTCACTGGCACGATACAGGGCAACGGCAACAGCACTGCGGTCAACACCTATTATCTGGTGGACACGACAGGTAACGTAGTAGTCGGCAGTTTTTCACTTCCATCCGCGACTAACGGTGGTCTAGCTCTTTCGTTCGCTATAACTGTAACAATTCCAAATAACTTGCACGACTATATCATTTACGACGACAACTTCAACGTGTACGCTACACTTACGCACAACGCCGCCGGGACTGCTTTTGTTTTCGCGCCCGATGCCGGCAACAATGGCGACAATAACAATACGTTTACGCCGGCGACTCTCACCCTCACGCAGTCAGGCGCCACGGGCCCGACAGGTCCCGCAGGCCCGACCGGTGCCACAGGTGCGACCGGCGCAGGTGCGACCGGCGCGACGGGTGCCACCGGCGCCACCGGTGCGACCGGCGCAACTGGTGCGGGCTCGACCGGTGCCACAGGCGCGACTGGCGCTTCAGGTGGAACCGGCGCGACTGGCGCAACTGGCTCTACGGGTGCGACCGGCGATACCGGCGCGACTGGTGCAACTGGTGCGACCGGCGATACCGGTGCCACGGGTGCGACCGGCGACACCGGAGCCACGGGTGCAACCGGCGATACCGGTGCAACCGGCGACACCGGAGCAACTGGTGATACCGGAGCAACGGGCGCTACTGGCGACACCGGAGCAACTGGCGATACCGGTGCGACGGGCGCAACTGGCGATACCGGAGCAACGGGCGCTACTGGTGATACTGGAGCAACAGGCGCTACTGGCGATACTGGTGCAACTGGTGACACCGGAGCCACGGGCGCTACTGGCGATACTGGTGCGACCGGCGATACCGGAGCCACGGGTGCGACCGGTGATACGGGTGCGACGGGCGCAACCGGCGACACCGGAGCAACTGGTGCGACCGGCGATACGGGTGCGACGGGCGCAACTGGCGATACCGGCGCGACTGGTGCGACTGGCGATACTGGTGCGACCGGCGATACCGGAGCCACGGGTGCGACCGGCGATACCGGTGCCACGGGTGCAACCGGCGACACCGGAGCAACTGGCGATACCGGAGCAACGGGCGCTACTGGTGACACCGGAGCAACGGGCGCTACTGGTGACACCGGAGCAACAGGTGCGACCGGCGATACGGGTGCGACGGGCGCAACTGGCGATACCGGAGCCACGGGTGCGACTGGTGATACGGGTGCGACGGGCGCAACTGGCGATACCGGTGCGACTGGTGCAACTGGCGATACTGGTGCGACCGGCGATACCGGAGCCACGGGTGCAACCGGCGACACCGGAGCAACTGGTGCGACCGGCGATACGGGTGCGACGGGCGCAACTGGCGATACCGGCGCGACTGGTGCAACTGGCGATACTGGTGCGACCGGCGATACCGGAGCCACGGGTGCAACCGGCGATACGGGTGCGACGGGCGCAACTGGCGATACCGGCGCGACCGGCGATACCGGAGCCACGGGTGCGACCGGCGATACCGGTGCTACTGGTGCAACCGGCGACACCGGAGCAACTGGCGATACCGGTGCAACTGGTGACACCGGTGCCACAGGTGCAACCGGCGATACGGGTGCCACAGGTGCAACCGGCGATACGGGTGCCACAGGTGCAACCGGCGATACGGGTGCCACAGGTGCGACCGGCGATACCGGTGCAACTGGTGCAACTGGCGACACCGGAGCCACGGGTGCGACCGGCGATACCGGAGCCACGGGTGCGACAGGCGATACCGGTGCCACGGGTGCAACCGGCGACACCGGAGCAACTGGCGATACCGGAGCAACAGGCGCTACTGGCGATACCGGTGCCACGGGTGCAACCGGCGACACCGGAGCAACTGGCGATACCGGAGCAACGGGCGCTACTGGTGATACCGGAGCAACAGGCGCTACTGGTGATACCGGAGCAACAGGTGCGACCGGCGATACCGGCGCGACTGGTGCAACTGGCGACACCGGGGCAACGGGCGCTACTGGTGATACTGGAGCAACAGGCGCTACTGGCGATACTGGTGCCACAGGTGCGACCGGCGATACCGGCGCGACTGGAGCTACTGGCGATACCGGCGCGACTGGAGCTACTGGCGATACCGGAGCAACGGGCGCTACTGGCGATACCGGTGCCACAGGTGCGACCGGCGATACCGGCGCAACTGGTGCAACTGGCGACACCGGAGCAACTGGCGATACCGGCGCGACTGGTGCGACTGGCGACACCGGAGCGACTGGCGATACCGGAGCAACGGGCGCTACTGGTGATACTGGTGCCACAGGTGCGACCGGCGATACCGGCGCGACTGGTGCAACTGGCGACACCGGAGCAACTGGTGATACCGGTGCGACGGGCGCAACTGGCGACACTGGTGCAACTGGTGACACCGGAGCCACAGGCGATACCGGTGCCACGGGCTCGACCGGCGCCACGGGCTCGGCTGGTGCGACAGGTGCGACCGGAGCGACCGGCCCAGGCGGCGAGACTGGTGATCACAACCATGGCAATAACGGCTTTGGCAATGGAGATCAGGATGCACCTGGTAATTCTGGGAACAATAACAATGCCGAAAACGGCCCTGGTCACAACCACGCCAAGGTCACGTCCACCTCGCTCGGGCTGAAGGACTCTACGCAATTCCTGCAGTCCGGCTCGACTGACGGCAGCGGCGGTTCCGGCGGCAATACCTCGTTCGGCCACCTGATCAGCCTGGCGGCGACTTCGGTGACGACGGACCTGCTGAATGTCCTCAAGACGATCAGCGGATTCGGCAACAACCAGAACAAGCCGTCCGGGGCGAGCACGGATCTCACCACGGACCAGACCAAGCCTGGCGCCGGCTACGCCAGCAACGACCACGCGGTCAAGACGTCCCTGAAGGATCTCTTGAAGCCGCATGAGTGAGTAGGCAATGGAGCTGGACAGGGACTGGTCCAGATTGAGAACAGGCGCGCGGGCTTCGCTGGAAAGCGGGACCCGCGCGCTGACTATTCTAAATTGTTGGCTCGCAAAGCATCATCCCGCAGCGCCTGGCTTGCGAACCATGGTCAGCCACCATGACCAGAGACCATCGATGAAACGTACGCGCGGACTTCGCGGGAGGGCGGAATTCTCACGTTCACCACCTCCAGACACGGATTGGCATGAGAGTCGCGCGGCGGATCGGTTCGGAGTACAGTGCGGCACAACCGGAAACCTCGGCGGAAACGCCTCGGCCCGGGCATTTTCGAACCCTCGCCCTGCGTACCGGATGAGAAGTCCATGGTAAACGTGCCCGTAAACGCCGAAAATCAGCCGGTCTCGATCCGTGCAAGCTCCGAAGTCGACGGTGCAGCGCGCCAGGCCGGCGCGCGTAACGCTGCCGAGCGGGCTCCCGGCGGTCCCGCCGAGCGCAACCAGATCGCGCCACGCCTCAAGGCAGTACTGCAGGCCGCCCGTTATCATGGCGTCGAACTCGACCCCAACGAATTCAGGACAGCGAGCTCGGTTCCGACTGCTACCGATCTCTCCGAATGGGCGCAGAACGCCGGCATGTGGGCGCGTGCCCTGCGCATCCGCTGGTCGCACCTCTTGCGCTTCCAGGACACCGGACCGGTCGTGCTCTTGTTCAGCGATGGCGGCGCGGCCCTCCTGACCGGAGCGAGTGCGGAGCGCAATGTCGTCTTCCTCAAAAGTGCCGACGCGCCAGACGACGGTGAGGCCACCGCCATCGATGAGCTTCGGCTGTCGCGGGTGTGGACGGGCGAGGCGGTGCTGCTGCGCGCGACACGGTCGCACGTGGCGGCGGATGCGCCTTTCACCCTTCACTGGCTCACCCAGCTGGTGCGGCTAGAAAGCCAGCCCCTGCGCGACATAGCCATTGCCTCGTTCACGCTGAGCATCCTGACCATCCTGCCGCCACTCATCGTGATGACGTTGGTCAACAAGGTGCTGCAGTTCAACAGCATCTCGACTTTGCTGCTCTTGTCTGCGGTGATTGCCGTGGTCTTCGCCTATGAGACACTTCTTGGCCATGCGCGGCGACTGATCATCAACGTCGTCGGCGCCCGTCTGGACACCAAGCTGCAGTTGCACGTCTTTAGCCGGCTCTTGCGCCTGCCGCTCGATTATTTCGAGCGTCATCCGGCCGGCGAGACGATGTATCATCTGGCCCAAGTCTATCGTATTCGAGAGTTCCTGACCGGAAAACTCCTCAGCACGTTCCTGGATCTAATCACTCTGTGCGTGCTGGTACCGGTCATGTTCTACATCAACTCCACGCTCGCCTGGGTCGTAATGGCTTGCGCGGCCGTGATCATGCTGATCATCCTTGCCTTTCTCAAACCGCTGCGCCGCAGATACCAGCGAGTGGTCGAAGCCGAGACCTGGAAGTCGGCAGCGCTTGGCGAGACTGTCGTCGGCATCAAGACAGTGAAGGCGCTCGGCCTCGAGCCGCAGCGCAAGGCGCTCTGGGACGAGCGGGTGGCGGAAGCCGGGAAGGCTCGCCTCGCCTTCGGGCAGCTTGCAAGCTGGCCGCAGACGCTGGTCACGCCGATCGAACGCGTCATGGTGCTCGGCACCATGCTGGTCGGCGCCTATCTCGCGTTGAACGACCGCTCGGGCTACCTGGTTGGCAGCCTGTTCGCCTTCATGATGATCTCCCAGCGCGTAGCGCAGCCGCTGGTCGGCCTGGCGCGACTGGTTGAAGACTACGAGGAGGTCGGTGCAGCCATCGGCGAGGCGGCCTCGGTTCTCAACCGGCCGCTGGAGAGCAGTTCGAATTCCACCGGCCTGAGACCCAGGCTCGTGGGCGAGGTCACTTTCAGCGACCTGACCTTCAGCTACATCGCGACGAAGACACCGGCGCTTGACAGGATCAGCTTCCACATTCCCGCCGGCAGCATGTTTGGCATTGTTGGGCGCAGCGGGTCGGGAAAATCAACGATCGCGCGCCTCCTGCAGGGAATCAACCGCGACTACAGCGGTTTCCTCAAGCTCGATGGCGTCGACCTCAAGGAGATCAACTTACGCCATCTTCGCCAAGGACTCGGCGTGGTCCTGCAGGACAACTTTCTCTTTCGCGGGTCGATCCGCGATAACATCATCGCCGGGCGGCCAGGCCTGACGCTTTCCGATGCCATGCGTGCAGCACACCTCGCCGGCGCCCAGGAATTCATCGAGCGCATGCCCAATGGCTATGACACCTATATCGAGGAAGGTTCGCCCAATTTGTCAGGTGGTCAAAAGCAGCGGCTGGCGATCGCCCGCGCTCTCATCCACGATCCGACCATTCTCATCCTCGACGAAGCGACCAGCGCGCTCGACCCGGAGAGCGAGGCGGTGGTAAGCGCCAATCTCATGCGCATCGCCAGCGGGCGCACGATGATCATCGTTTCGCACCGGCTGTCCTCACTGACAGAATGCGACAACATCCTGGTTATGGATCAGGGTAAGGTCCTTGACGTCGCGCCGCATGCGACACTGCTCGAGCGATGCGCGCTTTATCGCCAGCTGTGGTCGCAGCAAAACCGGCACCTCGACGGCCGTCATGGCCGCCCGGTCGCCATCCCACCGCGGTTGGTTTGACGATGCCACAATTCAGGTCCGGTAACCCATGAGTAGCACCTCTCTCATCACCCTTCCGGCTCGGCGGCATCGGATGGAAACGAGGGATCCGACAACGCCGGCCATACTCGAGTTCCAGTGGCCGTCGACGGCTGTCGCCAATGCTCCTATCCCGCAGGCGGCGCGCGGCATCATCTGGGTCATCGCGAGCCTGGTCATCGCGCTGATCGCTGTGGCCGGACTGATACCGGTCGATCAGGTTGTAACGGCCAGAGGGCTGGTGGTGTCAAAATCGCCTAATATGGTCGTGCAGCCGCTGGAGACGGCGATCGTGCGCTCGATCGACGTGCGTGAAGGACAGCACGTGCAGGCCGGTCAAGTGCTTGCTCGCCTCGATGCGACTTTTGCTTCTGCCGATCTGGCGACGCTCGCCATGCAGGTTTCGACGCTTGAAGCTGAAGTCGCGCGGTTGAAGGCGGAAGCGGATGGCCGGGCTTTCGATTATGACGGTCTCGATCCAAGCTGGACCCTGCAGGCATCGATTTTTGAGCGCCGCAAGGCGGTCTATGACGCCAAGGTTGAGAATTTCGACCGCCAGCGCGACGAACTCAGTTCCGTAATCTCGCGCTCGCTATCGGATGCAGATGGCTACCGCCAGCGGCTCGCGGTCGCCGGCTCGATTGAGCAGATGCGCAAGCAACTCGAGGCAAGGCAGGTAGGCAGCCGCCTCAATACGCTGCTTGCCGAGGACAATCGCGCTGAGATGTCCCGGGCGCTCGGCAATGCCGAGCAGACCGCGCAAGCCGCAAAGCTCCAGCAGGCAGCGGTGGCCGCCGAGCGCGACGGCTATATTCAGGGTTGGCGAGCGGATGTTTCACAGAGCCTGTCCGAGGCCAGTTCGCGCATGTCCGACGCCCGCGAACTTCTCAACAAGGCAAAGCTGCGCAAGCAATTGGTCGAGCTGAAGAGCGAAGCAGACGCCATCGTTCAGTCGGTGGCCAAGGTCTCGGTCGGTTCGGTCCTGCAGTCCGGCGAGCGATTGATTACGCTGGTGCCGGCCAACGCGCCGCTTGAGATCGAGACAAACATCGTCGGCCGCAGCAGCGGCTTTGTGCATGTCGGCGACCCAGTGGTCATCAAGTTCGACACCTTCCCCTATTCGCAATACGGCCTTGCTCATGGCACCGTGCGGGCACTTAGCCCCGATTCCTTCTCTGCGCAGGAGCAAGCACGCGATCCGAACAGCTCCCTGGCTATGCTGCCGCCCGACGCCGAGCCGTTCTATCGCACGCGCATTTCCATCGACCAGGTCGCCCTCCACGGCGTACCTGCCGGTTTCACCGTGAGCCCCGGCATGCCTGTGACCGCCGACGTAAAGGTCGGCCGTCGCACAGTGCTCAAATACATTCTCGGTGTGATGCTCCCGGTCGGCCAGGAGGCAATGCGGGAGCCGTAGCGCACGGGGGTATCGGAGACTCGGATCGATGACAATCCTGGATCGGCTGACTGTTCTTGCTTCCCCGGCGGCAGCGTTGCGCCGGGCGATCCAGCTCGCTGACAGCGGCAAGCCCGCAGAAGCCTTTCCGCTGATGGCGAGCGCGGCGCGGGCGGGGATCGTCGACGCCGAGTACCGGGTCGCGCGTTGCTATCTCGAAGGCTCGGGTGTGCCGCCGAGCCGTGTGGAAGGCGCGCGATGGCTGATGCGGGCAGCCAATCACGGGAGCGCCGATGCGCAAGCGCTCCTCGCCGCTCTCTATTTGACGGGGCTGGTGGCTAAGGAAGCTGACGGCAACGGCGCCGAATCCAACCAATTGTTTGAACCAGATACCTCGGGCAAACCAGACTTCACGGCCGCGTTCGACTTTGCCACCAGGGCGGCCGAGGCGGGCTCGGCCGTGGGACAGGCTATCCTCGGCTATATACTTACCAGCGGCCCCAAACCAATGCGCAACGCAGATGCGGCGCACCGGTGGTACGAGAAGTCGGCTTCTGCCGGCTGCGCCGAGGGGTGTCTCGGCTTTGCCCTGTCGCTGGCCCGCAATGGCAAACGGGAAAACAGGGTCAGGGTTGCAAAAGAGGTAAGACGTGCCGCCGACGCCGGTCTGCCGACCGCAATCTACCTTCTCGCGGTTCTTACCGAGCACGGGCTGGGCGTCGCACGCGAAACGGCTGCAGCGGTTCAACTATATCAGGCTGCTGCGGAGAGAGGCCTTCCCTCCGCCCAGTTCCGGTTGGGATTAGCCCTGATTGATGGTGCATTTGTCGACCAGGATATTGCTGCTGGAGAGGCGTGGATGCGGCGTGCCGCGTTGGCAGGCAATATCGAGGCCGCCTATCTCCTCGGCGAGCGCTATGTGAAGACGCAGCGGCCGGATTTTGCAGAATCCGCAAACTGGTACCGGCGGGCGGCCGAAGCAGGCCATCAGGCCGCCGCCCGCGCGTTGGCCTCGCTCTATTTGACGGGGAACGGCGTGGCTCAGGATCTCGAAGAGGGAGCACGCTGGCTGCGCGCCGCTGCAAATGGCGGCAATCAGGAAGCACAGGTCGATCTCGCCAATCTTGTTCTCGAAGGAGCCGGCGAGCCCGATGATCATGCAAGTGTTGCCGGATGGTTCGAAGCGGCCGCATCATCGGGGGACCTGATAGCGGCGTTCAACCTTGGGCTCTGCTTCGCCAACGGAGTCGGCGTCCGCCAGGACGAGGGGCAAGCGGCGCAATGGCTAAGGCGCGCGGCTGAAGGTGTCGCCGAGGCGCAATATATGTACGCCCGCCTCCTGCAAGATGGACGCGGCGTGGCGCCCGACCCATCGCAGGCCCGCCTCTGGTTTGCTCGGGCAGCCAATGCCGGCATGCTCGACGCGCAGGTGGCGCTTGCCGAGATGCTGCTCAACGGGCGCGGGGGCACATGTGAGCCAAAGGTTGCCATGCAGCTGTTCGAGCGCGCCGCTCTCGACGGTCACGCCGGAGCGATGTTTGCACTTGGCGCGCTGTATGGTGCTGGCCAGGGCGTGCCGGTCAGCCAAACGGTAGCGCAGAAGTGGTACGCAGCCGCTGCTGGACGTGGGCATGGCCAAGCCCAACTCATGCTCGGGCGTTATTTCTCAAGGGGTATCGCTGGGGAGCGCGACCCGGTAGCCGGTCGCCTGTGGCTCGAGCGCGCGGCAGCCTACGGTATCAGTGAAGCGGCCGACGAACTTGCCGAACTCGCCTCGGGTTGAGGCCCGCATAGTGCTGGCACGCCAAACGCATGTCTGCCACGAATGAGGATCCCGAAGAATTCTAGGTTTGGTGCGGAAGCCATTGGCCGCCCAACCATAGATCTCTCCCAGCAAGTTTCGATACCCATCGAGTTCTCGGATTTCACGCGCCGTCAGGTCGGGTTCTCAGACGATCGGCCATCCAGCATTGTGCAAGCACTGTGTGGCCAAGGTTCAGGATGTGTAGCTTCAGCCTCTCGATGGGCCCAAGGTCGTCAACAAACGCGCTAGCAGGATGCCTGCAGGGCAATCTCAGCCCGGCCTGCCTTTTCCTTCACCATCGATCGTATTCGTTCTCAATTAGCTTCGAAAGGGTTAGGTGCTGCGCATTCGGCCGCCAGCCCAAGTGTGATCCGCCTGCTGCGAAATGTGACCATCGTGTCTGCTGAACTCACGCGGATCCTGCCACATCGATGACGGCCTTGATCAGACCGGACTTCTGCCGCGCCCAGATCGCGATGTCGCGGGGGCTGTTGCGCAGGGTCGTGCGGTGGGTGACGAGTTGGTCAATTGGTATTTTACCGGCCCGGATCGAGGCAATGACGTGCTGGAAATCACTGTGCGTCGCATTGCGACTGCCGATCAGCATCATTTCCCGCTTGTGGAACTCGGGATCGGAGAAGGTTATGTCGTCCGGCACGACGCTGACCATCACCATGACGCCGCCATGGGCGACATAGGTGAAGGCCGACTGCATCGAACGGCTGTTACCCGTGGCGTCGAAGACGACATCGAAGCCTGCTTTGACGGTTCGCTCCGCTATCGTCTCAATGATCGATCCCTTCGATCCGTCGATCACCAGGAAACCCAATTGCGCGGCAAAGGCCAACCGCTCGGTGTCGACGTCCATGACGGTCACGCTTTGTTGCGCGATGCGGGCAAAAAGAGCGGTGCCGAGGCCGATCGGCCCGGCGCCGATGACCAGGTTGCGATTGCCTGGCCCAGCCATCGATCTGCGCACCGCGTGCGCACCGATGGCCAGAAACTCGACCGTGGCCGCCTCGACCAATGACAGGCCGGTCGCTGGAATCAAGTTCTGTGCCGGCACGAGAAGCTGCTCACTCATGGCACCGTCACGGTGCACGCCCAGCACCTCGATTGCCACGCAACAGTTCGGCTTGCCCTGGCGGCAGGCCGTACACTTGCCGCAGGCAAGATAGGGATTGACGAGAACTTGCTCTCCGACCGCCATCGCCCCTGGCGCGTTGATCGCCGCGATCGTTCCCGAAACCTCATGGCCCATGACCCGTGGATAGGCGAGGTAGGGATGCTTGCCCTCGAAGATGTGGAAGTCGGTTCCACAGATGCCGACATGGGCGACGTCGACCAGTGCCCAGCCCTCCGGCGGACTGCCCGGCGCAGGCCGCTCTTCGAACACCAGTCTGCCGGGTTCGACGCATCGGACGATCTTGATGGCAGGGTCCATGACCGTAATTTCATCCCTTCGCTAGCGGCGCTCTTCATCCCAGTGTCGACAACAGGAAGTGGTCCGGCGGAGCAATCCGCCGGACCATTGCTGGATCACTCGAAGTCCTTGACGTTCTGCAGCGTCACGAGGCCGGCGCCGGTATCAACATTGGCCTCGACGGCTTCCCCCCGGATCGCCTTGACGACGGTGTCGATGCCAAGCTCGCCCATTTTTGCCGGAAATTGTGCAACGCTGGCGTCTTCCGCGCCCGACTTGATCGCTTCGATCTCGCCGCAGCAGGCATCGAAGCCGACCAGGATGATCTTGTCGTTGGCAATGCCCGCATTGCTGATCGATTTGACAGCGCCCGGGATTGGCGGGCCACAGGCGGCGTAGATCGCCTTGAGATCGGGATTGGCGGTCAGGATGTCTTCAGTCACTGACGTGCCAAGTTCGAGTGTGCAATTGGTTGCACCTTTGCCGACGACCTCGACCTTGACGTCGCCGAGACCCTCCATCATGCCGGTGACCCGGTCGTCCAGCGCCGGCACCCCGGGCACCCCTTGCAGGATGCCGATCTTGTCGCCGCTCTTGAGCACGGTCTTCAGGTACTCTCCGGCGATCTTGCCGCCATTGAGATTGTTGGTCGAAACCAGTGCCGTCTGGCCTTTCCAGTCAGGTATGCTGTTGTCGACGAGAACCACCTTGATGCCGGCAGCGACCGCCTTGTCGAGCGCCGGCGCTACGGTCGGATCGACCGGAGTGATCGCCAGACCCTTGACGCCTTGGGTGATCATGGATTCGATCAGCGCGATCTGACCCTCGATGTCGGTGGCCGCCTGGCCCTGACCGGTGACCAGCTCGATCTCTGGATGAGATGCCGCGTATTTCTTGGCGGCGTCCTCCATGGTCGAGTAGAACGGCACCGGGAATTTCGTAATCAGGCCGACCTTGATCTTGTCGGCGGCCGAAGCCGGCATCGCGAACGCAACGGCGATCGCCAGCCCAGCGGACAGTTTTCGGTTCATTGACATTCCATTCCTCCCTTGGAATTGAGGCGTCTTCCGGCGGAAGTCGCTTCAGGCATTTGCGGACCGGAACGGTCCCCAAATCTCGAACGGGTCAGGCTCCAACGATCATGGAAACCAGCTCCTGTTTGTTGTCCTTGGTCGGCATGAGTTCACCAACCTTGCGACCCTGGCGAAGCACCACGGCGCGATCGGCAAGCTCGACGACATGTTCCATATTGTGAGTTATCAGGATGACGGCGTTGCCCTGATCGCGCAGCGCAGCGACCAGATTGAGCACCTGGCGTGATTCACGCAGGCCAAGTGCTGCGGTTGGCTCATCCAGGATCACGACCTTGCGGGCAAATACGGTCGACCGGGCCACCGCAATGGCTTGCCTTTGCCCACCCGACATCATGGCAACGACGGCGTCCAGCCGCGGCAGCGTAACCTTGAGGTTTGTCAATAAAACGCGGGTTTCGGCGTCCATCTTGCGCTGTTGAAGAAATCGCAGGCCGCGTGGAAGCCATTGCGGCCAGGCCAGTTCGCGACCGGCAAAGAAGTTTTGTCCCGGCGTCAGATTGTCGAACAGCGCCAGGTCTTGATAAACGGTCTCGATGCCGGCAAAGCGCGCATCCGCAGGGGAGCGTATCTGCGTTGGCGCACCGTCCAGAAGGATTGCGCCGGCATCGAGTTGGTGCACGCCGCTGATGCATTTGGTCAGTGTCGATTTGCCCGCGCCATTGTCGCCGAGAAGCCCGAGGATCTCACCGCGCCGGACCTCGATGCTGACATCGTCCAACGCCACAACCGAGCCGAAACGCTTGGTAGCACCGCGCACTGCCAGCACGAGATCATCCGTTGTGGCTGCATGATCGACGCTGGTCGCAACGGCGCTCATGACTGCCTCCCGGCCTGCATGACACGCACACGCCCTTCGAGATAGTTGCGCAGCACGTCGGACTCGACCGCTATGACGATGACCACGCCGATGACGATGAGCTGGAAGAAGACGTTGACGTTGAGCAGGTTGAGCGCGTTGCGGATGACGCCGATCATGATGGCGCCGATCAAGGCGTGGCCGAGATGGCCGCGGCCGCCAAGAAAACTGGCGCCGCCAATGATCACCGCCGCGATCGTATCCAGTTCCAGCAGATTGCCGAACAAGGGCGAACCGGCATCGGTGCGGCCGGCAAGGATGACGGCGCCGATGCCGGCACACAGTCCTGAGATCACATAGACCGAAACCAGAACCCATGAGACGGGGATGCCCATGCGCACGGCGGCGTCGGGCCGGCCGCCTACGGCATAGATCCAGCGGCCCCAGACCATCGTTTTGGCCATGACGAAAAGGACCGCTGCAACGCCGGCAACGACGAAAACCGATCCCGGCAGACCCCAGACCGCCTCGCGGCCAAGTGCGTCGATCGAACCCGGCATGCCAGGGATGGCGCGCCCGTCGGCCAGTTGCAGCGCCAACCCCTTGGCGATGCTCAATGTCGCCAGCGTGATGATAAAAGGATGCGGCAGCCGGCCGAAGACGTAGAAGAGCCCGTTGATGGCGCCCACCGCGGCACCGCATCCAACCATCACCGCGATCACCACGATGGCAGGAGCGCCGGCATGAAAGCTGAGCGCGCCGACGACGGAAGCCAGTGCAACGTTCGAGCCGACGGAGAGATCGATCCCGCGTGTCAGAATGACCAGATGCTGGCCCATTGCCACCACCGAGATGACGGCGGTCTGGGCGAGGATGTTGCTGAGGTTGCGCCCTGTGAGGAAATAGGGTGACAGAAAGCTGAGAACGACGATCAGCAGCACCAGGATGACGACGGGACCAGCGCTCAGCAGGGCCAGGCCAAGCGCAAGGCCGGGAACAGCTTCCTGCTTCCTGGAAGCTGGCAACGCGGCCTCGCCGGCAGTGGTGCCGGTGTTTCCCGTTTCAGGCAAAATTCCCCTCCCCGCCGAAGCTCGTGCGAGCCGCGTCGTCAAAAACTCAAATCGTGCTTACGTCCTCTTCTTATCGATAAAAAACAACTGGTATGGTTGGGTCAAGTTGTTTTTTATGGATAAAGTTCATGCTAAAAAGGACAAGGTATTGTTTGGAGGAAGGTGCGATGCGAACCGACACCGTCTACAAGAAGGCCTTCAATCGAACTGCAACTATGCTGCGCGATGGACAACTGGTCGGGGGGCTTCCCTCCGAAAATGAGCTGAGGCGGCTCATCGGCGTCAGCCGCACCACCGTTCGAAAGGTTCTGCAAGAACTTGTTCGCCGCGAGCTTGTCACCGTACGCGACGGCATCAGGACAGTGGGACGAGAGGTCGATGAGAACGACTGCTATCCCGACTCCGAAACAACGCCACGCGCCAAGCATGTCGAACAACAATTCATGGAGTGGATGCTGCGGGGTGACACCAGGCCCGGAACAAGTATCAACGAGCTGGAGCTCGCACGGCAGTTCGGTGTGGCGACCAACGGAATTCGCGAGTTCCTGATCCGCTTCAGCCGCTTTGGGCTGATCGAGAAAAGACCTAATACAGGCTGGCTTTTCAAGGGCTTTACGGAGGATTTCGCTCTCGAGCTGTTCGAGATTCGAGTGATGTTTGAACTGCGTTCCGCGCAACTGTTTTCGCGGCAGCCAGACAGTTCTCCCCTTTGGTCAAAACTCGCCGCGCTGAAGGTGGCGCATGCCGATTTGTTGCAGCAGATTGAAAGCCGCTTTCACGACTTCTCCGGCCTCGACAACCGCTTCCACAGGCTCATAAACGAGGCGTCACCGAACCGCTTCATCGATGATTTCTACGACATCATCACCTTCATTTTTCACTACCACTATCAATGGAACAAGCAGGACGAAAAGCAGCGCAACCAGGCAGCGATCCTCGAGCATGTTGCTTATATCGATGCACTCGAAAGTCGCGATCCCGAGCGCATTGAACGGGCGTGCAAGGCGCATCTCGCTTCGGCAAGGGCAACGCTGATGCGGTCGCTGATCTGGGCTTGATGAATGACGCACATAGCCGCGCGTTGGTGAGCCGACGCATCCCCTCAGGAATGCGTCGAACGAAAGGCTCAGGCGTGGCGGATTTCGGTCCCCAGCACCTTCAGGCATTCGCGGATGAACGCCGCAAGCGCCGTCCAACCCTTGGCCGAAACCATCGTCCCATCCACATAGGCGTCGGTGGGAGAGAGGTCGATGTAGGTGCCGCCGGCAAGGGTCACCTCCGGCTCGCAAGCCGCGAGCGCCGCCACCTTCTTGCCGCGGACGACGCCGTCGACCGCGATCAGAATCTGGACGCCATGGCAGATCGTGAAGATCGGCTTTTTGGCCTCGTGAAAATGACGGACCACCGCCTGCACGCGCTTGTCGGTGCGGATGTATTCCGGGCCACGACCGCCGGCGCAGTAGACAGCATCGTATTGGCTCAGCTGCTTCTCTGCGTCGGAAAAGGTCTTGTTGATCAGCGCATTGTGGCCGGGTTTTTCGGTGTAGGTCTGGTCGCCTTCGAAATCGTGCAGCGACGTCTTGATCATATCGCCGGCATTTTTGTCGGGGCACACGACGTGGATAGTGTGTCCCACCGCTTCCATCGCCTGCTGATAGACGAAGATTTCATATTCTTCGGTGAATTCACCGGTCAGCATCAGTATCTTCTTGCCTGGCATGGCGCTTCCTCTCGGCTTGTTTCGAGGCGAGGCGCACTTCGCGCCCGCCTTCTACGGGATCAAGATCGGGTCAAATCGCGGACTGGGGAACGATATTCCTTGGCGTGGCCGTGGGTGATCGGCGGCTCGTTGACGATGCTTCGGACAAGCGACATCGCGATGGCTACTCGAACGCAGGCAGGAGCCGGTCCCGCGAATTCTCGATGTGCACGCGCATGGCCTTTTCGGCGGCGTCGGGATCGCCCGCAGCGAAGGCAGCGAGAATAGCCTCGTGCTCGTCGAGCGCCTCTTCGGTCACCCGCGAGTGGTACATCAGGCGGAAGATATGGAAGTGGGTGTGCTGGTGATTCAGCGTCTCGCGAATGAGCTCGTTCTGGGCGAACTCGACGATCTTGTCGTGGAAGATCGCATCCTGACGGGCGAAGTTCGAATAACGCAGGCGTTCATCTTTCCCCACCCGCCGGGCCATGACGCCAGCCGCCTCCCGCAGCACGGTCAGGCGCTCATCGTCCATTGTGGCAGTGGCTTTGGCCGCCGCGGCAGGTTCAAGCAGAAGGCGCAGCTCGTAAAGCTCGTCAAAGCGCCTGCGGGTGATTTGCGGAGCGGCCCGATACCCGATCAGGTGGGTCTTCAACACCAGGCCCTCACCCTCCAACCGGCCAAGCGCTTCCCGAATGGGAGTATGCGAGACGTTGAACTCCTTGACGAGGTTGTCGACGGTGATGCGCGATCCCGGAGCAATTCTCAAAGACATCAGTTGCGCGAAGATTGCCTCGTAGACGTCGCCGGCAAGGCTGTTGGCGCGCTGGATGCGGCCGCTCGCGCGGGCTTCATCGTCAACCGTCAGGTCGGTGTTCTGCATCGTTTGCCTCTTGACAGAGGCACCCCACTAACACGATGCTCCGCCCAATTCAATCCTATATCCTATACGATTTCATAGAGGATACGCATGAGAATCACCCGGAGCGTCGCGGCCGGTCTCCGGAACGAAGCCAATTCTCTTGGCTCCCAATCCGCCTTCGAAGGATCCTGTGCATGACCTTGTTTGCAGCGGCGCGCCTGCCGCGCGAGATTCTGTTCGGCAAAGGCCAGCGCCATGTGCTGCCTGTCGTTGCCGCCAGATATGGGCGGCGCGCGTTCGTCTGTACCGACGAGCGTTTCGCGGCGACATCGCAGTTCGCCGAAATTCTTGCTGGCTTGCACAACGCGGCGATAGACACGCTGGTCTACGACCAGACGCTGCCGGATGTGCCCCGCGACAGCGTCCCTGCCTGCATTGCGGAGGCGAAGGGTTTCAAGCCGGACATGGTGATCGGAATCGGCGGCGGCAGTTGCCTCGACATGGCCAAGTGTGCAGCACTTCTGCTCAGCCATGGCGGCAGGCTCGAGGATTACTATGGCGAGTTCAAGGTACCAGGTCCTACCCTTCCCGTGATCGCCGTGCCGACCACGGCCGGGACCGGCTCAGAGGTGACCCCCGTCGCGGTGATCTCCGATCCGGATCGGACGCTGAAGGTAGGTATCTCGAGTCCCCACCTCATCGCCGCTGTGGCGCTTTGCGACCCGGACCTGACGGCGACATGTCCACCCTCACTGACGGCGATCGCCGGCGCCGACGCGCTGACGCACGCAATCGAGGCTTTCACCGCCGCCAAACGCGGCGCTGATCCTCATTTGCCGCAGCAGCATGTCTTCGTCGGCAAGAGCGCTCTGACCGACCATTTCGCGCTTCTGGCCATCAGGCTGCTTGGCCGCAGTCTCGAAAAGGCATATCGCGACGGATCGGACGAGGATGCGCGCGCCGATGTCATGATGGGAGCGCTGGCCGCCGGTTGCGCCTTCGGCACGGCGGGAACGGCAGCCGCGCATGCGGTGCAATACCCCGTCGGCGCGCTTACCCATACTGCGCATGGTCTGGGCGTCGCCACCATGCTGCCCTATGTGATGAACTACAACCTTGCCGCCGCGGTCGCAGAGATTGCCGAAGTCGGCGCTGCCCTCGGCCTTCCCCCTAAGAGCGGCGACGGTGCCGATGCATGGGCGCACGCCACCATCCGGGAGGTGAGCCGGCTGTTTGGCGCCATCGGCATCCCACCGACCCTGGCCAAACTTGGCCTTGCCGAGGACAAGATCGACTGGACGGCTGAGCAGGCGCTCGGCATCGACCGGTTGATCAAGAACAATCCCCGTCCCTTCGACTTCGCCGCGATGCGACGGCTGGTCAGGGCTGCTTATGACGGCGACATGTCCGCCACCATGATGTGATCGACCAGGAGTTCACCCAATGAATATCGCCGCAGGCATATCCGACGAGGATCAAGATATGTTCGACTACGCCACGGTCTCGCACGGTCTCTACATTGGCGGACGCTGGCAGCCCTCGTCGGAGGGTCGCGTGATCGAGGTGGTTGATCCATCGACGGAAGCCGTGATCGCGGCGGTTCCCGATGCCACCCTCGCCGACGCTGCTGCCGCGGTCGATGCGGCCGCCAAGGCAGCGCCCGGGTGGCGCGAGACCCCGCCGCGCAGGCGTTCGGAAATCCTGCGGCGTTGCTTCGAACTGATGACCGAGCGGGCGGAGACGTTGGCTGCGCTGATCTCGCTGGAGAACGGCAAGGCGCTGCGCGATGCGCGTGGTGAAGTCGCTTACGCGGCGGAATTTTTTCGCTGGAACGCCGAGGAGGCGGTCCGCATCAGCGGCGAGTTCGGCATTGCGCCCTCGGGCGCGAACCGGATTATTGTCGACTACCAGCCCATCGGCATTTGCGTGCTCATCACGCCATGGAATTTTCCGGCCGCCATGGCGACACGCAAAATCGCGCCGGCGCTGGCGGCCGGCTGCACGGTTATCCTGAAGCCCGCCAGCGAGACGCCGCTGACCGCCTATGCGCTAGCAGCGCTCTACGCGGAAGCCGGCGTGCCGCCTGGCGTCGTCAACGTCCTGACGACCTCGACCCCAGGGCCGGTGACGGCGGCCATGCTGGCCGATCCACGCGTGCGAAAGCTGTCATTCACCGGCTCGACTGGCGTCGGCCGCCTGCTCCTTGCCGAGGCCGCAAAACACGTCATCTCCTGTTCCATGGAACTTGGCGGCAACGCACCGTTCATAGTCTTCGACGACGCCGACCTGGAAGCGGCGCTCGACGGGGCGATGGTTGCCAAGATGCGCAATGCCGGCGAAGCCTGCACCGCCGCCAACCGCCTTTACGTGCAGGCCGGCATCCATGATGCCTTCACCGATGGGTTGAGCAAACGCATGGCCGCGCTCACAATAGGCCCTGGCACACACTCGGAAACCGAGTGTGGTCCGATGATCACCAGGAAGTCCGTGGACAAGATCGACCGGCTCGTCCAGGACGCGGTTGCCCGTGGCGCCAAGGTTCTGTGCGGTGGAGCGATCGCCGAAGGCAAAGGTTACTTTTACCCACCGACGGTGCTTCGCGACGTGTCGGCTGACGCGGCAATGGTACATGAGGAGATATTCGGTCCGGTGGCGCCGATCATGCGCTTCGGCAGCGAGGCGGATGCCATCGCAAAGGCCAATGACACCGAATACGGTCTCGCGGCCTACATCTACACGCGTGACCTGGCTCGGGGGATGCGTGTGGCATCGAAGATCGAGTCGGGCATGATCGCCCTGAACCGCGGCCTGATGTCGGATCCGGCGGCGCCTTTCGGCGGGGTCAAGCAGAGTGGGCTGGGCCGCGAAGGTGGCCAGAAGCACGGCGTTGCCGAGTTCATGGAGGCGAAGTACATCGCCGTGACCCTGTGACCAGACATCACGCCAAGGATCCGTTTCGCATTCGCGATCATGTGGTCGAGTTCGACGACATCGTCGCCGAGATCGTTCGCAGAAGCGAGAACACCAGGGCGAGCGTTTCAATGGTCGCCGATGTCGCCTACGGAGCTGACGCAACCGAAACCATGGATCTGTTCTTTCCGGAAGGCAGACGAGACCGGCTGCCGGTGCACATGTTCATCCATGGCGGCTACTGGCGCATGTTCTCCAAACGGGATTATTCCTACGTCGCCGACACGGTGACGCGCGCAGGTGCGATCGCGGTCATTGTCGATTACGCGCTGATGCCTGCGGTGCGGATGGCCGCGATCGTCGATCAGGTGCGCCGTGCCAAGCGATGGGTACTCGAGCACATCGCCGACCATGGGGGCGATCCCGGCCGACTGACTGTCAGCGGCCACTCCGCCGGTGCCCATCTCGCCACCATGCTGTTCAATGATCCGAGCCTATCGTCAGACATCAGAGGCGCGCTGCTCCTTGGTGGGTTGTATGAGTTGAAGCCTCTACAGACCTCGTTCCTAGCCACCGAGATCGCTATAACGGATGAGGAGGCCACCAATTTGTCGCCTCTGACACATGACTTCGATCCGTCAGTAGATGTTGCGATCGCGATCGGCGGCGAGGAAACGCCGCCGTTTCTTGGCCAGGCCGAGGCATTCGCCAGGCATTTGAGACAACAGGGGCTACATGTCTCTCAAACCATCATCGCCGGCGCCGATCACATGAGCAGCGTTCGCGACCTCGGTATGGATGGAACCCACGCTGCGGATTGTCTGGCCAAGCTTATCCAGCGCGATGGAACTCCTGCACACAATGCAGCGACCAGGTCAGTGCCATAAAACGGGGAGCGATGGTCGGAGCGGTCAGCAACATGAAGATGAAAATGTGGATTCCCCTGCGGACCAACAGTCAGGTGTTCTTGGCGCTCGCTGCTGCGTCTCAGCCAAGTGTTGGCAACTACTCGGCGCTAACCCACGGAAATGTCAGAGCTATTCTGAGACGGCCGAAAAACCCTAAAATCGGGTGGACTGGATGTTGGCCCAGAGGGCGTATTAAAATCGTTGATTTTATTGAGTTTTTGGTGGGCCGGAATCAGAACTCTTCCCCGTATTGTTCCGTATGGTCCCGCGCCCGTCGCTACCACTTCATCAACGACCGCCACGTCCGTGCAGACAACGCTGCTCCGATGGCTCACCAACCTTAGAAGATGGACTGGAGACTCGTTCATGAGGCCTGCCCGGGGAACTAACCGCGATCATATCAACTACTGCAAGTAGATCTGCTCGTGCAGATCGCCTCGTAGCAGACTAGTTCCGGATTCGTTGCTACTTGGCGACCGCAAGTCGATTTGCAACCTGGATTTTCTCCGCTGCTCCTTGAGAGCGTGCCAGTCGACCCGGCAAAGGCGCCGAAGACAATCCCGAAATCTGGCTGAAAAAAGCGGAAATAGCCTAACGCGACCACATGCGGATTGGGCGCGCCTTTGGGGGTGGAAGGCAGCCATAGCCCCTTTAGCGAGGCGGCGAATGCATCAGCCGGTAGCGAGTTCTCCGTGGTCAGCCCAGGTTTGGCTAAAGGCGTCTCCTCGTATCTGCGATGAAAAAGATCAGATCATGCCGACAAATTTCTTTGTGACCGCCTCGAAGCCCTTCGATGTAGGATGCAACTCGTTTGCCCACCACGTCTTGTAGGTTGAGCCTGTCGCCAGCGTATTGCGCAGATCCAAAAATTTGACATGTCCAAAAGGTGACGTGCCGGCGAGACCAGCGAGCATCGTGTCGAAGCGGTCAATAAGCTCGACACAAATCTGCTTTCGCTCGCTCAACTGCGAGTAACCCTTTCGGCGAAAACCAGGCTCAAGCCAGGGACCGGGAAACGGCCCCCAGCCTCCCAGGAAGCCTCGTCCGTCGGCTACCGGATAGTCATAACCGTGAATCACGATCGGAACCGGATGACCAACGTGCGCTTTGCAGATTTCGGTGATCGCGCTCAGGATGGTGACGTATGCATCATGAATGCGCTGATCTATAACGCCTGTAACGATTGACTGGTTGAGGCCAGCGATGCTTGACGTCGCATGGTTGAGCAGCATGGCAAACTCGTCACCCGCCACGTCATTGCCACCGCCTGAAAGAAGGATCGCACGTGGTTCGACGCCCGTACGAAGAACCTTTTCGACCCGGCGTGAGAAGTCGTCGAGCTGGCCGTCCGAATAAGCCATGTCTTCGACCGTGTCGCCGCGATGGGCTGCCGACTCCACATCGAACCCGTAGCTGTCCTCAAGATCGCTCAGGATATCGTGAAACGGATAGTCGAACCACGAATCCCCCTCGGCGATCAGGACACCCATGCTGGCATGCGTGACGGGAGCTTTGGTGAGCTCGCGTCTTGCCGTCCGCTCGACCTTGATTTTTGCCTTTGCCAACGCGCGCTGTCGCTTTTCGGTTGCCTGGGCACGGCGTTTGAGCGTGGCTACCGCGAGTGCCTTGCCAACGGCAATCGCCTTGTAAGGATCTTGTTTCTTCGCCATCGATATCCCCATGTAGTGATGTCAACGCACCTTCAAGAAAAAGGGCAAACGATTCGCTCAGCTACCAAGTCGGGGTAAGCCAACTCCCAGGTGCTCTGAACTGATCGAGTGCATATTTCCGGCTGATCGCGCTTCAACTCGTCGGATCAAGTTCGTCATCTCCAAATTTGATGCCTGCGAAGACATTTTCATCCATGAGAACCTTCACGGACTCACGCACCGTCTTGAGCCGCTCGTCATGCACGCCCGTAACATCGATCTTGCTCAGCGCGTCCAACTGCGCCGAAAAGCTCGGTAACTCCAATGCGGCTTTGACCCGGCTGACCGAGCCACGCCCTTGATGAAACATGTCGAGTACCCAGATTGCCAGCTCCGGCCGCCGGCCGAAGAGATCGTATCTCTGAGCGAAGGCATTCATCTTGCGCTTGACGATCCTGAGCGCCACTTCGATCGTCTTCTCGATGACCTTCGGGTCATTGAGCGACCAGTGGACGAACTTGGCGGCGCTCAGCACTTCCGCATTGTCGACGCGATATGAATCCGGATTGAGATAGCGCATGAACCTCGTTATCTGCACCTCGGTTTGGCTTCCAACCGGAACGGCCTCCTCGTGCTCGAGATCCACGTCCCCGCTGGCCGTCACCTGATGCACGCGGCCATTGACAAGCTTAAGGTCGGGGAAATAGGCGGCAGCGCTACTCAGACCAAGCAGTTCACGCATCAGCAGGATCAGGTTGTCCTTCGGCGTATGCGCGGCAAGCTGGAAAAAGCCCCAAGTAAAATGCGCACGATCATAGCTGTTTATGGTGAGATGCCGGGCGTTGCTTTCGCCCATGGCGGTCGGCCAGATGAAATGCGCCCACGCACCGATCTGGTTGGCTGCCTGCAACCGATCGTAGATGAGTAGAGTGCTCGAGCGCGCAAGGCCTCTTCGCTGCACGTACTTGGTCGACTTGGCCACGAAGAACCTCTCTCCCGTCGACTCATCCGTCGCGTAGAAAGAGACGCCGGATTGTTGGGGCGCGTTGGCCGGTTCAATCGTAAATGTCCTGACCCTGGATTTTGGCCTGGAACGTTCCCGAATGCGACCCTCGTCCGAGGGCTCGTCAGTCGCGTACTCGCCTGGCGGCACGGCGCGCAATGCGTCGGCAGCCAGCCCCTCACCGGCATTCTCGGCAACTTCCGACTTGAGCATCAGCCTTGTCAGTGGGGCAGCCGAAAAGATGTCCCAGCCGGTCAAAAGGTCGAACGCCGGGCTGTATACTCCATCTGCCCATGCCTCGCCTTGTTGTCCGGTAAGCTCACGCTGGAATTCGGTCAGGCGAGCACGGGTGGCGTAGCCGAAATATCCGCTTGCTCCCAATCCCAGGCGCTGCTGAAGCCGCGACACTGCCTGCCCCTGCGAGCCGACCCGCAACCGAACCAAAGAGCCGGCCGGTTGCCCGTCCTCCAACTGGGCGGCCGCCAACGCCGCGTCCTTCCCCGTCAAGAGCATCAGGTCAAGGCGTGAGCGCTGCCCGATTTTCGAGAGCACCTTCTGGAACTTGCCCCACTGGTCGGTACCGGTCTTCTTGCCTCGGACCGTGAGACAGCCCCAGGACGAGAAGTACGATCCAAGGTCAGGATTGTAGGTGAGATAGTAGGAGCAATGGACATTATCGAGTGGGCGCGATGGATCCCATATATCCTTCGTTCCCAGAATATAATCGTTCCTGGTGCGCAGGACAGTGGCGGATTGCCCGGCCTCGAGATCGTCCAAGCTGGCATTCGAAACGGCCAACCTGAGTGCCGGCTTGATCGTCTTGTGGCGCCACACATAATAGCTGTAGAGCCCGTTCGGCAGGACGTTGCAGGCCATTCCACCATTCACGTAGCCAAAGATAGCCTTTCGGCACGGCACGGTTGATCCCGTGTACAAAGAGAACGTGCGCGTTTTCCTGAAGAAGAAGCCGATCAGGCACTTGAAGTTGATATGATCGGGGCGGGTGACCATGACCTTCGCCTCGTCGACGGCCTCAACGTCGAGCATGCCGTCCGCCAGCGTTGCGCCGCGCAGGGCAATCGCGATCGTGTCATCATCTCCCTCGGGTGCGAAATAGTTCAACGCGACGAGGCGATCGAGCACTTCTGCATTCAGCAGGAAGGTGGCGGGCCCCTCTAAAGTTGCGACACTGGCATAGTCGGGCGCGTTCTCGTCATATTTCGGCCATTTGACCGCATCGTAGGCGCTGGCTCTTGCGAAGTTCCTCAAGAACCCATCGGGATCTTTCGCCTCCACGGACTCGAGATAATCCCCCAGTTCGACATCAATATCAGAGGGTTCCTCCTCGGCCAAAGGATCAGGTAACGCCGCCACATCAGCCATATCGGGAATGCTAGACCTTGCTGATTTGCCAGATGCACGACGGTCTTCGCTTTCCATTAGCAACATCAAACTCTCCTATTGTTCAGTGTCTTTCCGAAGCCTCGGCATGTGCCAGCGCTCCGGCAACTTCGTTCCAGTGCGCCCGGTCGCGGCCTGATGCAGACTGAGCCTAAGCTGACACTTTAGACGCCTGGCGAATTGATCTTTGCGCAAAACGCCAGGAGAGCTGCACAAACCTCCTTGATGGTTGTCTCGCGCCCGCCGTCGTCCGGCTGGAACTCGTGGCCGCACTCCATCGTGAAGCCGAGCACCTTGGGCAGCCCAGGCCTGGCGAGGTGACGACTGTAGGCATAGTCATCGCTTGCGCCTGATGTCGCATAGAGTTCGAAGGCAGGGCCGACGCTGTAGTCATCTCCTGCCACGAGGGTGATCGCGTCTTTCATCACCCGTGCCAGACCCTTTACGGTATCGAGATCGGCCTCTGTGATGAACTCCCCGTAGCTATCGTTGGGATGGCCACGAATTCCATCGAATGCCGGGTTCAGAAAATTCTGCTCAGGAGCGGTGGTCTGGTTGGAATCAAGACCCCAGGAGTGAAATACCGCCGGAATGGCGCTGTGAATGTCAACAAACCAGCCGGTAGCAGGCAGCCTGTCGAGCAGCCACACGATGTTGCGGGTCTCAGGTTCAGATTCCGCGGCGGGGCCGACATAGAGATATTTGTGGCATGGATCAGCGGATGCGCTGACCCCACCAGGTGCGAAATGCAGCTGGAAATCCCACGCCACATCGAAATTTCTGTTTATATCGACGCCATAACAGACGCCGCCTTGGTGATTGACTGATGGCCTGCGGTTCTTACGCCAGTCCCCGTCGACGTTCTGGCTGAACACGCGCCCGTCCGGGTTGGCGCAAGGCAGGATCGCGATTTGGATTCGATCGACGATCGAGGCAATCGTCGACTTGTCGAAGTAGGAGGATCCGTATCGCAGCCCGGTGCCTGAGCTGTAGGCCTCCAGAAGGTCGGCAGCCAGAGAAATCAATGCGTCCGGGGGCACCCACTCTCTCGCGTGAACGCCGCCTACGAAGATCGCAGTTCGCTGATCTTGACCACGTGTCTTTCCGATCGCGAGTGCTTCAACACGCCGTGATTCCACGCTGAGGTTGGGAAGCGCTATCTGCGTGGTCAGGGTCGGATATTTCTCTGCCAGGATTTGAACAGCGCTAGCGATCTCGTCGTAGTTGAGGTAGGCCATGTCCTACTCCTTCCTTCCAGGTCCGCGCGGCAACTCGCCGCTCAGAAAGCGGTTGCCCGACGAGACAAGTTCGAGGCGAGAATGCGCATCGGGCACAGTCTCGAGCACTTCTATCGAGATACCGGTCGCCGCACGCGCGACGAGGCGGTCGATGTGCGCTTCGTCGGCAATTCCAATCGTACTGGTGCGATCCCCTTCGCGCCGGGCCACCGGGCGGCAGCCGAGATCGACTTCGCTGTCCGCCAAGAACTGGCGGAGAGCAGCCTTGCTCTCCGCCGATATCTTGAGTTTCCGTTTCATGGTGCCGCCCTATTTGTTCGCAGCAATCGTGGCGTCGACCCATTCCTTGACGGCTGACACGCGCGTGTAGACGCCATAGAGATTCGGGCGGGCACACCCTTCACCCCAGCTGACGATGCCGACCAACTGAGGCGGCTCCAGCATCAGCGCCGCCGGCCCGCCGCTGTCGCCTTGGCAGGAGTCCTTGCCGCCGGTCTTTTCGCCCAGGCAGAGCATATTCTCCGTGATGGCGCCGCCGTAACTCGGCTCCGCATTGCAGGTCTCGTTCGAAACAACGGGCACGTCGACACGCAGCAGCTGGTTCGACGCGGGACCGCCTTCACTGATCGCCCCCCAGCCAGAGACCCTGATCTGGGTTTCTGGCTCCAACTTCGTGTCGGCTGTCGCGAGCACTACAGGAGTGCCAACCGTCAGCGGCTCCTTCAATCTGATGAGCGCTGCATCGTGATCGTATTGCGCGGTGGACTGTCCCCAACCCGGATTTATGATTATTGCCGTAGCGTGGGCCCGCACGCCGCCCGTCGATTTGAAGACCGTGCCGGCGAGGATATCCACATTCGCTGGATCCTTGTTGACAAGTCCGTTGTCGACGCAGTGTGCCGCGGTCAATATCCACTGCGGGGCGACGATCGATCCACCGCAAAACTGACGTGGCGCGGTAGCCTTCGCATCGAGCAGTGCCACCTGCCAAGGTAGGTCCTTGATGTCGTTCACAGGGACGCCACCAACGATGAAGTCGCTGAGCCCCCCCGCAAGGGCGGGGCATGTGTTCAAAACAGTTGCGGCCGCTACGGCGGCAAGACAGGTGGAGACCACAAGGCGTTTCATTTCAGTCCTCCTTCATCAAATGGGCGACGGACTGTCACCCGTTCCAAACTCACACGAGGCCATTGGCACCAGCGTCCGCGACGGGGACTCCGCCCTGCGCTGCTGCGACCGCTGCTGCTGCATCGATGCAGCCGAAGCCGAAAAGATCGGAGTGGCCATCTGGCTCGTAATCGGCGGGGCTGCCGATGCGGCGGGCGGTTCGCTGCAATATGTCGCGCAGTTGGGCGGGACCGAGCTCCGGGGCCACGGACAGAACGAGCGCACAGACACCGGAGGCAAGCGCACAGGCGCTCGAGGTGCCCTTGAAGAAACGATAGTAATCCCCCTCCGCATAGCCGCGCGGGCGGGTGACCCCATCGCCGTCGACAAAGCTGCCGGTGACGTCGGCGGTGATGATCGCCCGGCCGGCCCCACCACTGGACGGCGCGCATAGCGCTATCTCTGCACCAAAATTTGAGTAGTCGGACCGCTGGTCGAGACTGTTCGAGGATGCAACGGCAATGACCAGCGGGTGGGTGGCAAACCCATTGAGATGGGTTGCGTCATTGATGCCGACGTTGGCGTTGCCGGCGGCAAAAAGAACTGGCGTACCGCGGCCTTCGCGCCCGAGCTCCACGCAATAGGTGATGGCCTCCGAAAGGCGAGTTGGCAGCTCGTATTTGGCCGCATCCGGACCCCAGCTGCAATTGACTATCCATGCACCGTTATCCGCCAGATAGTAAAACATGCGCGCCAGTGACTCCGGATCGATGTCGGCGCTCATGCGGATGGGCATAATCCGCGCATTGGGGGCTGCACCGATCATGTCACCTTCGCCAAAACTGGCGGCTGCGACGCCGGCGCAGGCAGTCCCGTGCCAATCGTCGTGCTCACCATTGGGAACATCCGGCGTGACGTCTGGGGAGTTTCTTACAAAGTCCCAAGGCGATACGGCCTTGTTTCGAAGGTCCGGATGCGTAAGATCGAAGCCATCGTCGATGATGCCGATAACGACATCGGCACTGCCCAACCCGTCGAGAGATTTCCAGGCATCGACAACGCGCGCGTCGGCCCCCGCCTTGTAGCCGACCGCTTGCCCCCCTGGCCCACCCGTGTTGCGTAGATACCAGAGCTCATCGAAGAGCGTGTCCGATGGCGACGGCGCTTGTGCTGATCGCCTGGGCGTGGCCAGGTCGGGTTCGGCGATCGCCACCGCCGGCTCGGCCTGCAGCGCCAAGCAGATATCCACCGTATCCGTCTCTGCAAGCACGGTGAAACGCCCGGCGCGCTCGGACTTCAAAACCGTCAACCCGTAGCGTTGCAGTATGTCGTTGCCCCCCGCCTGATCGACGCCTTCGGCAAAGGCCAGGTAGATCGTCCCCGTCGGCACGAAGGGGACAAGATCATCTGATGTGTGATAGACAGCGGTCTGTCGCTCCATCGACATCATGCGGCCGAGTTCGTCGCGTGCCGATCGCTGTCTGGCGCGCGACATGAGAAGTTCGACGATATCGAACCCGGCAACTCTGCCGCGAAGCGCACCCTGGCCGCGCGCTCCCAATGACCGTATCTCGTTTGCGAAAGACGTGGTTCTGCCGAGCCGTGGTTTTACAGCGACCAGGACATCGCTTCTGGTCAGGATCACATTTGAACGGCCAAGCTTGATCTCTACATTGGTAACCATGGGATCACCTATTCTGAAATGCGCTGGAGTGCGGGCTGCCCTTGGCTTCAACTCGTCAGGCTTGCGCGCGCCGCGGCAATCGCTGCTGCGGCATCGACGCAGCCAAATCCGAAATGGATCGAATGGCCGTTCGCTCCGTAGGCCTCGCTGCCACCGATCCGCCGCGCCGTACGCTCCAGGATGGCCCGCAACTCAGCGGCGCCGAGCCGCGGCGCCGCCGACAAGACCAGCGCGCAGACGCCGGCCACCAGAGCGCAGGAGCTGGAGGTGCCTCCGAAATAGTTGTAATAGTCGCCGGCGCTGTAGCCGCGCGGCCTGACGGTTCCTGCGGCATCAGTCCAACTGCCAGTCACGTCGCTGGTCACGATCGTCCAGCCACCGCCACCGCTTGATGGCGCACACAGACAGATTTCAGAACCATAGTTCGAGGTATCGGACCTCTGGTCGAGACTGGTCGACGATGATACCGCGATGACGTCGGGATGCGCGGCAAGCCCATTGAAATGGGTTGCGTCACTTATGCTGGTGTTCAGGTTCCCGGCGGCGAAGAGCACCGGCGTGCCAAGCCCGCCCCGACCTTCCCTGACGCAGCGCGATATGGCGTTCGAGACGCGCTGGCCGATGGGGTAGCGGGCTGCCTTTGGCCCCCAGCTGCAATTGACGACCCACGCGCCATTGTCCCTCATATAGTCGAAGATTCGCGCCAGCCCCTCGGAATCGATGTCGCTCCCCATGCGCGCCGGCATGATGCGCGCATGGGGAGCCGCGCCGACGATATCCCCTGCATCGACCCTGCCGGCCGCGACGCCGGCACACGCCGTGCCGTGCCAATCGCGATTGCCGACGGCTGGGTCCCCCGGCCCGACGTCGGGCGCGTTCCGCTCGAAATCCCACGACAGCACCGCCTTGCCGCGCAAGTCCGGATGCGAGAGGTCGAAACCGTCGTCGACGATACCTATGACGACACTGTCGGAGCCGAGGCTGCCAAGGGCATACCAGGCCTGCACGACGCGCGCGTCGGCTCCGGCTTTCAACCCGGTGGTCTGTCCGTCGTGCTTGCCGATATTGTTGAGGTGCCAGTGCCTGCCGAAGAGTCGGTCTTCGGGCAGCAGGATGTTGGCGAGCCGTTTGGGAGTGACGAGGTCGGGTTCGGCGATCGCCACAACCGGATTCGACTGCAGGGCAGAGCAGACTTCGACCGGGTCTGCCCTCGTCCCGACAGTGATGTACCCACCGCGTTCCGACTTCAGCACGACGAGCGCGTGTTCTTGCAGGATCCGATCGACATTTGCCTGACCGGCTCCTTGTTTAAAGGACATGTAGATGGTGCCGGTCGGCACGAACGGAACGTTGTCATCCGAGGTGTGGTAGACCGCGACCTGCCTTTGCATCGACATCATGCGACCGAGATCTTCACGCGCCAGCCGCCGCTTCGTCGGCGTGCTGGGAAGTTCGACAATTTCGTAGCCGCCAACCGTGCCGCGTCGGGCGCCGCAGCCGCGCAGCTCGATCGAATTCACCTCCGCCTCGAAAGATCTTGAGCGTCCTGGCTCCGGTTTGAGCGCAACGAGCACATCGCTTCGCGACAGCGTTACCGTCGATCCGCCGAACTTGATGTCGAAATGCGTGGCCATGCCCGTCCCCTTGAAAGGATCGGGACGAGCCCCCCGCTCGCCCCGATCAAGTGCGGTACAAGCGCTGGGAGAATTGCTTGTGCACAGCCGTTTGACCGGCTGGAGGGAACAATTCACTGGTCGGCGTGACAGCGGCGTTACACTGCGGACACCTCGGGCGAAGAGTAGTGCGAACTACCATTGATATTTCCCATGATCTGGCAGAAACTTCATCTGGGTCGGGGTTATTTTGGAAATGAGCAACGATTTATCGATCAGGCTCTTTGGCGATCCTGAAGTCGAAGACGGATTTCAGGAACGGACATTTCCGTCGCGCGGCTTCTGCTTGATTGCCATGCTTTCGTTGGCTCCAACTCAAACAATTACTCGTGCGCAGGCTGCATCACAGCTCTGGGATAGTTATGATACGCGCGCCAATATGGGCAACATGCGGCAATTGATACTGCGCATGTCGAAGGCATTGCCGTCCTTGTGGTCGATATTGTTTGTCGACGACAAAGTGCTCAGGATCACTGACCCGTCACGTATCGATGTGTGCCGCTTCCTTGAGTTCAACCCGCTTGGCGGAGAGAACGCGCTACGGCAGCTCATGGAGACCTATAGAGGCGACCTGCTGCAGGGTATTGAGGTGCCGGCGCATGAGGATCCCTTCATCGTGTCACGCGCGTATCTGCGCGAGCGCTATTTCGGCTTCGCCCACACCGCGCTGAAGGAGTTGACCCGATACGGCCATGCCGACGTATCGCTGATCCAGGCCGTGGAGCGACATGCTCTTGCAATCGACAATGGCCGGGAGGAGACCTACAGATCCCTCATCGCGGCCTATGGGGCGCTCGGCCAGGCCGATGAGTCCCGGCGCGTCTTTGCTCTTTTGACCAATGTGCTTCGTCTGGATGGAGCCAACGGACCGCGACCGGACACGCGCGCCCTGCTTGCACGCGCTACGGCACGGCCGATCGATCTCGGACCAGCGGCTGTCGGTCCTGACAGGTTTGCAGCTTCGCGCCGGCCACGCGTCGCCCTGCTTGCACCCAACTGGGTCTCGCCGTCTGGCGAGGAAAACCTGCAACGCGCCTTCGTCGAGGACGCCGCAAACGAGCTCGCCCGGCACAAGAGCCTGGTGACGCTGGCTTCGCACAGTTCGTTCCAGGCGAGCAGCGACGGCGGCATCGACAGGAGCTCCCCGTTGCGCGCTGACTATGCCGTCAGCACCTTCGTGCGACCGGGGCGACACGGCAGCGAGCTCACGGTGCGCCTGGTGCAGACGAACTCGGACGCGATTGTGTGGGCGGGCGAATATCCGCTCTCGACGGAGTTGATCATCAGTTCGAACCGGGCGCTGGTCGGCCGCGTGGCATCTGAGCTGTCAGGCGCCATCGAACGGCACAGCCTTGCCTCGCCCGATCGCACTGGGGATGCCTCCGCGTATCTCCAATTTCTGAAGGGACAGGATACGCTTCAGACATGCGACCTGCGCAGCGTCAGGCGTGCCCGGCGCTGTTATGCCGACGCCATTTCGCTGGACGACCGGTTTGCCGACGCCTACTCCGGCGTCTCACGATCGCTTTACCTCGAATGGCTGCTGCTCGGCGGCAACGATCCGTCGCTGCTGGCGCAGGCCCGCGATCTGGCCGAGCGTGCGGTCGTTTCCGATCCCTCGAATTCGGTGGGGTATTGGCGCCGCGCCATGGTCGCGCTTTACCAGCACGATTTCGATGAATGCCTCAGCAGCTTCATGCTTGCCCGCGAGCGCCACCCGAACTCCGCCGACATCCTGCTCGATTATGCCGATGGGCTCGGTCACATCGGCGACCCCGACGAGGCATGGACATCCTTCGAGCACTCTATCGACCTCAATCCCACGCCGCCCGACCACTACTGGTGGGCAGGAGCAAGCATTGCCTTCTCGCAGGCGGACTACGCCAAGTCGATCAAGCTGTGTGGCCGCCTGCGCAACGATGAGCCGGTGCTGCGCGTGCCGGCCGCAAGCCACGGCCATCTCGGCAACCGGTCGGAAGCCACCGGTTATGCGCGCCGCCTCAGGGAGAACTACCCGGGCGAAACGGCGGAAAGCATGGCGCGGCTTCAGCCGCATCGTTCGCCAGCCGACCTGCAGCCATTCATCGACGGGCTGCGCATTGCAGGACTCAAATAGGAGGACAGTATGGCCAAGAGAGAAGCACGTGCATTCATCATCGGAGACCAGGAACACGGCCTGACCATCGTGATCACCGATCCGGTCATGGTGCTCCATTATTCAGAAGCCGATCTACGCAACGCCAACATCAACGAGATGGCGGGCAAGGACCACAACGAAGCCATGGGCGCAGTGGTACAGGAACTCTTGCCTTTCCTGCGCGGCGTCCACCTCGATCACCTCAAGGCGCGCGAGGCCGAGATTGAGAATCCGAACACCCCCCATGGCACATTTGGGCTCGATTACGAGCGCAAGATGTTCGAGGAACTCCACAACTCGGCTGCCATCGGCCGCGTCATCCGCAACAGTGGCACAGTCTGCGACGTCGACTTCTGTGTGGCGCTGAAGATTTATCCCGAAGATATCGTCGCCAGGGCCCGCGGCACCAGCCCGGCCGTTGATATCAGGGACTACCTTGAGAGGAACATGAACGCGGCCACCGTACCAGCCAGGATCGACCCGCTTTACATCATCCAGGATTTGTATTCCGACAATCTTGGTGAGCTGCCACCGTGGTCCGAGGGGCCATGAGGCGACGCACCCATGCGGCCTAACGTTGAGCAGGCATTTCAACGGGCCCAGGCGTTTCGCAGCCGGATGACCGCAGGCTGGGAGCCAGTGCCGCGGCGGCTTACACGCACCGACCTGGAGCCCGTACTCGCCCACTTCGGCATCACTCGGGTTGCCGACCTAACCGACCTCGACGTCATCGGCATTCCTGTCTGCTCGGCGGTCAGGCCCGCATCGCGCTCGCTTTCGGTTGCTTCCGGCAAGGGCATGACTTTCGATGCCGCCTGGGTTTCGGCGGTGATGGAGAGTTGCGAGCAGGCGCTGGCTGAGGATGCCTCCGCACTGATCGCTGTCGTCGACACCCCGCTCGGGCTCGCCCGCCGCGGTCTGCGCAGCGTACCGCTCGAGCGGCAGTCACGCTGCGCGGCGAGCCACCTGCCGCCGGACAAGGAGCTTGCCTGGGTTCGCGGCCTGTCCTGGCTGACCGGAGAACCGGTTTATGCCCCTTATGAGCTGGTCGGCATGGATATGGCTACGCTCTCACCGTGGAACAGGCGGGAGTTCCGGATAAGTTCGACAGGCCTCGCCTCCGGCGGTGATTTCGCCTCGGCCTTCGCGCATGCGCTCGGCGAGCTCATCGAGGATGACGCCTTGTTCGGCGTGATGCTCGCCCCTGCCTGGCGGCAGGCGGGTGATGTCGAATTCGCCGCCGGCGAGGAGCATGAACTGGTGCACGCCATGTCGCGCATGGCCACAGCAGGCATCGAGGCGCGCTTTAGCGTCGTGGGAGACAACAGCGCCCTGCCGGTGGTGATGGCAGCTTTGCTGCCGGTGGAGCAAGGCGCGAGCGAACGCCTCTATTTCAGTGGCTACGGATGCAGGCCACGGAAGGAGGACGCAGCGCTCGCCGCCCTGCTTGAAGCGGCGCAATGCCGGGCCCTGTTCATCTCCGGCGCCAGGGACGACCTCTTCGAGGGAGAATATCGCGGAGTGGCGGGCGGCAGCGCCGAAAGGCTGTTCGGCGCCTGCCGCTTCCTGCCGCCAGGCAGTGGTGAGGCCGCCCATGATGGACCGACCCTTAACGATGCTGTCGCGGCCGTCACTCGAGGCGGCGACGACATCTACGTGTTCCCGCTTGGAGGCCACGGTTGTGGGCCGGAAGCGGTGCGTGTGCTGGCCGACGATCTGGTCAGCATGAGCCGACCCGAATCCTACCCGAATTCCGCACGGGGTGCGCGCAAGCTGCTTCGAGAATGGCGCCTGGCATGAAGCCGCTGGTCTTTGCCGGCCCGAGCCTGCACGGAACGGGCGTCCGTGGCGGGCAGGACTTCGATATGGCAGCGCCGGCGCGCTGTGGCGACCTGATGCGCGCGGTGCTCGACGGCCGCAAGGTTATCGGCCTCATCGACGGTGTGTTCGAATCCGGCCCGGCGGTGTGGCACAAGGAAATCCTGTTTGCGTTGGACGCCGGTTGCAACGTGCTCGGCGCGGCCAGCATGGGGGCGCTGCGGGCCGCCGAATGCTGGCAGTTCGGAATGGTCGGCATCGGCCGCATCTTCGAGGATTACCGCAACGGCCGGCGCAATGCGGATGCCGACGTGGCCATGACGCATGGGCCTGCCGAAATCGGATATCTGCCGTTGACCGTGCCGCTCGTGGATGTTGCCGACGCGGTAGAGCGCATACTTGCGGCCGGCGTACTTGACGAGCCGCAGGCCGAGGACGCGATGGCCGTGGCGAGCAGGACCCACTTCAAGTCGCGCACATGGAAGCAGGTGCTGGCCGGCGCCGGGCTGCCGGGAGAGCTCCAGCACGCGGTGCTCGGCTGGATTGCGACAAGCGGGCCAGCATTGAAGGGTCGCGACGCCCTCCTCTTGCTCGACAGCCTTGAAAGGCCGTCTCCCGGCCGCCTGAAACCCGGCGTTTTCCAGCACACGCCGTTCTCGGTTCGATTGCTCGAACAGGTGAGGCACTGAGATGCTGCGGCACTGGAAAATCGTTTTAGCCTCGATTGCGCTGCTCGTCGTGGCCGGTATCACGGAACTGCTGCGCACCGGCAGCGCTGGCAACACATCGGCCGACCGATCTTCGCCGGGGCTGTGCGACCTGGTCGCCGCATATGGCGGCATTTTCGATGGGACGTCTGGCGACGCGATCGAAGTCGACGACACCAATCGCGCCGCGTTGCTGGAGCGTGCCCACGCTTGTGTCGAGAGCGGCTTGGCCGCGGATGTTTCCGCGCGGTATCGGCAGACGGCCGATACGCTCAGCGGACCGCGGGCCTCAGCAAGCGAGCAGGGGGAAAGGAATTTCGTCGAGATCGAGCTGGCCGCAGCCATCGCCGGCACTGATGCGATCATACAGCAGCGCGCAGTCGCCCGTCGGTTGGTGCGCGGATGGCTGGACGTCGACGACATCGTCGAGCGGCAACGCGCCGGCGCGGTGCTGACGGGGAACGGCTGGATCTCGGCCAGGGGGGTGAATCACCGCGACGAGGTTCCTGCTTACCTGGAGGCCTGCAAGCACGCGGGGGTGCCGGTGCCAGGCCCGTTCGCAACCGACCCCGCTTGGATCGGGCATGAGAAACTCGATACCGAAACCCATCGCTACTTCTTCCGTTCGAGTTTTACCGATAGCGACGTCTGGACATACAAGGATGCTGCGTCTGGCGGATTCTGCGTCATGCTGGTCCGCCGCCAGCCCGGTTTCGACACACAATATGCTGGGACGATTTGTACCGACAGGCTTCAGACGAATGCGTGCTTTTTCGACAATATGGTCTACGAAGGCGCCGAGCCGAAACGCATCAGTTGGGAAGAGTTCAAGACCTGGAAGTTTAGCGAGCTGGTGCATCCCAAGGATGGCCAAGACGAATGCAACGCCTGCCACCTTGGTAACAATCCGTTCCTTGTGCACCCGACGACGATCCTCGGGAAAGTCATCGAATCAATGTACCCGGAGGAGGTGCCGAAGCAGCAGGCGTTCCATTTCGTGGGCCTTGAAACGCAACCTTCGCCCTGGGTCAACTATGAGGCGATCGATCCGCCGATCGATCCCTTGACCCTGAAACCCACTGGATGCTTCAAATGTCACGGCCTTCCCCATGTCACACGGACGCACAGATTCTGCTCCAACCTTATCCGGAGAGCGGCCAACAAGACGATGCCGCCCGGCCACTGGCCGCTCGTGGCTCATGCAGGGGCACACAATTTCTGGCCCGATGCCACGGGCTGCTTTGCCAGGGAACATGCGTCGTTGTCGGAATACTTCTCCAGCCTGGTGAAGCTGAAATCCGTTTGCACCGGCGAGCCCGAAGTGACCTGCCCACCCGGAAAATACTCAGATTAGACAAGGCGATGTACCGATCGGCCGCACTCTGGCGGCGCGTTGCGCCCGCAACGAAGTGCGAAATGCCGAATGTGGGGAAGGCGGTAGCGCTCTAGCGATTCGAACACCAGACATTGCAATATCGCCTCAGGCGATTCTGACATCTCCAGGAAAATCGCTAGGGGTTGGTTTTTGCTCAGAAAGAGGGGGTTGAGTCCACGTTGTGGGCCACTCCAGAAATATATATAGCAAAATCAATTATTTACATAGGCCTTTCGGTGGGCCCGGAGGGACAAAGTTCCCCATAGGAAATCAATACGTTAGCGGATGGTTCGCCAACCCGTTTCCCTCGTATTCTCTAGTATGGGCTGGCGAACCTAAGGACGATGAACGAGATTAATAGTTCCTGGCTTAGGGATATAGCAGCATCTCGGATTTCGGGAGCATCGAGCAGAAATCGGACGCCGCTCCATCCGGTTACGAACTCACGTCACGCATTAGTTCACGCATTGGTAGAGCCGCTTGCGCATCGGTTCGGATGCCTACATGGGTCGGTGTGCTGGCGAAACACCTGGCTGAAATGCCCGGCATTGCCGCAGCCGCAGCAATAGGCGATCTATTACATGTGGTCACGCGGGATGCGGGAATTGCGCTCGCGCTCAAACACCTTGCGGCCGTCCTCCAGTGCTTCGATTCGTTGCGAAACCACCCATTCGGTCGGCGTGCAGGAGAGATGCGTGGTGCAATGGCTCTGCGTTCGCCAGCCTTCGCGCTCGACACAGCACGTCCAGTGGACCTCTGCCGTCAGCGACAGCGGGTTATCGGGCGCTATCGACCATACCTCCTGCCGGATGTCGCGCGTGCACAAGCCGTTGCCCGGATGGCGGCTAAGACCTGTGTCCTCGTGCACGCGGTAGCGCGTCACGCCATTTTCCAGATCGCGTTCAACAGAGCGGCCCGACGACCCGTCCGTCAGGACCTCGTAACGGGGCAGAGGATCGGGATTGGATGGCTGCGGGATTTCGACCCTGCGATGCTCGCCAAGCAGCGGCAGTTCCAATCGCAGCGTGGCAAGATCGATCGTCAGCGTTGCGTCGCAGGGCTGGGGCAGGATCGTCGGCCAATAGGCGCTCGACAAGGACAGACGCAGACGGTGGCCGGGCGCAAAACGGTAGCCGCACGCATCGAGCACCAACTCGATTTCGACCGTCTCGCCCGGCTTCAGAGGCTGTGGTTCGGCATTGCCGTTGCGATGCGCGAGGTTGAGCACACCGTAGCTGACGCGTGTCGCCGCACCATCGGGATGGACGTCGACGAGCCTGACGGCAAGGTTGGCGAAGTTGGCATCACTGGAAAGCGACAGTTTTGCGAGCGGCTGGCCAAAGACGACGCATTCCTCGGCAAGGACGGCGCTGTCGAAGGTGAGCGACCCGGCATCGTCGACACGCTGGTCGCCGGCCATTTCCGAATCCGGCCCCCGCGGAAAGAACTCTCCCGCAGCGGTGCCCGTATCCTGGGGAGAGTGCAGGAGGGCTTTCCCTTCAGCATGCGATGAAGTGCTCCAAGCGAGCCTGCCCGAAGCGTCCAGGCTAAGGACGAGTGTGTCGGGAACCTTCCATCTGTCCATGGCAACCCAATAGCCCGGGTCGGTCTCGCGCCGGCAGCCGGGTCGCGGCCGGTCCAGGATATAAGCACGCAGCCTCGGCGTATGCTCCACCTTGTTGTCTTCTGCGCACAGCCAATGCCGCCACCATGAAATTGCCTCGGCATGAAAATCGACGCGGGGCTTCGGATAGGCGAAATGCGGATACTTGTGAACCCATGGACCGATCAGGCCCCAGGCCATTTCCGGCATCCCAGCGACCGCCTTCAAGGGCGTGTTGCGGTAGCCGTCGGCCCATCCGGCAATCACCAGTGCGGGAACGCAAAAACCGTCAAAGTCCTCGCAGACCGAACCGTGACGCCAGAAGTCGTCGCGGCGTTGGTGGGACAGCCACTCCTCCATGAAGAACGGCTCGCCTTCCAGGCGCTCGAGCCACATGTCGCGCCAGCGTTCTTCGACGAGATCGGGATCGGGGGACCGCGACTGGAAGGCAGTCATCGTCGCCGCCCATGACAGTTGCGCCGATAGATGCGCGCCATTCTTGTAGTGGATGTCGTCATTGTAGCGGTCGATGGTGGACGACAGGGAAATCACGGCCTTGAGAGCTGGTGGTTTGAGAGCCGCGACCTGAAGCGCGTTGAACCCGCCCCAGGAAATTCCCATCATGCCGACATTGCCGTTCGACCAGTCCTGCGCAGCGATCCATTCGATAACCTCGACGGCGTCGGCAAGCTCGCGCGCGGTATATTCGCCATCGATCACGCCGTCGGATTCTCCGCAACCGCGAATGTCGACACGCACGCCGGCGATGCCGGCCGCCGCGAAGACCGGATAGGTGGACTCGTCACGCGCGGCGGTGCCGTTGCGTTTGCGATAAGGCAGGAATTCGAGCACCGCCGGCACCCCGCCAGGAACCGTTTCGGGCATCCAGATGCGCGCGGCGAGCCGGGTGCCGTCTTTCAGGACGATCCACTCATTTTCAACGACACGGAAATTCCTGTTCGTCATGCGATCAACCACAAAAGCTCCACGCGGTGGCAAGCACACTATCCCGCCGCCGGAAAGGCACGATCATTTCCCGGTTCAAGCCTCCAGCCAGACCCGGCTGGCGATGCGGCCATTGGAAAAGTCATTACCGATATCGGGAACAAAACCCTTGAGATGGCTCGTGCAGGCGTTGATGAAGTCGTTGAACACCGGCAGTATCAGGCCGCCCTCATCTCGCACCATCAGCGCCATGTCACGGTAGAGTACGCGCCGCTTGGTCTCATCCAGTTCACCGCGCGCCTGCACCACCATCTTGTCGAAGTCGGGCCGCTTGAAGCGGGTGTCGTTCCACTCCGCGTTGGAAACGTAGGAAGTGGAATAGCGCGCGTCCTGCGTCGGACGACCACCCCAAAAGGAGGTACAGAACGGCTTGACGTTCCAGACTTCCGACCAGTAGCCGTCACTCGGCTCGCGCTGCACATTGATCTTGATACCAGCCTTTTCCGCGCTCAATTGGAAAAGCTGGGCCGCATCGACCGCGCCGGGGAACGCCGCCTCCGAGGTGCGCAGCAGAATTGGATCTTGAAGGCCGGACTTCTTGAAGTGGAATGCAGCCTTGTCGGGATCGTAATTGCGCTGCTCTATATCGGCAGGCGCGAGCGCATAGTTGGCGTTGATCGGGTAATCATTGCCAATGGTGCCGAACCCGCCCAGAACCCCCTTGAGGATAGCCTCGCGGTCTATCGCATATTTGAGCGCCAGACGCAGATCATTGTTGTCGAAGGGCGCGGTGTCGCAATGCATCAGGAAGGAATAAAACCCCTTGCCGGAGGTGCGCAGGATCTCGACGCCCGGAACCCGCTTCAGCAACGGTACGATCTTGGGTTCGACGGTGCTGATGAAATCGACCTGACCGGATCGCAAGGCGCTGGTCCGGGCAGTCAGGTCGTTCATCACGGTAATAAGGACGCTGTCGACGTAGCCCCGGTCCTGGCGCCAGTCGTCGGTGTTTTTTTCGAAAGCAGCGCGAATGCCCGGCTCGAACGCAACCAGCTTGTAGGGACCGGTGCCGATAGCTGCCGCAGGTTTTTCCACGCCGCCGCCCGGCTGGATCTGAAGATGATAATCGGTAAATATCAGCGGCAAGTCGGCATTGGCTTCCTTCAGCGTCACCACCATGTCGCCCGACCGTTCCTCGATGCGGTCTATCCCGGACAGCAGGCCGAGTGCGCCCGATTGCGATTTCTTTCCGGCGTGGCGGCGCAACGTCTCGACTGCATCGCTAACAGTAAATGCCCTGCCATCGTGGAAACGAACGTCTTTGCGTATCTTGAAGGTCCACTCCTTGGCGTCGGCCGACGGAGACCAGGATTCGGCCAGCGAGGGAACCGCCGCGCCCGTCTTGGGGTCGGATTCGACCAGCGTATCGCCCCAGCAATGCGCGATCACAAAATTGACGCTGGCGGACGCCAGGGCTGGGTCGAGCGTATCGGCGGAGGCGCCGCCATCGAGCCCCAGCCGCAACTGTCCGCCGCGCACCGGCGTTTGCGCCGCAGCCGGTGACGCCAGCGAGCCTGCGGCTGCGACAAGGCCTAGAGCCACCCCCGCTTGAAGAAGATCACGGCGTGAGAGAGACGATAACCTGCTGGAAGCGCTCATTGGGTTCCCCTTTGGACTGAAGCCTTGTGGCCGATACTAGGCAGAGCCCGCGGCAACGCAATTTCGTCGCTTGAAGCGTTTTTAAGCGAGTTTATACTGTCTCCATGAGCAAGCCATGGGCCAATTTCAGCAGCAACCTGAAACTCGCCTGCAGCACGCACAGATCGGTATCCGATCTATGCCGCACCATCGGTATCAACCGGCAGCAGTTCAACCGCTACCTCAATGCAGGAACCCTTCCTTCCGCCCATAATCTCCTGACGATCGCGGCAGCCTTTGGCCTCGAACCAGCCGATTTCGACCTTCCTCCGGGCGTGTTCCGCGGCAAATTGGGCGAACGGCGCCGACACGCCGACCTTACAGGCCCGCTGGCGGATGCCTTTCCAGGCGACATGCATGCACTCGAACCCTATCTCGGATTCTACCAGGCGTGGCACACGTCGCTGTCCTGGCCTGGCCGGATCGTCTGCGCCTGCGCTCACCTGCGCGAAAATGGCGGACAGGTTCTGGTTTCCACGCTTGAGCGCATCGAAGATACCGAAAACGGCATCGTGCAGCGTTCACGGTACGTCGGGCTCGCGGCGTATCGCCACGAGCGCATCTTCCTGACGGAACTGACGCGCGGCGAGGCTCCAACCTTTGGGCAGACGATCCTCATGCCGTTCGAAACGTACCAGCGGCGTTACCTGCGGGGCATTACTATGGGCATATCGTGGCGAGCCAACAATCTGCCCTACGCCACCCGCACCGTCTGGCACTATCTGGGGAAACGCGTCAACAAGAGGAGTCTTATCTCGCGTTGCGGCATCTATGCGCCCAATTCCTCAGCGCTACCCCCGGCCGTGCTGTCTTACCTGACCGAGGTCCAGCCGGTTGCCGCCGCGCCCGTGCAGGCATCAAGGGGCTCTGTGGGCATTACTGCACTACCCGCTAAGGGAAATTGACTTGTTTGGATTGAATTGGTTGGCGCGGATTGGCCTGAATCGTTCGAGGGGGCGGTCAATTTCGTTCCAGAGGTAGTCGCCGATGAGCGCGATATAAACCAATGGCAGCGGTGGGGCCTGGGAAAAAAGCCCGCCGCCCTATCTCCTCTGCGTTCCGGCCGCAAGCAGTGCGGGTCGATCGCGTCACGGCCGACGCCGAGCCATCGAGACGGGGCGTCTACCACTGTTAATCCCCGTCAGCTTGCCGGATTGCGCGCGGTGACGATCCACGCCGCGCCGTCGATCATCACCGACCGCTCACCGGGGCAGTCCGCGAAGGCGGCACGAACCGCGGCCGAGGCGCGGGCCCGGATGTCGTCGGGCTGATCAGCCAGAGCGCGCGCCAGCGGGCCGACCTCGAGTGTCATCTTCACCGCGTCGTCGAGCGCCGCGTCCCTCGTCTCCCCCTTGCCGAACGGGATGGAGGCATCGAATGGCGTGATAGCGACATCGGTGAAACCAGCCGCCGTCAGGATACGCGCCACCCGCCCCTGATCGCCAAACGAGAACGGGCCGGGCGCTTGGCGCGTCGATTGCCACTTCCGCCCGTTCAGTCAGACGCTATGCTGCTGACCATGACACCAAGGCGCGCGGTCCGTTCGTGATGAAGCGAAGTCAACGCCACTTCCATGAGCGGATGACCATTCGCGGCCACCTCGAACCCGCGTTCTTCGTGCCTTGGATCATGCGCCATGCGGCCAAGCTCGGTCTCGCGCACCACATCGCTCATGCAAGTACCGATCGCATCGAACTCGATATTACCGGTGCGGCGGAACTGATCGACATGATGGAGATGGGATGTTCGCTTGGGCCCATTGAAGTCTGGGTCGACACGATCGACCGCGCCCCTGTCGAGCAAAAAAACATATAGCTTTGTGTGTGGTTACCATCCGTTTGCACTTAATTTAATCAATATTGCAATTGCGAAATAATTATGCATACGTCAGCCCATCGAGCGGTTCGCCAACTCCTTGCGCTGGCATCTCTGGTCGGCAAACAGTGGTATCAGTACGGAAGTTAAGGTCATGCTGTCCGAAAAGACGGACACCTGGGTGCCGGTCGCCCTTTCCCAGGATCTGCCGACAGGACAGGCAATGCCGGCGCGGACGCCCGCCGGTCCCATTGCCCTCTGGCGAAGCCAATCGGGGCGCTTGGCGGCATCGGCGGATCGCTGTCCGCATCGCGGCATGCGCCTCTCCCATGGCTTCGTGCGCGGCGAGGCGCTCTCCTGCATCTATCACGGCTGGACCTATTCGCAGGCCGGTCAGTGTCTGCGCATTCCTGCCCATCCCAGCCTCACGCCGCCGGAGACGATTCGCGTTGCGACCCGGTCTGTCAAAGAGGCAGGTGGGATCATCTGGGTCGCTGATGGAGCGCCTGACGACAACCCACCCCTTTTTGAGGGTTACGTCCCGCTCCGTTCATTGACGGCCCGTGCCGGATGTTCGGCACTCTCTGTCGCTGCCGGCACGAAGGCCGCCGTTGAAGGATTCGTCTGGCAGGCGCCCGGCGCGCCGGCAATCCGCCTGCTGCCCATCCCGCAGGAAGCCGGCGAGACGCTGATCCATGTCCTTGTTACAGCCGACTGCAGCGCGTCCGAGCGCATCGCCGCCTCGCGAGCCGCCGAGAGCCTTCGGCGCATGGCCGAACGGATCGAGGCGAGAGGGGCCGTGTCATGATCGACGATGCGATGCGCGACGAATGGTATCCGGTCGGGCTTTTCAGCAGGCTCGACCGCGATGGGCGCGAGACCACCCTGATGGGCGGGCCGATCAAGGTTGCGCTCGACGCCAATGGCGCGGCGAAAGTGTCAGGCGAAAACGGGCGCGTGCTGCCGGTTTCGGTGCGCTATGGCCATATCTGGTCGTCGCTCGGCGAACCGAAGAAACCGGTCTTTCCGATTCCCGAGGCGGACCAGCCCGGGCGCCGTTTCGTCGATGTCGGTGTGGTGCGGGTGCGCTGCTCGCCGCTCCGCGCCGTCGAGAACTTCCTCGACATCGCACACTTCCCCTTCGTCCATACCGACATCCTCGGCTCGGAGCCGCATACCGAGGTCGAAAACTACAAGGTCGAGATCCGCGAGGAAGAGGACGAGGTCTGGGCGACCCAGGTGAAATTCTACCAGCCGCAGGCGGCGAAATCCGCGAGCGGAGGTATCACGACGGAATACATGTACCGCGTGCCGGCTCCGACCTGCTCCGTCCTCTACAAGACCTGCCCGCCGCGCCCGGGCGAATGGGATGTCATAGCGCTATTCGTCCAGCCGCTTGCCGAGGATCTCTGCGACGTCTGGCCGTGGATGGCGCTGTTCGATGACGAGACACCACTGACCGACCTCATCCACTTCCAGCAGACGATTTTTCTGCAAGACCGCTCGATCCTCGAAAACCAGATCCCGCGGCTTCTGCCGCTCGATCCCGGCATGGAAATCCCCACGCGCGCGGACCTGACCTCGGTCGCCTATCGCCGCTGGCTGAAACGCCACAATTATACCTACGGCGCGCAGTTGGTGGCACAATGAAGCTTTACGACTACGTCCTCTCCCCAAGTTGCTACAAGGTGCGCCTGATGGCGGCGCTGTCAGGCGTGAAGCTCGAAATCCGTCCGGTCGACTTCCATCCCGGCGCCGAGCATCGCGGCCCCGAGCTTATGGCGCTTAATCCGGGAGGCTCCATCCCGATCCTTGAAGACGGCGACCTGATCCTGACCGAGTCTTCCGCCATGCTTGGCTATCTCGCCGCGAGGGCGGCACCGGCCTGGCTCGGCAGCGGCGCCCCTGAGGAGACGGCGCGCATCCAGCAATGGCTTTCCTTCTCGCACAGGCTGACCGCCAACCTCGGCGGCGCGCGCCTGCATGAGATGCTGCTGCGCCCCGGTGACATCGGTGCGCTTCAGGCCAATGGCATAGCGGCACTACGCGAACTGGAAGCCAGCCTCTTCGAACAAAAAATGCGTGGCAATCGGTTTCTCGCGTCCGACCTGCCGACAATTGCCGACATTGCCTGCTTTCCCTATGTCGCGCTCGCGCCCGACGGGGGCGTTTCCCTCGACCCGTATCCCACGATCCGGCTCTGGTCGCGAGCGCTCCGCAGCCTCGACAACTTCATCGAGATGCCCGGTATCCACCGGCTGCACGAGTTGAAGCCCGAACCGCGACCCATGCCCGGACGAGGCGTGAGGTGACCGGCTATCTCCTGAAGAATTGCGCAGCGGTCATCACCGACGAGGGCAGCGGTCCGAGCGTCCGGCGCAATGTCGACGTGCTGACGAATGGCCCGCAGATCGAGGCAATCGGGGAAGGCCTGCACAGAAGCGAGTTGCCGGCCGGCACTATCGTGCAGGACGCCGACGGCTGGTTCGTCTATCCCGGCCTCGTCAACACGCACCATCACTTCTTTCAGTGCTTTGTGCGCAACCGTGCCGAACTCGACTGGACGAAGCTGTCAGTCATCGAATGGCTCGACCGGATCTATCCGATCTTCTGCCGGCTCAACGAGGATTGTTTCTACCACGCCTCGATCACGGCGATAGCAGAGATGATCAAGCACGGTTGCACGACGGCCTTCGACCACCAGTACAATTTTCCACGCCACGCGGGAAAGCGGCTCATCGACCGGCAGTTCGAAGCGGCCGACCTTCTCGGCATGCGTTTCCACGCGGGCCGCGGCGGCAACACGCTGCCAAAATCGGAAGGCTCGACCATTCCAGACGAGATGCTGGAGACCACGGACGAATTCATCGTCGACTGCGCACGCCTCATCGACACTTATCACGACACCAGTCCCTTCAGCATGCGCCAGGTCGTGGTCGCTCCCTGCCAGCCGGTCAACTGCTACCGCGACACCTTCTTGGAATCGGTTTCGCTGGCGCGTGATCGCGGGGTGCGGATGCACACCCATGTCGGCGAGGGCGAAAGCCCGGTCATCGAGGCCCGCCATGGCATGCGCACGGTGGACTATCTCGAGGAACTCGGATTTGCCGGCCGAGACACTTTCTATGCCCATTGCTGGGAGCTGACTCATGACGAACTACGGGTGATGGCGGCGAGCGGCACCGGTGTTTCGCATTGCCCCGAGCCGGTCTATCTGGTGGGTGCGGAGGTGACTGATATTCCCGCCATGTCCGCCTTTGGCCTGCGCGTCGGTCTCGGCTGCGACGGTGCTGCCTCGAACGACAATTCCAACCTCATGCACTGCATCCATTCCGCCTACATGCTGCAATGCCTGGCGGCCTCGACGCGCGCGCATCCCGTGCCTGCGCCGGCCGATTTCCTCGGCTATGCGACAACGGGCGGGGCCGCGCTTCTGGGCCGCAAGGACATCGGCCGACTGTCGTCCGGCATGGCTGCCGATCTCTTCGCGATCGACACCCGCCGCATGGATTATGTCGGCACGCGCCACGATCCATTGAGCCTGATTGCCAAGGTCGGCATCGGCATGCCCACCGACATGACCATGATCAACGGCCGCATCGTCTGGGAGAAGGGTGCCTTTACCGGGCTGGACGAGGCCCGTCTTGCTGCAGACGCCGAAGCCGCTCTTGCTGCAGTGGAATTCTAACAACTTAAAACAGGGGAACTGACATGTTGAACTACCTGACCCGCAGAACTCTGATGAAGGGCCTTGCCGCGACAGGGCTTGCCGGCGCGCTTGGCGGCCGTCCCGCCTTCGCGGCCGACGAGCCGCTCGGTATCACGCTCGTGCTCCCGTCGCCGGTCGGCGATGTCGGCTGGGGCCATGCGCTCGCCGCCGGCCTCGAGCCGGTCAAGGCCGCATACGGCGACAAGGTGAAGATCACCGTCATCGAGAACATCGCCGAGGGGCCGGACGCCGACCGGATCATGAACAAGACTGTCGCCGACGGTAACAAGTTCCTGATCGCCGGCTCATTCGGCTACCAGAATGGTGCACTGCAGATCGCCCGCCGCGATCCTGGGGTCACCGTGCTGCATGCCTCCGGCTTCCAGACCGCGCCGAATTTCTCGCCCTTCGCGGCGAAGTATTTCCAGGGCACTTACTTGCTCGGCATGGCCGCCGCAGCTCTTTCCAAGACCGGCAAGCTCGGCTCCGTCTCGGCCTTCGCCATTCCGGAGCTGATCACCTCGATCAACGCATTTACGCTCGGCGCACAGACCGTGAATCCCGCTATCGAAGTATCGGTCGTCTGGGTGAACTCCTGGTTCGATCCGGCCAAGGAACAGGAAGCCGCCAAGGCGCTGATGGCACAGAACTGCGACGTGATCTTCTCGAACGCGCAGGACACGCCCTCCGTCATCTCGGCCTGCGAGGAGGCTGGCGTCTACGCGTTCAACCTCAATTCGTCGATGAAGAAATATGCGCCGAATAAATACCTCGGCTGCATCGCGACGGACTGGTCGCCCTTCTTCAAGGCTTCCGTGGATGCCCATCTCGCCGGAACGTTCAAGGGCGCCAACGCCTTCCTCGGTGTCGCCGAAAAGGTGGTGGAGGTCGTGGACTGGAGCTCCGATATCCCAGCCGACACGATGACGAAGATCAAGGAAGTGGCGGCGAAGATCGCCGACGGCAGCTTCGCGCCCTTCACAGGTCCAATCATCAAGGCCGACGGCAGCGAAGCCGCCGCCGCCGGTGCGACGATGGCGGATCCCGAGATCGTCGCGATGGACTGGCACGTCAAGGGTGTCACCACACCACTGCCGAAGTAAGTCATGCCCCCTCCCCTTCTGTTGCTCCGCGGCATCTCGAAGAGCTACGGCCAGATCCGGGCCAACCAGGCCATCGATCTGGACGTGGCGCCCCAATCGATCCATGCGATCCTCGGGGAGAATGGGGCGGGCAAATCGACGCTGATGAAACTCATCTATGGCGTCGAACAGCCGGACGAGGGCACCGTCGTCTGGAACGGAGAGCCTCTGAGCCTTGCCTCGCCGGCCGAGGCACGGCGCAGGGGCATCGGCATGGTCTTTCAGCATTTCTCGCTGTTCGAGACGCTGACTGTTGTCGAGAACATCCAGCTCGTCGTGCCCGGCGGCAAGACGGAGCTGGCGGGGCGCATCCGCACCCTCGGCCAAGATTTTGGCCTTGAAGTAGATCCTCTCGCCGATGTGCACGCGCTCTCGGTCGGCGAGCGGCAGCGGGTGGAGATCATCCGCTGCCTGATGACGGACCCGAAGCTGCTCATTCTCGACGAGCCGACCTCGGTGCTGCCGCCGCAGGCGGTGAAGACGCTGTTCGACACGCTCAGGCGCCTTCGCGACCGCGGCGTCTCCATCCTCTTCATCTCCCACAAGCTGGAGGAAATTCGCACGATCTGCGACCAGGCGACCATCCTGCGTGGAGGGCACGTTATCGGCACCGTCGACCCGCGCGACCATGATGCGCACGACCTCGCCCGCATGATGATCGGCCGCGACATGCCGGATGTGATGCCGGCGTTGGCCATGCCCGAGGGAGAGAAGCGGCTGGAAATAATCGGCATGGACTACACGCCGGATGACCCCTTTGCCACGCCGCTCTCCGGCATCAGTCTCACGGTACGATCAGGCGAGATCCTTGGCATCGCCGGAATATCGGGTAATGGCCAAGGCGAACTTGCCGCGCTCATCTCAGGCGAAGCGATGCTGCCGAAGGAACAGCGCGACCGAATCTACATGATGGGCCGCGACGTAGGCACACTCGATGCGGCCGCCCGCAGGAGATTAGGGCTCGCCTTCGTGCCCGAAGATCGGCTCGGACGCGGCGCGGTCCCTGAAATGTCGCTCGTGCTCAACACCGTTCTTACCGCCCATCCTTTCGATCTCGTGAGGCGCGGCCTCATCAACAGCGCCGGAGCGACGGCTTTCACCAGCGAATGCATCCGACAGCACGACGTCCGCGCCTCCAGCCCGGATGCCGAAGCGGGCTCGCTGTCCGGCGGCAACTTGCAGAAATTCATCGTCGGTCGCGAGATGATGCTCTCGCCAAAACTGCTCTTCGTGGCGCAGCCGACCTGGGGCGTAGACATTGGCGCTGCATCCGCCATCAGAAGGCGGCTCATTGCGTTGCGCAACCTGGGCGTGGCGATCCTCGTTATTTCCGAGGAACTCGAGGAACTTTTCGAACTCAGCGATTTCATCCAGGTGCTGCATCATGGAATGTTGAGTCCGCCTCTGGTCACGCGGGATACGCGCCCCGAAGACATCGGCAGATACATGATCGGAGCACATGCCTCGCCAGAAAAGGTTCCTGCATGAGCGTTTGGGCCGCGACGTTTCTCCCCGCGCTCGTCCGCCGGGAGCATGCCTCGCTCGTCGCGGCCATGCTGGCCCCGGCTGCCGCGCTTGGCATGGCGATCATCCTCAATCTGGGCCTTTACGTGCTGATAGGCCGAGATCCGGCGGTCGTCCTGTACGCGATGCTTCTCGAGCCGTTCCTCTCCTGGGCATCGTTCGCGGAGGTGCTGCTCAAGGCGGGGCCTCTTCTCCTCATCGCGCAGGGGCTGGCGATCGGTTTCCGCGCAAAAGTGTTCAACATCGGCGCGGAGGGCCAGTTCATCCTGGGCGCTATTTTCGCCTCGGCGATCCCCGTCTGGTTTCCGCAGGCGACCGGGCAGTGGATCTGGCCGCTGATGCTGCTTCTCGGTGCCGTCGGCGGTGCGCTTTGGGCATCTATCACCGCCTTCTGGCGCGTCAGGCTCAATGCGAACGAGATCCTGGTCTCCCTGATGCTGAGCCTCGTTGCGGCACAAGTCCTCAACTACCTGCTGCTCGGCCCCTGGAAGGACCCGGCCGGCTTCAATTTCCCACAATCCGTGATGTTTCAGAGCGACGCGGTGGTGCCGACCCTGATCGCCGGTACCCGCGTCAACGTTTCACTGCTCATCACACTCGCGCTCTCGCTGGTGGCCTGGGTTTTCATGCAGCGAAGCTTCATGGGTTATAAGCTCAAGGTCGGCGGCCTTGCCCCGCGCGCGGCCGGTTACGCCGGCTTCAGCGAAGGGCGTGCGATTTGGCTATCGCTTCTGATCGGTGGCTTGGTGGCGGGACTGGCAGGCGCCGCGGAAGTCGCGGGGCCGCTCGGCCAGTTGCAGCGCTCGATCTCGACCGGCTACGGCTATGCGGCCATCATTGTCGCCTATCTCGGCGGCTTGCATCCGATCGGCATCATCTTTTCCGCGCTCTTTATGGCTGTCCTCTATATCGGCGGCGACAATGCGATGGTGTCGGCAAACCTGCCGATCGCCGCCGTCCGCGTCTTCCAAGGCAGCTTGCTGATCGCCTATCTCGTCGCTGTAGCCTTCGTGCGCTACCGCATCGAGTGGCGCCGCCCCTATCACCGGAGCCAGCCATGAACGCCGTCGAGTTCATTATTTCAGGCATGCTAGCAGCGGCAACCCCCTTTCTCCTTGCCGCACTCGGCGAGCTGGTGGTCGAGCGCGCCGGCGTCCTTAACCTCGGCGTGGAGGGCCTGATGGCCCTCGGCGCGGTGCTCGCGTTCATCGTCGTCTACCACGGCGGTGGACACCTGCTGGGCTTCGTTGCCGCCGGCCTCGGTAGCGCCGTCCTGTCCCTCGTCTTTGCAGTGCTGGCACTCGGATTCCGGGCAAACCAGGTCGCGACAGGCCTTGCGATCGGCATCCTCGGCCAGGGCCTTTCGGCGCTGTTCGGCAAAAGCTACGAGAGCCTGACGGTCAAGGGGCTCCCGAAACTTGCCTTTCCCGGCCTCTCGGAAATCCCGGTAGTCGGCAGGCTGTTTGTCCAGGACGTCGTCGTATGGCTTTCCCTTGCCGTGACGTTCGCGATCTGGGCGATGTTTGCCTATACGAGGGTCGGCCTTGTCGTGAGGGCAATCGGCGAGAATCCCAAGGCTGCCCACGCCATCGGCTATCCGGTCATCGCTATCCGTGTCGCGGCGATAGCCTTTGGTGGCATGATGGCGGGTTTTGCCGGCGCCTATGCGGCGGCGGTGTACACGCCCCTTTGGGCGGACGGTATGATTGCCGGACGTGGCTGGATCGCGATCGCACTCGTTGTCTTCGGTACGTGGCTCGCTGGCCGCATCTTCCTGGGTGCCTGCCTCTTCGGCGCGGTTTCGCTGATGAGCCTCGCCGCCCAGGCGACCGGTCTGGACGTGCCGTCGCAACTCCTTTCCAGCCTTCCCTATCTCGTTACGATCATCGTGCTCGGTGTCATCTCGGCAGACCGCCGCCTGCTCAGGCTGAACGGCGTCGCCTCGCTTGGCGAACCTTTCGAACGCTAACCAGGACGCAAAGTGGATTGCGAAACTCGGCGTAAGTTGAAGGGATTCGAAACGCCAACGGACGATCGGCACCCGATCCAAAGGGCAGAAACGCCAATCGGGCGGCCAGATGCAGACTAGACGCCCCTGCGCCGCAGCCGACGTCCAGCACGCGTTCGCCCGTGGCGGGCGCGGCGGCTTCGATCGCGGCCTGGCCGAACACCGCCATCATGGCATCGAGCCGGGCCTGGTAAGCGACCCAGCGCTCCCCGCTTTGGCCATTCCGGTCGGCTACCTGATAAACATTTTGCTCTGCCATGCCATATCCTTGTTCTGATCCGTTCTAACTAGGCTATTCGCCCGCGTGCTCGTTGCCACCGTGCGCGGCGACGAACATGGCGACGGCCGACCGGCAATAGGATTCGATTTCGTTGTCGTCCTCTGCTCTCGCCTGATCGAAGCGTGCGATGAGCAGGAGATCGGATCCTTTGAAAAGCGCGGCAAACAAGCGGGCGGACAGGAGAGGATCGGGCACGTTCAGAAGCGCCTTCGCGTGCAACTGACGCAACAGGGCCTCGATTTGAGCGATGACATGGGCGGGGCCGGCTTCGTAATGGAGCTTGCTTAACGAGTTTTGATTCGTCTTGTCGGCCATGACCATGGCTTCGACACTGCGGACGTCTGATCTCAACAGCGTGCGAAGCAGTAATGATCCCGCCGCCATGAGCTGATCTTCGGCCGAACCGTCGACGCCTTCAAGAAGGGCCTGTGGTGCAAACAACTGATGGCAGCCGGCCGCGATGGCCGCGCTGAACAGCGCCTCCTTGTTCTCGAAGTGCCGATAGATGCTGAGCTTGGATATCTTCGCTCGCTGGGCGACCTTGTCCAATGTCGTCGCTTGAAAACCCAATTCCACAAAGAGTCCGCACGCGGCGTCGACTATCGTCTGGCCAAGCGCCTCGTTGGCGGGCCGGCCGCGCCGGGCTTGACTATTTTCGCTCACGACAATTCCAGTCCTTGACAGTATCGTTATTCGTGAGTTACGATACCACGCAGTATCGGAAATATGCAAGCCAAAGATTGGATTTCTCCCCTGTCCTCCAAATCAAGCTTCCCGAGGCCGCCCGGCGATATCGAATGCGGCATCGTCGGACCGGTCAACACATTGAGGGGCGACTGTCTCGTCGAGGCCGGAGCCCTGCTCGGCGCACGTGTCGAGCGCGTATCGCTGGACGCTATTTCGCGCCCCGCCCAACCCAAACCCCTCCATCCGCAACACGGAGCCCATCACCATGGATGACGTTATCATCATCGGCGGCAGCTTTGCCGGTCTCGCCGCCGCCCTCCAGCTCGGCCGTGCCCGCCGCAAGGTCACAGTTCTCGATACCGGCGTGCCGCGCAATCGCTTCGCCGGCCACTCGCATGGCTTGCTCGGCCACGATCACAAGCCGCCGCTGGACATCCTGGCCGAGGCGCGGCAGCAACTGACGCGTTATCCCACGGTCAAGCTGGTCAATGCCCGGGCCGACAGCATCTCCGGCACCATCGACAATTTCTCCGTCCTCACTGGCGATGGCGAGAGCCTCGGGGCGCGCCGCCTGATCCTGAGCTATGGCGTTGTCGATCAGATGCCTGCTGTTCCCGGCTTTGCCGAAAGCTGGGGCACATCCATCGTGCCCTGCCCCTATTGCGATGGCTTTGAAGTCGCTGGCCAGCATTGGGGTCTCGTCTGGTCCGGCCCGCAGTCGATGAATCAGGTCAGGCTGTTCCACGATTGGACCGACAGGTTGACGGTCTTCGCCGATGGTCACGACATTGCACCCGATATCCGGGCCGATCTGGCGCGCCGCAACATACCTGTCATTGATGGCCGGATCGCCGGGGTCGCCCGTCACGGGCCCCACAATGCCACCATCAAACTCGATAGCGCCCCGGATGTCGCAGTCGACATCCTGTTCGCGCATCCGCGCAACAAGCCGTCCGCAAGCCTGCATGAATCACTGGGTCTCGCCACGGTCAATACGCCGACCGGCATCGCCCTCAAAGTCGACGAGCGCCGCGAAACCAGCATACCTGGCATCTACGCCGCCGGCGACCTCGCCAACCCCGGAATGCCCTCGGTCACCACGGCATCATGGCAGGGCGCGACGGCGGGTATCTCGGCCCAGCAGTCGATGCTGGTTTGAGAAGACACACATGGAGTTCGAACACGTCACCTTCGACCTGCCACACGGCACCTTTCACGCGCTGCAGGGTGGTGATCCCGATGGTCAACCGACGATCGTCTTGCACGGCTTCCCGGACCATCCGCCGACCGCGAAGCCCTTTCTTGCCGAGCTCGGCCGCCGTGGACGTCACGTCGTCCCACCCTTTGCATGGGCGCGCCATAACCCGCATGCCTATCGCTTCGGCCTGCCAGGCGCTGCTCGTTGGGTGCTACCTGCTGCGTGCTTCGCTCACCAAACCTTGCGACCTGAATGACTGATGGTCGAAGGAAACACGGTTCCGCCCACGTTGTTTCGCGTCAAAAAGGCAACGCCCGGCAGCGCGTAGGACATCCTGAGGATCTCCGTCGCGAGAGATCTCCGCACCACCGATGCTGACAGTAACCTTCACGCCGTTCTGTTGCCCTTTGATCCAGGGAAATCCCTCGATATGCCGACGAATGTTCTCCGCGATTGTAATCGCGCGTTCTTTGCGCACGTCTCGCAGTAAGACCCCGAACTCTTGGCCACCAAGGCGGCCAATCGAGTCGCCGGGGCGTGTCGTGTAGATGAGCGCCTTTGCAATCCGAAGCAAAGTCTCGTCACCCTTGGAATGCCCGTGCTCGTCATTGACTGAGGAGAAGTGATCCGGATCGATCAGGAGGAGCGTGTCGTATTCTCCTTCATCGCGCCTTCGGTCCATCCTTGCGATGAATTCACCGCGACTGAGGAGCCCCGTCATCTGATCGTGGCTCGTGACGAACGTCAGCCTGTCGTGGGCCTCTTTCAAGGCCGTATGCGACTTTTCCAACCTGTCACATGTATCCTGGATCGTTTCGGACTGATTGAAGATATAGGCACTGACCGGCAATCCGATCAGAATGGGGATCAAGGCACATTCCACCCAACTCAGCCAGTCGATCGGCATTTGCAGCGCAACTCTCGCCGTAAACGACAGACCGAAGGTCGCGACGACTGCGATTGCGGTCACGACTAACGATTTGCCCAGAATACGTGTGCTGCGCGGCGTCATATTGCTTGTTTAGCCATTGGCGCTGAACAGGCCGTTACCAAGTCGCATAAGATCGTTGCGGTCTTTGAGGCGCAGTCGCATGCGTGACCGTGCCAAGCAAGTATGCATTGTGGTTCGGACGTGCGTAAGTCCGAAAGATCAAGCGCCCCTCAGACATATCCCAGTCGGGGTCAACGGAGATAAACAGCACTCTTAAGTTATAACTTGTGGGATCCTGGCCTACCGCTCACGAGCGCAAATCTGCAGGGGTTCGAAAGGGGGACCGATGGCAGTCGAGCCAGCTTGGCTCAGACGTTTCTTTTTGGGCCGTTAGCAGATCGGCAACTTGGAGACGAAGTTGCCGACAAGCGGATGTCCCCGGGTCAGCGTGGTGCCCTTATTGTAGCCGACACCACGCCGGCGCGACCGCGCAGGCCTACGGATCGAATGAAGCGACCGCCACCAGCTGCTGGCGCAGCCAAGCGTTCCCGGCTCTGAGCCGATTACTGCCTGTCCGGTCCTGGGGCCGAGGAGTGGGTAAGCTGACACCGAGCAGGGAGACGCCGATGGCATCAAGCTCGCGCGGGACTCTGCCGGGACGGTGATGCCCACGCTTTCTCCCGGGAAGACAGTGAAATGCGGGTGGTTGTCGAACAGGCAGACGGCAGCATCGATGGTATCGACCTCAACGACAATGTAGCCGCAGAAAGGGTCCACGGCGTCGGCGATGCCTTCCTTGGTAAACGCGTCCTGCCGACCATGCCGCCACGATCGGGAAAAAATGCGGCATTTCTCTCCTGCCAGTCCTTCCACTGCTGTAAGCGACGGCATCATTCGCGTTCTGCTCGGGCGCAGGCAGGCTCCGAAAGCGGGCTAGGTCTTGGGGCTTCATAGTGTAGACTGCAAGAAAGCGGGGCACGCGGCGGTCTTCGTGCTGGCAGAAGGCGGGTGCAGGCCACTTTGCTGAAAACGATTTATTGCGTTAATCTTCGAATATGCACCATCGCTGATAGATCATTTCGCTGAGGGGGCGAAAATTCATGGAGATGCAGCAGGTCCGCTATTTTCTGGCCCTGTCCAACACGCTTAATTTCACTAGGGCAGCGGAAGAGTGCAATGTCACGCAGCCGGCCCTGACGCGTGCAATCAAGACCCTCGAAGACGAGTTGGGCGGTGAGTTGCTTCGCCGCGAGCGCCAGCATTCCCATCTGACCGAGCTTGGCCGGCGCATGCTGCCCCTGCTGCAACAATGTTACGATGCTGCGACCTCCGCAAAGTCTCTCGCAAAGGCCGTGCAAAGCAGTGACGTCGCCCCACTCAACGTAACCATTTCCAACAGCGTCAACATAGCGCTGCTGGTCTCCCCCTTCACCGAGCTTTTCCGAGCCTACCCTGGGGTGCATCTCAAGATCAGTCGCGGTTCCCCGACCGCTGTCATCGAGGCCCTGAAGAACGGCGAGGTCGAACTGGCGGTTGCCGGTCCGCTGGGACAGGCTTGGGATCGGCTCGACACCTGGCCGCTTTTCCAGGAGGGGATCGAGCTCGTCGTGAACTCCGATCACCCTCTCGCCCGCCGAAACGAAGCGGATGTAGCGCTGAGCCAGTTAGCCCTTGAACCCGTGCTTAGTCGGATCGACTGGGAAACGAGCGAAGATCTGTCGCGCGGTCTCTCGGCCAAAGGAATTACGCCTCGCACCACACATGAGGTTGAAACCGACCAGGATCTGCTGGCGCTGCTGGAAGCCAATGCAGGCGTTGGCTTTGTCTCGATGACTGCACCTCGCTCGCCCAACGTCCGCAGACTCAAGCTGCGTGATCTTGATGTTTCTCGGATCGTCGCCGTCTACGCAGTCGCCGGCCGGCATCGCTCGCAGGTGGCCATGACGCTCCTCAACCTCCTGCGATCAACCGACTGGTCGACATTTGGCGTCAGCGAGCCCGCCTGAGCGCCGCGATCAAGTCGTCGATGTCCATCCGCCGACGATAGTCGGGATCGACGAACCGATCTGTGATGATGCCATCAGTTCCAACGACGAAAGTAGCAGGGATCGGCAGGAACCAGCTCCTGTTGCCCTGATAGTTCGGCAGATCGAGGCCGAGGCCCATCAACCGCTCCATCTCGGCTCCCACCCAGATCGCCAGGTTGAGGGACAAAGCGTAGCCATTGTCCATGTCCGTCAGGAAAGGAAACTGAGCACCAACCGAGGCCTTCATTGCCTTTGCGAATTTGCGCCGCTCGGGCATGATGACCACGACCTGGCCGCGCAGCGTCGTAATCTCCTGTTGGGCTTCGACGATGCCGATCGCATTCAAGCGGCAATAGGGACACCAATGTCCGCGTTGAAAGGTTATGACGGCCGGCCCGTGGCTAAGGATTTCAGATAGGCTCACGAGCCTGCCTTCGTCATCAGGCAGCAGAAATGCGGGCATGACATCGCCGGGGGCGGGTGCACTTGCGCCAGCTCCCTGTTCCCTGAGGCGCGCTACCAGCCGGTCAACCGCGTCGGCGAAATCCGAGTTCAGTCGGCGCACTGCGCTCGCGATCACCGCCAGCCGCTCGTTGAGAGGTGCATCGAGTTCTATGGCAGCCTGAACAGACTGTTCAAATGTCATTGGCTGTTCGTCGGCGGCCATGTCTGAACCTTCGCAATTTCCAAACAGCCTATCATTGAAGCCCTGTGAACACGGCCATGCTTTTCCTGCATGGAGTCGATGCCTTGCGTGCATCGAAGCCGCGCAGGTTCATCTTCAATTCGGCATTTCCCGTCAAATCGTTACAGCATGCCTGATATTTGAGGCGAAGGTCGCAAATCGCGAAACTCAATGCAGTTTGACTCGCGGCCTGGCGCGGCGTGACAGGAAACCGATTGCCGTGTCCAGCACGGTCTTGAAGGCCCCGTGCACCGTCTTGAGATGCATCTTGTGGAGCGAGCGATACATCAACCGGGCAAGCAAACCCTCGACCTTCAGTCCGCCGATCAGGCTGCCGAAGGTGCCGTAGTCTGCCAGTGAAACGAGAGAACCGTAGTCGCGGTAACGGAACGCGGGCGCCGCCTGCCCTTCGAGGCGTGCCGCAATCACCTTGACCATATGATCGGCCTGCTGATGGGCCGTCTGGGCGCGCGGCGGCAAGGGATCTTCGCTGCCGGGCAACACACAATTCGCGCAGTCGCCGATCGCAAACACGTTTTCGTCCCCCTTTGCCCGCAGCGTCTCCTCCACGACCAGGCGGTTGATGCGATCCGTTTCGAGGCCGTCGAGTTGCTTCAAAAAATCCGGTGCCTTTATCCCCGCGGACCATACGACGAGTTCAGCTGGCACGAACAGCTTCTCGCCAAGCCTGATACCGTCTTCTGTCACTTCGGTTACCTTTATGCCGCATCGGATCTGGATGCCGAGATCAACAAGCCGGCGTGCGGAAGAGCGCGCAAGGTGTTCCGGCAAAGCCGGCAGGATGCGCGGTCCTGCCTCGACGATGGTGATGCGGGTCAGCCTTTCGAAATCGATGTTGTCGAGATTGTGCGAGGCGATTTCTCGCATCGACTTGTGCAACTCCGCGGCCAGTTCAACGCCGGTCGCCCCGGCGCCAACGATGATGCAATGGAGCTGGCCCGGCGAAAGCTTCTCGTATTGCGCGTTCGCACGCAGGCAGGCGTCGATCATGCGCTTGTTGAAACGGGAGGCTTGACCGGTCGTGTCGAGCGCAATGGCGTGACGTGCCACCCCAGGCGTGCCGAAATCGTTGCTGACGCTGCCCACGGCCAGCACCAGGGTGTCGTAGCCCAACACCCGCGGCGGAATGATCCGTCTGCCGTCGTCGTCGAAGCTCGGCGCCACAAAAACCTGGCGCCTGGCGCGGTCAATGCCGACGACTTCGCCGATCCGGTAGCGATAGTGGTGCCTGCTGGCATGGGCGATGTATTCCACCGCATCGCTCGACGGATTCAACGTACCGGAGGCCACCTCGTGCAGAAGTGGCTTCCAGACATGTGTGCGATTGCGATCGACAAGCGTTATGGAAAGCCGCCGCTTGCCGAATTTCCTGCCGAGCCGTGTTGCCAACTCGAGTCCACCGGCACCTCCGCCCACGATGACTACGCGATGCCGTGAACTGTCGGCATGAGATGGCGTCTCCGGTATCGTGCGGAAAAGCGCGGCGTCGTTGGCGAGCACGGCTTCCGGAACCAGCCGCATCCCAGGAGTGATGATCTGCATCGGTAGTCTCCGTCTTGCTCGGGCTCGCTGCTGGAACAACTCACTCTTGCGATTCGTGGATGACGATGCCCTGCAGCATGTCGACGTCGCATTCCCACGGCTTCTCCGAGAGGACGCGCTGGCCGTGCTCGTATCCGGCCTGCCAGCGCATGCGGATGCCGGCGCGGGTGAAGTCGATGTCCTTGGTGTGGTCCTCGCCATCGAGGCGTGGCGAAAGCAGCCGCACAAGGTGCATGACCGAAGGGCAGCCATAGGAAGCAAGTTCCTTGAACATCGGATCCTCACGCCGCTCGTCGGGAACCAGCCTTCCCATTTCACGCACGACGTGCCGCAGACGGTGCAGTTGCTCCTGCCTGGCAACATGGCTCCGGCCTCGGCTGGCGTATTGAAGGTCCTTTTGCCGGCCCATGACCTGCCAGATCGATTTCGGCTCAGTGGCGCGAGGTTGCCACATGTTGACGGCAAAGATCAGCGCGTCGCGCCGAGGACGCTCGTCCAGCACGACCTCGATGGGCGTGTTCGAATAGATGCCGCCATCCCAGTAGGGCTCGCCGTCGATGCAGACCGCAGGGAAGGCCGGCGGCAAGGCGCCCGACGCCATGATATGGGCCACCGACAACGGCATCAGGCTGCTATCGAAATATTTGAGTTCGCTGGTGTTGACGTTGACAGCGCCGACTGTCAGCCGCGTGTAACGGCGGTTGAGGCAATCGAAGTCGATAAGGTTGTTTAGCGTCCGCTTCAGCGGATCGGTGGTGTAGTAGGAGGCATTCTCCACACCCACTTCGCGATTGACCCCGAACATTGCGCTTGGGTTGGGCTCGAAGAATCCCGGTATGCCACGTATCACCGTGCCCATATTGGCAAAAATATTGCTTGGAACCATCATCCGGAAGAATTCGTCGAGCGGACTGCTGCGGCCGACGCCATCCCAGAATTCGCGCAGTCTTGGCAAGCGGTCTTGTGGTTCGTTTCCGGCAATGAGCGCGGCGTTGATGGCGCCGATCGAGGTGCCAATCACCCAGTCCGGCTCGATACCGCCTTCGACCATCGCCTGGTAGACGCCGGCCTGATACGCGCCCAGCGCGCCGCCGCCCTGCAGGACCAGCACGGTCTGTCGCTGGACCGAGCCACCGGCCACACTCGCGGCCGCTTGCACAGGTTCCGACGCCGAAGGATTTCTGGTGATCTTGTTCATGGTTGTTCAGCTCCTCGTTGCCGGATTCAATGGGCGGTCCAGCCGCCTTCGATCGGAATGATCGCCCCGGTGATCGAAGCCGCATCCTCTGAGGCCAGGAACAGGCAGAGCGCCGCCACCTCGGCTACAGTCACGAACTGTTTGGTTGGCTGGGCTGCCAGGAGCACGTCCTTGATCACCTGTTCTTCCGTGATCCCGCGCGCCTTGGCCGTGTCGGGTATCTGCTTCTCGACCAATGGGGTGAGGACGTATCCTGGGCAAACGGCATTGACGGTAATGCCTTGCTCAGCGACTTCAAGCGCGACCGTTTTGGTCAGACCGGCGACCCCGTGCTTGGCAGCGACATAAGCGGATTTATACGGCGAAGCGACGAGCGCGTGGGCAGATGCAACATTGATGATGCGACCCCATTTGCGTTCTTTCATGGCCTGCAGCGCGCGCCGGATCGTGTAAAACGACGACATCAAATCGATCGCCACGACCGCCTCGAATTTTTCGATCGGAAAGTCGTCAATCGGTGCGACATGCTGGATGCCGGCATTGTTGACGAGGATGTCTACAGCGCCGAACTCGGCGATTGCCTTGTCCATCATGGCGGTGATCGCGCTGCCCTTGCTCATGTCCGCGCCGTCGTAGCGAACGGTCACACCATGGTCCGCGGCAAGCTTGGCCCTCAGCAACTCGATCTCACCGAGATCGCCGAAGCCGTTCAGCACAATGTTGCAGCCCTTCGCGGCGAAGGCTTCGGCAATGCCTTGGCCGATGCCACTGGTCGAGCCTGTGATCAGTGCCGTCTTTCCTCTGAACATCATTGTTTCCTTCGGTTGAGGCCGGGGCCGAAATGGCCTGTAAACGGCTAGTCTCGACTTCTGGGCCAAGTATGGCGCGCGGCTGGAGGCAGCGGAAATGCCGTTGAGACATGGATTCGATAGCCCACGGTCAGATCGTCAATCGGTCGGCTGGGGATATCAATCGCCGGATCGGGTTGTTTGACGTCGGGGCAACTAGTAAGATCAACCGGCAACGGGGCCGTGCCGTATGCACGCCTGTTGAGGGAGCGTGCAGTGGAGATCAGCCAGGTCAGGTATTTCTTGGCCGTCGCCAAGGAACTGAATTTCACCAGGGCGGCCGAGCAGTGCAACGTTACGCAGCCGGCACTGTCGCGCGCGATCAAGCTGCTCGAAGACGAGTTCGGCGGCGCGCTTTTTCACCGTGAACGGCGCTTCACTCACCTGACGGAACTCGGTCGCATGGTCGAGACCTATCTCGAAGGCGTTTTCGAGAACTCCAGGCAGGCAAAGCAGATCGCCGAGCAATATGTGCACCTGAAGAAGACGCCTCTCCGGGTCGGCATAATGAGCACGATTGCTCCGGACGAAATCATCGAACTCATCTCGTCCGTGCGCACACACCATCCGGGCGTGGAGCTTCATCTTTGCGATGCCGATGCAGTGAGCTTGCGCAAACGACTGCTCGGAGGAGATCTCGAGGCAGCAATTTACGCGTTGCCGTCAAATGTGCCCGATGAGGAGGTTCACTCCTTGCCGCTGTTTCAGGAGCAGATGGTGATGGCCGTTCATCTGAACCATCGGCTGGCCAACCAGCGCAGCGTGCGGGTGACGGATATGAGCAATGAGACCTACATCCACCGCAACAATTGCGAGTTTGCCGGTTATGCTGACGCCATTCTTTCCGAGCAGGGCGTCACCGTCAGTCCCGTTTACTGGAGCGATCGCGACGATTGGACACTCGCGATGATCGCCGCCGGGCTTGGTTTCGGATTCATGCCCGAGCATACCGCCAAGCATCCCGGAGTGGTGCCGTTGCCGATCACCGATCCGGAATTCTGGCGCGAGGTCAATCTCGTCACGGTGCGCGGCCGCAGGCATTCGCCGGCGGTTGGCGCACTCGTGCGCGAGGCCACGCAGAAGAAGTGGTTCGGCGAGCGTGCAAAGGCGTTGTCCGCCGCTGAATAGCCCTGCGCGCAAACACGTTCTTTCCCATGCCAGAGTGATGGATCTCCGGCACATGTCCACGCTCAGTTCTTCCTGATTGTCGAGGTCACCGACTGGATGACCTCGGTTGCCATCTTGAACTGCGCGGCGCGGTCGGTGATGCCATGACGCTTGGCGATCCAGTCGAAGTCGCTATAGGCGGCGTAAACCGCGCCATCCGCAGTCTGATAGACCAGCACGCGCACCGGCCAGTCGAGACCGGCTTCGGGATTGGATGTGATGAAGGTTGTCCCGAGGGCCGGGTTGCCGAACATCACCAGTCGCGACGGCCTGACATCGTTTCCGGCATTGTTGCCCAGCTTTGCCTGGTCGATGACGCCGAAGAACTTGATGCCTTTCTTGAGGACATCCTTCTTGATGCGGGCGACGGTTTCAGTGATGGAATAGTCGCTCTTCACTGTGACGACGCCGTCAGAAGCGGCGGCTGGGATGACAGCAGCTATCAGTATGGCGGCTCCGGCAATCATGGTCTTGAGGTAGTTGGTCATGTCAGTCTCCTTTGTTGAATGGTCATTTTTCGGTGTTGGGTGTCACGTCTTTGGAGGTTGCAGCACGCGCGCCACCGCGATGGCGCCGGCAAGGAAGGCGGCGAGCACGGCCACGCATGCCGTCCACCCGATCCGGTCGTAAATCTGTCCGATGACGAAGCTGCCGGCGAGCCCACCCCCATAGTAGGAGGCCAGGTAGATGCCGCTCGCGGCGGTGCGATCGCGCGAGGCGGTCCGGCTGACGTGTCCCGTTGCTATCGCTTGCGCCAGGAAGGTTCCCATGGCGACCAGCGCCATCCCTGCAAGGACGATCGGCAGGCTGGTTGTGAGCAACAGCAACAACCCAACGATTGCCATCGCGAGCGTTGCGCCAATGCCTATCCGTGGGCCAAGGCCGGCCGTGACACGTCCGGCGAGGGGCGTGGTCAGCATCGATGGCAGGAAGACGAAATAGATCAGTCCGAGCGCCATCGGTGACAGCGACAGCGGCGGGGCGACAAGCTGGAAATTGACATAGGTGAAGGTGCCTATGAAGGCGAAAAGGATCAGGAAGCCGATCGCGAAACAAGCACGTAGTTCGGCATTCTCCAGCGGGCCTTTCCACGATGCGCGGGCAGATTGACCGACCGTATCGACGCGCATCGCTGCCGAAGCCTTTTGTAGCGTGAACCAGACAAGCGCCGCGCCAGACAAATTGAGAGCCGCGAAGGTCAGAAAGTTGGTGGAGATGCCGAATGTATCGGCGACGGCGGCCGACATCAGTCGTCCGAAGAAATTACTGGCGACATTGCCCGTTACATAGGCGGCGAGCGCACTGGTCGTCTGCCGTGCGGAGAAATGTTCGGCCAGGTAGGCCATCGTCAGCGTGAACGCGGTCGACATGCACAGGCCTTGCGCAACGCGCAGGAGGGCAAAGACGACTATGCTGTCGGTCTGCGAAAGCAGTGTTGTCGGGATCGCCAATATGGCCAAGCTGATCCAGATGCCGTTGCGGCGATCGATGCCGCGCCCGAAGAGGGCAACAGCGATACCTGCAACCGCCATGCCGAACGTGCTGGCGTTGACGGCGAAGCCCATGGTTGCACGGCTGACGCCGAATTTTATCACCAGTGACGGCAGTATTGCCTGGGTGGCGAACAGATCGACAAGCGTAAGAAATGCGATCAGCGCAACAAGGCCAAAGCGCCAACTATCTGCGGCCACGTTGTGCAGCGGCGTCATTTCTGTCTCTTCACTGGTTGTCATGACGAGGCTCCGTTGCCGGACGTCCCCAGGCGATTACCTGAGGACGCGCATTCGGTTGCTGAGTGTGGGAACTGTCCGTCGAAACGTTCAGATTACATCATGTGGTCGTCGGGCATCGCGGGCGGCAAGACGTCGGCGGAATAGAGCACCGCGGGCACCTTGCCGTTGTTCTTCCACCAATGGGCGAGCTGGCCGAACTCGGCGGTCACATCACCAGCCGGGTGCTCGATGCCCACCTTACAGGTGCTGCTGTATTCGGTGATCGAGCCTTCGACGATGAGGATGTTGGCCGGGCGCAGATTGTGCTCATGCCACGGCACGACGCCGCCTGGCTGAACGACGAGCTTGCGAAGACGCAGCATATTGCCTTTCCAGGCCTCGCCCTTGCTGCTGAGATCGATGGCCGAGAGAACCGTGTCGACGACGCCAACCGGTTTGCTGGGATGTTCCTGGATATCGGTCGTTGCGGCCTGGCCGGCAGGGCAGTCGCCGGCGAAGGCCGGAGCAGAGGACAATGCAGCGGTTGCCGAAAGCAGACCTGCCGCAAATGCAAGGGTGAGTTTCTTGATAGCCATCTTGTATTTCTCCTTTGTCGGTGCCCAAACGCGGGAGGCGGGGCATGACGGGGAGAGTGACCGGAGCGATCCGAAAAGAGAAATGCTGACTGGCTCTCAAATCGATACCTGAAAACTATGGTAGAGCACGGCAACTGCATCAGGACCACACGCGGCAACCGTCCCGTGCGATCCCCTAATTCTTTGATTTGCTTCAGGCAGCGGTCTTTTGGATGGCCTGGACGATTGCGCTCTCAGGCCAGCCATGCGCCTTGACGCTGTTTACGAAAGCCGATGCCGCAGGCGAGAACCTGCGCCCCGCAACGACAACCAGGGATACTTCCCGCCAGACCTCAGGATCAATCACGGGACGGACCTGCAGCCCCGGGATCACCGCACTGAATTCGGGGATGAAGCAGATGCCTAGCCCTCCGGAGACCATATTCTGGATCCAGTCCTCGCGTTCGCTGGCGTAGGAGATCCTGAGCTTCACGCCGCGATCCGTGCACAGGCCGGCGAGGTGATCGCGATACTCGCAATTGAGACGTCTGAGATAATTTTCGCCATCGAGTTCGGAGATAGCTACATTGTCATTGCGGGCCAGCCGGTGGCCGTTTGGAAAGGCGAGGACAAAGCGCTCGCGATAAAGCGGTGTGACGTCGAAGCGGTCCGGAAAGCTGTCGCTTGACGCCATTATGGCGACGTCGATCTCGCCGGACTCTAGAAGTTGGGAGAGCGATGCCGGCACGCCCTCAACCAGTTGCAGCTGGATCCCCTGCTGCCGCCGGTTGAACTCGGTCAGCAGGCCGGTGAAGCGACGGGGCCCGATCGTGCACATGACGCCGACCTTAAGGTTGGCGTTTTCCAGGCACAGGAACCTCGATGCCTCCTGCCGCACTCCAGTCAGTTCGTCGAGGATCTGCTGAAAACGGGGGCGGAGCAGCACACCCAGATCGGTCAGGTGAGTCAAGCTTCGTTCGCGGCGAAACAGCAACCCTCCGACCTCTTCCTCGAGTTGCTGGATGGCGCGAGAAAGAGCCGGCTGAGTGACGTTGCACTTTTCGCCTGCGCGCGTGAAGTTTCGTGTCTCGCACACGGCCAGGAAGTAGCGGATGTGGTGAATGTCCATGCCGATTTATCCCCAATTGCACGAGGTTGCTCGCGCTTCGGAGACTGCCGCAAGGCTCGCTTTGGCGCCAATGCACTGCGGCTATGAAGTCGATAGCGGTCCGTCATGATGCCCTTGATGGCTGGCGCTGCGGACAGCTTGTTTTGCGCAGCAGCTGGCCACCAAAAGAGGTGGCGAGCAGACCGCTCGCCATCGTGACATCATCCCTGTGTGGCCCGGAACGGTCGGTGCAGGCCTGCCGGCGACCGGCGTAGCGCCAGTTCCAAAGCGGGATCGCGGGATCCTCGCCTGGCAAACCATGGCGCCGCGCAAGGGATTGCAGCCAATGCAATCTACCTATGGAGTTCATGCCACCTTGGCATTTCGCCAATGGCGGATCATGCAGCAGTGTCTCCATCAAACGCCTTGACTGGCGTTGTTGGGAGGAGACCCAAAAGATGGAAATCCAGGCCGCAACCGACCGGGCTTTCATTGCCGGTGCAAGACCGGTGATTGAAGACCGCCAGCTGATCGACATTACCCTGGCAAGCGACGCTCACGGCGCATTTGTCTGGGGCGTGCTCGATCGCTTGCTGGATGAACCTTGCCTTTCCTTCCGCACAATCACCGCGTCGGGTTTCGGAGGCATGGAGGCAGCGGTTCTTGCCTACGGACTGACTCTGGGCGGCCGGCGTGGCGCAAGGACGGCGCTCACCAATTTCTGGCGGCGCGTCAGCCACGCATCGATGTCTGCAGTCGCTACGGGCAATCCGCTGAGATCGATCCTGGAACATTCGATCGACATCGCCGAGTTGCACAAAAACAGCTGCCGGTTGGAGCTCAACATTCTGGCTTCGAATGCGCGCACCGACACCGTGACGATCTTCTCCGGCGATCAATTGTCTATTGACGCCATTCTGGCCGGGGCGACAGTTCCATTTCTGTTCCCGGCCGTGGAAATCGATGGCGATCCGTATTGGGGCGAAGGCGAATTTTCTGCCGTGCCGCCGGTGCCGTCGATCGAGGCTGGGCGTTGGCTGATTGTCAGGGGCAAATCCTCCGGGTGCATGACGCCTTGTGCGGCTCGCCGCCTTGCCACAAATGCCATGAACTGTGCATCTGTCGATACCATCTTCGACAGCCATCACAGAACAAGTGCTGCGCTGTTTACAAGGCCTTGGACCGACTGGGGCGAATTGACCGATATGCGTGACCGCGGACGGCAGCGAGCCGAGGACTGGCTTCTCGCCGACCATCAAACGTTGAGCGAAAGCTCGGTCGTCGACAGCAAAAATCGATACGTCTAGGCGCCTCCCTCCGCCTGGCCGCGCGTGCTTCGCTCCGCTCACGAAGTGTAGGCGCCAAAGCCCTCCGTTCCCCGCCGGAGGGCTTTTGCTCGTTATCCGCCTCAACATAGTGACGGCGTATCAAATCCATGCCGAGACAGCATTTCAGCTTCACCGCGCGTTCGACGACACTGCTTGCAGACAGGCCGCCAGGTCAGTCTTCCCTCGAAACGCAACCAGGAGAAACGACCGTGATCAACACCAAGACCCTCATCGGATCCGCCCTCGCGGCAGCCACCTCGCTTGCTGCAACTGCAGCCTATAGCGGCCCCGCCGCGCAGCCCAACTTCTCGTTCGAGAAGTGCTATGGCGTCGTCAAGGCCGGCCAGAACGACTGCCAGACTGCGACGCACTCATGCGCCGGCACCTCGACCGCCGACAACCAGCCGGATTCCTGGCTCTACGTGCCAGCCGGCAGCTGCGCCAAGATCACCGGCGGCAGCGACAAGCCGAACGCCTGACCGACCCAGACTTCAAGCCAACCCCCTTTGGAAGGGAGCAGACCGATGTCCCGTGCATTTCAGCCCCTCACGATCCCGGCATCCGCTGGCATCGGTCTGCGCTCTCCTCACATCAGCGAGATGCTGACCCGCAGACCCTCCGCCGGCTGGCTCGAGGTGCATGCCGAGAACTATATGGGCGACGGCGCCGCCGTCGAGGCGCTTGAACGGCTGCGCCAGATATATCCGCTGTCGGTGCACGGCGTCGGCCTGTCTCTGGGCAGCGCACAAGGCGTGGACCGCGATCATCTGGAAAGGCTGCGCAAGGTCTGCGAGCGGTTCCAACCTGATCTCGTTTCGGAGCATCTTGCCTGGAGCGTTGCCGACGGCGCCTATCTCAACGACCTGCTGCCGCTTCGCTATGACGAAGCGGCGCTGGCGATCGTGGCGCGCAACGTAGCGACCGTCCAGGATACGTTGAAGCGAAGTGTGCTGATCGAGAACCTGTCCGCCTATGTCGCGTTTGCGGATTCCTCCATGAATGAAGCTGAATTTCTGGCCGAGCTGGTGGTGCAAACTGGCTGCGGCCTGCTTCTGGACGTCAACAACGTTCAGGTTTCGGCGCACAATCTACAATACGACGCAAAGACCTTTATCGACGCTTTGCCCGCCGATGCCATCGGGGAGATCCACCTTGCCGGTCACGCGACCAACCAGGTCGGGGCCGACACCGTGCTGATCGACGATCACGGCTCTCGTGTGCCGCCAGTTGTCTGGGGGCTCTATCACCATGCCATCAGCCATCTCGGGCCGCGCCCTACGCTGATCGAATGGGATACCGATGTTCCAGTTCTCGACGTGTTGCTCGGCGAGGCTATGTGGGCAGACATGCTCTCCGCTTCGATCATGTTCAGCCGCAAGCAGGCCGCAAGGCAGACCGCCCCGACTATAGTCCTGCCGGTATCCAGCCTGCCGACTTTCGAAAACACCCGAACCAGCATGCCTGTGCTTGCGGCATTTGCCGCTGCCAGAGCCAAACCGGCCATGCACATGGCCTTGCCGACAATCGAGGGAGGATATCATGCTGCCGCTTGAACATCTGCAGACTATCGTGGCGCGCTCGGTGCTGGCCATGGAACCACCGATCGACGCAAAAATGCTGACCGCCGGCAAGGCCGACCCAATGGCTCGCCTGCGCATCTACCAGAACAACACGCGCAGTTCGCTGACTGCCGTGCTGATGGCGGTCTTCCCCGTTACGGCTCGCTTGGTCGACGAACGTTTCTTCCGCTTTGTGGCGAGCGAGTTCATTCGACGGCATCCGCCGGCGGAGTCACGCCTGGCGCGTTATGGCGTGGGCTTCCCTCGCTTCCTGAAGACCATCGACACCCTGTCCGACATGCCGATCGTCGCCGAGACGGCGCGGCTCGAATGGGCCATTGCCGAAGCGCTCGATACAGCTTCGCTGCCGGCCCGCAGTCTCGCAGAATACGACAGCACCGACCTTGGGCTGTCGCCCGATATCCTGCTCCAGCCCTCACTTCGACTGCTGGTCTCGCACTGGTCGATCCTCTCGGTATGGATGGAGCATCAACGGGAGACGGCGGCCGAAAAAATCACCTGGACAAGGCGCCCCGAACGGGTGGCGCTGTGGCGATCGGGGAACTACGTGCGGCTTTTTCTGCTCGACCGCGCGAGCTTCGCCTTCTGGCATTCGCTGAAGCACGGCTTCGGCCTTGAGCATGCCACTGGCCGCGCCTTGGCGCTCGACCCGGCGTTCGACCTGGTTTCAGCGCTTGTGCGTCTGTTTCGCGACAGGCTCGTCACCGAGGTGCGCGTCCCGGTGCACCCTCTCTCAAACTGAAGGAGACGATCATGACTGCGATACCGGAATATTCCACGCCTCGCCCTGCCGGCCTTGTTGGTCTTTACCGACGAGTGATCAAGTTGCCGGAGCGGATCCCGTTTTCGCTGGTCCAGCTCGCGGCTCGAGTCGCGATTGCGCATGTCTTCTGGCAGTCTGCACAATCGAAGCTTGCGTCCTGGCCGGTGACGCTGCAGCTGTTCGCCAGCGAATACAATCTGCCGCTTATCGATCCGTCGATCGCGGCGCCGCTGGCGACAGCGGCAGAGATCACCGGGGCGGTGCTGCTTTTCCTGGGGCTGTTCTCGCGCCTCGGTGCACTGATGCTGCTCGGCGTTGTTTCAGTGATCCAGATCTTCGTTTTCCCGGAGAACTGGGCCGAGCATTTGCTGTGGGCCTCGTTGTTGCTGCTGGTGCTTACGCGTGGCGCAGGGGTTTTCTCACTTGACTATGTAGCCGATCGAATCGCTTCGGCCTCCAAAACCTGACATTCCGGCAGCGGTCACGTTGCTGTGAGGCCGTAACGGGCACTCGCTGCGGGGCGAATACGGATTCATGCAAGTCGTCTCGCCTCTTCGGACGATGTTGAGCTCTCGCGCACCGGATCCACAAGAAAGTTCGCCAGCATGTCTTTCAGTCGACTTCTCTCAAAAACGTCACTCTACCCGTCAAGTTTTGCCAGCGCATGGGCGCCGTTGCCGATAAGGTTGATCGTGGGCTTTGGCTTCCTTGCCCATGGCTATGCCAAACTCAGCAGAGGGCCAGGAAGCTTTGGCGTCGTGCTTCAGACACTGGGAATCCCAGAGCCTCAAGCGTTAGCATGGTTGACAACGCTGGTTGAACTTGTCGGCGGCGGTGCCGTGCTGGCGGGCGCTTTCATTCCGCTCGTTACCGTGCCGATGGCGATCGTGCTTTTGACTGCATTGTTTGCAGTCCATTCCCAATATGGATTCTTCTCAGTGAAGTTGGCCGAAGTGACAGCCACAGGAATCCGGTTCGGGCCGGTCGGCTACGAAATCATTCTGCTTTACCTGGCCGGTCTGGCAACGCTCGCAGTAGGCGGTCCCGGCCGTTTGTCGCTTGAGACGATCTTGTTTCGGCCCAAGGGGATGGAACGCTCGAGATGACTACCCTTACCCAACCTCAGCACGATCTTTCTGCATGTGAAATCGACGCCATCGAAGACAGTATCTACGCCTTCAACCGAAAGGCGGTAGGGCGCGATGACGCTCAGGGACTTGGCTTTGTGATCCGCGATGCGGTTGGACGCATCGTCGGTGTTGCAGCAGGATTTTCCTGGGCAGGCACTTCCGAACTCAAACAGATGTGGATCGATGAGGCGTATAGGGGACGTGGCTATGCGCGAGCGTTGTTGAACGCCTTCAAGGCCGAGGCCGAAGCTCGAGGCGTTCGGCGGATTTGGGTGCAGAGCCATGATTTTCAAGCGCCTGGAATGTATGAAAAATCCGGCTTCGTGCGCGTAGCTGAGCTTGCGGATTGGCCCGACGGACACTCCAACGTCATTCTCTGCAAAATACTTGGAGATCCGACTGCACCCAATGACCACCATCCGAATTGCGCAAGACGCTGACGCGGAAGCACTGCCCGATATCGAACAGTCGGCGGGTGAAGCTTACCGCGGAATCAAGGCGCTTGCCTGGATTGCCGATGACGATAACCAAACCGTGGAGCGTCACCGTGAACTCATCGCCAAGGGTACGTGCTGGGTCGCGGCCAAGCTCGACGACCCGCCGGTCGCATTTCTGAGCGCGGAGGTTCAGGATGGCACGTTGCACATCTGGGAACTTGCCGTGCGCCTTGATCAACAACGCTTAGGTATCGGACGCGGCTTGCTAGAAGAAGCCATTGCGGATGCGAGGCGTCGCCGCCTTGTCGCTCTTTCCCTGACGACGTTCCGGGACGTGATCTGGAACGCACCATTTTACCAGAAGCTGGGCTTTCGGGTGCTGGATGATGCGCAGGCCGGCGAGCGGCTTCGCCAGGTGCTACGCCGAGAGGTCGAGCACGGAATGCCGGCAAGCAGACGTTGCGCCATGCGCCTTGTCCTCACTTAAGTTTGAGCTTGCTGGTCAGACTGCGCTTTAAGCGGCCTTGGGTGTTTCAATATTTCTGGTTCTTCTGCGCCGGATCGCCTCGGCGATGAACAGGCGAGATAGCGCGTGGTAGAGCGGCTCGTTCGAAATCAATCGCGCTGTCCCATAGCCCAGCATCGATGCGCACATCAGCGCAATGACATTGTCGTGGTTGCCGGTCATTTCGAGGATGATGACGAAGGCCGTCATCGGAGCCTGCACAACGCCGGCAAAATAGCCGGCCATGCCGAGCAGCGCAGCGGTGCCGGTGGCCGCGCCGAGGATGAGGCCAAGCGTGCTGCCAAGGCCGGCCCCCACGGCCAGCGACGGCGCGAAGATACCGCCCGGGATGCCCGAAATCATCGAAAGCAGGCCTGCCACGAATTTCTCGACAAAGAAGAACGCGGGCAGCGGCGCGCCTTCGATGGCTCCGCGCGCCTGCGCATAGCCGGTGCCGAAGGTGAGGCCATTCGAGGCGATCCCGATTGCGGCCACCGCCAGCCCGCAAGTACTTGCCACAACCACTGTGCGCCAGAGCGGCTGCAAAGCGTTCCAGCGCCGGATGCGGCGCATCGCTCCCAGCGCCAGCAGCGAAAACAGCGCGCCGACGCCGCCTCCGATAATGCCGCAGGCAAGCACCAGCAGCCAGTCGCGCTCAAAGGACACTGTTTCTTTGGCGATGCCGAAGTAAGTGTAATTTCCGACCAGGCCCAACGAGGCGAGTCCTGCGAGGATCACCGCCGTTAATACCAGTCCTTTGGTGCGAGATTCATAGGCGCGGCCCATCTCCTCAATAGCGAAGACAATGCCGGCAAGTGGTGTGTTGAAGGCAGCCGCTATGCCGGCCGCTGACCCGGCCAGGATCAGGCCGCGCGCCTGCGCCATGCCACCCCAGCGCGCGACCTGCAGCATCAGCGAGGCGCCGACCTGCACTGTCGGTCCCTCGCGGCCAATCGATGCCCCGCAGGCAAGACCGACTACGGTGAGCGCGATCTTGCCCACCACCAGCCGCAGCGACAGGATATGGCCGCGGTCGTCGTCATCGCGCAGGTGACGCGCGGCGATAGCCTGCGGAATGCCGCTGCCCTGCGAGCCTGGAAAGAACGAATGCGCAAGCCAGGCGCAGAGAACGAAACCGAGCGGCGTCACCACCAGCGGCAGGTAAGAGCGCCAGCCGCTACCGCTGCCGATGACAGTAAGGAACAGCGCCTGCGCTTGGTCGGCAAGCACGGCGAACAGCACGCTGATCAGTCCGATCGAAATGGCGCCGGCCCAAAAGACAATGCGTGGCTGCCAGACACGTCGCGAAACCCACATTGCCTGTGAGCGCCGCAGCATCGGATGTCGTCGCGATATGCGTGCCATGCCGGATCCTTGGTAATAGACCCGGGTCTAGCACACCCACCGAGCCGATCAATCTTGCGAGCCAGTGGCTATGATTGGTGAGGATCAGTAACCAGCGCAGTGACACGCGCTCGATGGCGGAGGATAGGTGGCACCCCGCCGGCGCGTGTGCCGGCGGGATGGAAGCGTTGATTGTGCGCGAGGGCTGCTCACATCGCCATTTTTTCGCACTCAGCCTGGGCCTTCTTGGTCGACGTATCGATCATGTAGGTTTTGCCCTTGGCGTCGGTCATCATCATCATGCAATGCTTGAGCGGCTTGGCCATTTTCATCATTTCGGCGCTCATTTTGGGATCAGGCATCATGGTACCCATATGCCCGTCCGGCATGATTGCCGTCACTTGCCCACCCTTCATCATGGACATCGTGCCCATCGTATCCTCGGCGAATGCCTGCGAGGCGCAAAGGGCGGCGATGCTGGCGACAACAAAGATCTTGAACGAATGCATTCTGAATACTCCCATTTTTTGGGGGGCACAGTTGCCCCATTCGTGGCTTCGCCGAACATTGCCGTCAGTTACATCGACACGAAGATGTGATCGTATGGTCCCCGTTTGACTGGCGCCGAAGGCGGAACGGCGGACCTAAAGGCCAGTTGATTCCGCCGTCATCGGTATGTGCCAGTCATACTCCATCACCGCCTTGGCGAAGGCGGAGATGGCGGGCGAGGGTAGACGGTCGGCGACTGAGACCAGCGATACTTCGCGCACGATCTCGGGATCGACAACCAGCCGGTGGCAGACGCCCGGCTGGCTGGCCGAAAATTCGGCGATGAAGCACACCCCCATGCCGGCCGCGACCATGGCCAGAATCCAGTCCTCGCGTTCGCTGCGGTAGGCACTCTTTATCTCGAAGCCGAGGTTTTGGCAGAGCTCGTCGATATGGCTCCCGTATTCGCAGTTGATGCGCTCGAGATAGGGCTCGCTGCGCACGTCGGCGAGCTGCAGCGTGTTGCGCGTCTCGAAACGATGCCCGGTCGAGAAGGCGAGCCCGAAGCGTTCCATGTAGACCGGCTCGGCTTTCAGCCGGTGGTCGAACGGCTCGGGCCGCGCCAGCAGCGCAATGTCGAGTTTGCCTTTGAGCAGAAGATCGGTGAGGTGGTCGGCGGCGCCCTCTATCACGGTCACCTCGATGCCCGGAAAGCGCTCGCGAAACGCGTTGAGGAAACCGATAAAGCGCAGCGGGCCGATGGTGCACATCACGCCCAGCGTCACCGGCGCGGTCTCAAGCGACAGGAAGCTTCTGGCGGTTCGTTTGGCATGCTCCGAGCGCTGCGCTATCTCATCGAGGTGGCTTCGCATCAGCCGGCCGAAATCGCTTAGCTGGACATGGCTCTTGTCACGATGGAAGAGCAGGCCACCGAGTTCAGCTTCCAGCTTCTGTATGGCGCGGGTGAGCGCAGGCTGAGTGATATGCACGAGGTCCGCCGCCTGACGAAAGTTGAGCGTCTGGCAGGCGGCCAGAAAATAACGAATTTCGTGCATTTCCATGACACATCCCCGCTGATGCCCGGCATGCATCGCCGCAATCAGAACTCGGCATTATCGGCGGGTTCTATCCTTAGGTAAACTTTCTCCCCTGTCCATGGCGAGACCATCCCGGCGGCGGGATCAGGCGTGCAGCCTTGGGCCGATGTTTGGGATCGAGCCGGAGGAAAAGCCGATGCTGGAGCGAAACAAGGACAAGCAGCCCGACCAGGAAAAGCTGGAGGCGCTGCTTGGAAAGATGGTCGGCGATCTCGGTGCCATCACCACTGGGGCGGCGGTGTTGTTGGGCGACAGGCTCGGGCTGTTCGCGGCAATGAGCGAGGGCGGCAAGATGACCGCCGGGCAGCTTGCCGCAAGAACCGGCACGCAGGAGCGGCTGGTCCGCGAATGGCTTTCGGCACAGGCGGCCGCCGGCTATGTCGAATATGACGAGGCCAGCGACAGCTTCTACCTCAGCCCCGAGCAGGAACAGGTCTTCGTCGACGAGGACAGCCCCGCCTTTATGGCCGGCGCGTTCGAGGTCGTCTCGACGCTATGGCTTGACGAAGAAAAGGTGCGGCAGGCCTTTCGCTCCGGCAAGGGCCTGGGCTGGCATGATCACAGCGCCTGCCTGTTTCGCGGCACGGAACGGTTCTTCCGGCCCGGCTACAACGCCAATCTGATCGGCTCCTGGCTGCCGGCGCTCGATGGCGTGTCCGAGAAGCTGGAGCGCGGCATGGACGTCGCCGACGTCGGCTGCGGCCACGGCGCATCTACCGTGCTCATGGCCAAGGCATTCCCGAATTCGCGCTTCACCGGGTTCGACTATCATGCCCCGTCGATCGAACGGGCGCGCGCCGCAGCCAAGGAGGCCGGCGTCGCCGGCAACACGCGCTTCGAAGTGGCGGCGGCCAAGGACTTCCCAGGCACCTACGATCTCGTCGCCTTCTTCGACTGCCTGCACGACATGGGCGATCCTGAAGGTGCTGCCAGGCATGTGCACAAGGCGCTGAAGCCGGACGGCACCTGGATGATCGTCGAACCCTTCGCTCATGACAAGCTTTCAGCGAACCTCAATCCGGTCGGCCGCATCTACTACGCCGCCTCGACCTTCATCTGCACGCCTGCCTCGCTGTCGCAGGAGGTTGGGCTCGGCCTCGGCGCTCAGGCGGGCGAGGCAAGGCTGCGCAAGGTGGTGACGGGCGGTGGGTTCAAGCGGTTCCGCCGCGCCACCGAGACGCCGTTCAACATGGTGCTCGAAGCGCGCCCATAAGCCCGGCTAAATCGCTATCTCGGAGGAAGACATGGCTGCATACAACGTCGTCCGGTTCCGCACCAAACCCGGCAAGGAACAGGCCTTCATCGAAGCCCACAAGAAGGCGAGCCTCGACGTCAAGGGCTTCCGTAAAGCCGCGCTCATCCAGACCGGTGACCGAACCTTCTGCGTTGTCGGTGAATGGAACGACATGGACAGTCTCGCCTCGGCGCGGCCGCAGATGATCGGTCTGTTGGACACCATGCGCGACATGCTGGAGGATCTCGGCGTGACCGATCCCGTCTCGGGAATGGTCGTCGCCGACATCGGGACCTGAAGGGCCCAGCTGCGGCTTTGTGTGCACACTGCTCGACCGGGGCGGCGAGTCAAAAAAGGTTGGTGGTCAAGTCGGCCGGAATGACCGACATGCAGCGCAAAGAAATACTCGCCTTTTCGCACGCCGTTCTACGCTATAGGCCTCTCCCCCCTTTGAAAGAACTTTACTTCATCAGGTGCATAGTCGCAGATCGGACTTGCCAGATCGGAGATGGAGAATGCTAGTTCGCCGCTCCCCTACCAGCGGAAAGCCACGGCTTCGCAGCGTTGGTAAGTGAGGTCAGGCAGCCGGCAAGCCTGGATCGATGCCGGTCATGGCGATGGAGACGTCCCAGAGCCGCTTCGCGAGCGCGGGATCTTCGGCATGCGGCGCGCGCTTTGCTTCGCCGGCTACACCGCGGATTCCGCCGAAGCCGGCGGGACCGTAATAGCCTCCGGGCTTCACCTTGCCGGTCGCAGCCAGAAGTGCCGGCCACGCGCCCTTGTCGGCGCTATTGAGCAACAGGCCGACGATTGGGCCAACGATCTGGATCAGCCCCATGTGACGGCCAAGACTTGTGGCGGCGACGCCAGGATGGACGCCGATTGCTGTGACGGGTGACTTCGCCGCGCGCAGGCGACGATCCAGTTCGAAGAAGAACAGCGCGTTCGCCAGCTTGCTGGCGCCGTAGCGCTCGGTCTTGACGTAGCTCTTGTCGGCGTTGACGTCATCCCAGTCGATCTTGGCCTTTAGATGCGCGACGCTCGAGGTCACGACCACCCGCGCTCCCGGAGTCTCCGCCAGCTTCGGCAGGAGCAGCGAGGTGAGCGCGAACACGCCGAGATGATTGATGCCGAACTGCGATTCGAACCCCTGCTTCGTGCGCGTCAGAGGCGGGTTCATGATCCCGGCATTGTTGATGAGTGCATCGATCCGTGGCTCCTTCGCGGCGATCTCGGCTGCGGTGCGAACGCTGTCCAGATCACCGAGATCCAGTGGCAACCAGACGAGATCGGCATTCGGCGTGATCCCCTTGATCCGCGCGATGGCATCCTGCGCCCTGGTCTGCTCGCGGCAGCCAAGCAGGACGCGCCCGCCCCTGGCGGCAAGCACCCGCGCGATTTCGAACCCGACCCCGGCGTTGGCGCCGGTGACGATGAAGCTTTTTCCCGTCTGTTGGGGGACGTCGGCTTCGGTAAAACCCTTACTATTCGACATTTTCGATCCTTATATGTGAGTGCTTACATGCTCATTTATCAGTTAAAACTCAGGCGGCGGACCCCTTCCAGAACAGGTCGAACCCGGCCTGCCGGATGGCGTCACTTTGCTGAGGTTTGGCTGCGACCGCGTTGATGCTGATGTCGGCCAAGTCGAAGAGAATTGTATCGATATAGAAGGCGATCCGGCCAGGCGCGGCATGGCCGGCGAGACACTCTTCCACCATCGTCCGTGCATCCCGCTGCATGGCGTGGCACCGGTTCCGGCTTTCCGCCGTCACGCGATCCGACACCTTCAACTGGCGAAGGGCCTTGCGCGCCGTAGCGTGAGCCAGTCCCCAGTCAATCAGACGGTTCCAAACCGCGAATAGCCGCACTTTGGCGGAGTCGTCCGCGGGATATGGCGCCAGCATCGTCTCTGTGAGGTCGGTCTCGATCTCGAGAAATAGCTGGTTGAGCAGATCGTCCTTGGTTGGAAAGTAAGTGAACAGCGTTCCCTCAGACACGCCAGCAGCCTTTGCTATCTTGGCCGTGGACGCGGCTGTGCCCAGGTTGGCAACGAACTCGGCCGCTGCATCGAGCAGTGCCTGTCGCTTTTCTTCACTGAGGGGACGCGCCATATTTCAGTCTAACGATATTGAGTGAGTGGATGCTCAATTATATAGAGAATGGCATGAGATTGGTCAAGTGATGCCGCCCGCATCTTTCGCGGTCCACGACCTGGCTGATGGCCCGCTGAATAGCGCGATCGAGGCTTTCGGCAATTAACGATCGCCGAATTGGCGCTCCGGTTACCTGGTTTGTCCGGCGGCTTCCAGAATGAGCTGGGTTATCTCGTCCGGATGAGAGATCAGTGAGAGATGACTAGCCTTGACTTCGATAGTCTTGGCACCCATGCGCTTGGCCATGAAGCGTTCGAGATCGGGATTGATCGTCCGATCTTCCGTCGAAACGGCATAGAAACTCGGCTTCGACCGCCAGGCCGCGTGCGTGGTCTTTCCCGTCAGCAGGGCCTTTTGGAACGGCTGCTGGACAGCATAGAGGACCTTGGTCTTCGCTTCCGGCAGATCGCCCGCGAAATCACGCAGGAACGCCGTTTCGCTGAGACGCCCCTCATCACCGTCGAAGACGATTCCGGCGGAGGCCGGGGGCGTCGGAAACGTCTTCGCCAAGGCCGTGTAGTCCTCACCCGCATCCGGCGCCCGCGCCGCCACATAGACAAGAGCCGAGACGTTCGGATGAACGCCGGCTTCCGTGACGATCATTCCGGAGAAGGAATGCCCGACAAGCACGGTCGGGCCGTCCTGCCGATCCAGCACGCGCTGTGCTGACGCGACAGCTTCAGGTAGCGTCGTCAGGGGATTTTGCACGGAAGTGGCGTTAAGCCCTGCCGCCTGCAAGCGCGCGATTACCTCAGACCAGCATGAGCCGTCGGCGAATAGCCCATGCACGAGGACGATGTTGCGTGCGTTCGTCGAGACGGGGATTGTGGCCATGCCGCGGGTGGCAACCAGCGAAGCGGCTGCGCCGGCAGCCAGGGTGGCAGAAAAGGTTCGTCTGTTCATCATCGCCGGTCACTCCTTCACGGCAGGCGCCGGTGGAACCGGCAGGATAACTTCGGAGGCGATCTTCCAGTCTTTCGCGACCATTATCCAGTTCATGATCATCAGAAATGGCTTCGGCGTGCCGTCCTGACCCGCATATGAAACGGTAATGGTTATCGGCGCATATGATTCCGCGACGTCATGCGTGAGGCCAACAACTTTGAGCCTTGAAAAGTCCGGCTGAAGCACGACCGGCCCGGATGCAGCGATGGCGCGGAGTTTTTGATCGATTGCCTCGTTGCCCCAAAAGCCTGCCCAGTTCCCTTCTGATGACGGATTCGCGCTCTTTGCGACAATAAGGGCTGACGGCGATTGCCAGAACATCTCGTGCAGAGCGTCTATATCATGCCGATTAGCCAGCTCCATGACCTTGGTGAACTGCGACCTGATGATCGCCAGGGTCGACGAGTCCAGAGGATCTTTATAATCGGCCGGTGCGGCGAAGACAGATTCGTTGGAGAGGGCTATCAGGCCGATAGCGGCGGCAAAGAGCGTCCTGCGCATTTCAGTAATCCCTTATGTATCTCACGTTCATTTCGCTGATGGGAGCATCCCCACGCCGATCGTCGCCAAGGTCCGCTCTCCACTGCAGGCGGCTCTACGCACCTTCGAAAGGGGCGGCCTGGGGACTTCCTTCACCGTTTGCATACCGGCGTGCAATCGGTGCGGCGGAGAGTCGATTGAGGAACCTAAGGACGCGCCTTATGGCGACCGACGAGCGATGATGCAGGATCCGTGGGGGAATAGATGGCAGATCGCGACACATCGGGAAGACTTGTCAGCCAACGAAATTCGAGAATGCATGCGCGGAAGCTGACTTGTTCCGGTTGGGATGAGTCCTGTCCAACCGCTCCGCCCTAGCGTGTTAACGCTAATCAGAGGCACGGACACATCAATCTTCGTTAGCGGACTTTGTCGAACCGGCCAGCATCATCGCCCAATTTTTCTTGAGTTCGGCCTTGGTCTTTTCATCAACCTTGGCAGCAGGACCCATGTTGATCTGCCCCCCCAAGTCACCCTTGTCTTCTTCCCGTCGGAGTCGAGCGTAGCGGAAATCGATCTAGCTCGGATCACTCCTGGCCTTGAAGCGTGCTGCCTCTTCCGAACCGCGGGTGGCGTCGCCGGCGCTGTAGGAATGCGCGCCAGCGCCGGCGAGCTTGCCGCCATCGACGATCAGATACTCCTCACGGATCGGCCGGCCTTCGAACCAGCATTCGAGAATTTCGCGGGTGCCCGCGGCGTAGCGCGCCTGGGCGGAGAGCGACGATCCTGAAATGTGCGGCGTCATGCCGTGATGCGGCATCGATCGCCACGGATGATCCTTGGGAGCCGGCTGCGGGAACCAGACGTCGCCGGCATAGCCAGCGAGTTGGCCACTCTCCAGCGCGCGGGCGATGGCGTCACGATTGCAGATCTTGCCGCGCGCCGTGTTCACCAGATAGGCGCCGCGTTTCATCCTGGCGATCATCGTCTCGTCAAAGAGGTTTTCCGTCTCCGGATGCAGAGGCGCATTGATCGTCACCACGTCGCAGACACCGACCATGGATGCGGGGTCGTGGTGGAAGGTGACGCCAAGTTCTTTCTCGACCGCCTCAGGCAGGCGGTGGCGATCGGTGTAGTGCAACTTGACGTCGAACGGCTTCAGCCGGCGCAACACCGCGCTGCCGATCCGGCCGGCACCGACGGTTCCGATCTGCATTCCCTCGATATCGTAGGCGCGTGCGACGCAGTCGGCGATATTCCAGCCGCCTTTCACGACCCACTGGTAGGACGGGATGTAGTTGCGCACGAGCCCCAGGATCATCATGACCACATGCTCGGACACGCTGATCGAATTGCAGTAAGTCACCTCGGCGACCGTGATGCCGCGGTCCATGGCGGCCTGAAGATCGACATGGTCGGATCCGATGCCGGCGGTGATCGCAAGCTTCAGTCTGCTTGCCTTGGCTATTCGTTCTTCGGTCAGATATGCCGGCCAGAACGGCTGCGAGATCACGATTTCGGCGTCAACGAGTTCGCGTTCAAAAATGCTGGCGGGGCCGTCTTTGTCTGAGGTGACCACCAGGCTGTGGCCCGCGCTTTCGAGAAATTTCCGGAGACCCAGTTCGCCGGACACGCTGCCGAGCAGGATCCCCGGTTCAAAGTCGATGGCCTTCGGCGTGGGAAGTGTCTAGCCGCCGGGATAGCGATCGAGCTTTGGCAGGCCGTCCCGCGCATATTTTGTCGGATAACCGTCGACCGGATCGTCATAGAGGACGCAAACGACCTTTGCCATTGTGTATCTCCCTTCGTCTGACAACGAAGAGGAAAACGCTCTGTTGTTAACGCTGCCGGCCAACGATGGTCGGCACGGAGATGCTCTGTTGAATTGCTGGTGGGGAGCAGACTCATCTGCCGGCGCTTCCTCATTCGGAAAGTTGTGCGCTATTGCGTATTACATGGAAGACCCGGGCATGGTTTCAAGTGCTGCGGGCGGTACTGGTGCAGCGTTCGAGTCCTTTATTTCAGACCGCGCGCACGGTCTGCTGACAACAAATGCTTGATGCGGACACTTCAGAATTGCCGAGGTTGGGCACCGTGCATCATGATCACTGACAGGCTCCGACTTCGCAGGCCTCAAGGGCTTCTGCATCCCCTCAAAGATTGCACACAACCTGTTAGTCAGCGCTTATCAAGCAGAGGAATCTCGCATCGCTTGCCGCTCAGACGGTATTGCTAAGCCAGTTCGCAACGCTCACCGATGTCACCTGGAAATGGCGAAAGTGACGAGACAGACAGGCAGCTTATGCAAGTCCTGATCAAGTTCGAGTTGCGGACGCACTAGTGGTCAAAATCTGATGCTTGGTACCGGGGTCGTAAGCCCGCTCAGGGTGGAACTCCGCCGTTCCCTGTCGTCGATAGGAACCGGCAAGTTGCGCCATTTCGCTACATTCATGGTGCTTCTCAAAAGCTGCCCTTCACGCAGCGGCTTGAATGGACCCGATGCTGTCATTCGCAATCGTCGAGCCAATGGCAAAACACTGGATGTCTTGGACCTTGGTAATACGCCCGCTCCCGGCATCAGTGCGTCGAACTATGTGAATTTCAGGCGAGTGATTCGATCGGCAATCCGGCGGTTTTCCATTCCGGATAGCATGTGAGATATGGGAGTTGTTCACGTCACACGCCGGCGGTGCGGTGCCGCATCGGGATGCCGCATCCGGAATGTCAACCTGCGTGACGCGTGGCGGTGCGAGAGACCGGCATGATGTGGGCGAACATGCTGCGGGCGTTCCAGGTCGGGAAGGCTCTTGCGAGCAACAGGTCGCCGTCGAGCTGGATGCGGTCCTCGCGGGTGGCTTGGGACCAACTGAGCTGGCCGGCGTGCCATTTGACGAAAGCTTCGGCTTCCGCCGTGATGTAGAGGTCCTCGTCGAAGCCAGGGTAAGTCTTGCAGATCTCGGTGTCTCCGAGCTCGATGAGTAGCCAATAGCGCTCCCGGTGTGGGCGGCCGGTGAAGTCGAAGCGGATGACAACACGTCGATCCGGGAGCCGGTCCCGGCGGAGCGCGTTGCTCATGGACCACAGGGCCACAAAGGGGTCTAGGTGCTGGGGGGCGATCTCGAGCCAATGCGCACCCCACTCGCCGAGCGACTGGCAGACCGTGAAGAGCTCGTGGCCCGCCGAAGTGAGCTCGTAGTGGCGCCCGCGCCCGTCCGGCTTGGGTGCCGACTCGACGACACCGAGCCGTTCGAGCTGCTTGAGCCGCTCTGAGAGCAGCGTACGGGAGAGTCCGGGCGCGCCCTCGAGGATCTCGCCGAAGTTTCCGCAGCCAAGATGCAGGTTGCGGATGATCAGCGGTGTCCAGCGCTCGGCGAAGATCTCGGCGCCGCGAGCGATGGGGCAGTACTGGCCGTATGTCCTCATGACAGACGTCCTCACAACAGCAGTGTTGCGCATCCGCCTCCGATTGTGGAGTCCAGATTGTTGACTATACGGCAGCGGCCCGCCGTGGTCCGATGTGGCCTCTCTCGACGAGAGGAGGACACGATGACGACACCTATGACGACAACAACGTACGCAGAAGCCGACCACGGGAGCATGCAGCCAACCGTCGTGGAAATCGACGGGTTTCGAGGCCGGCTGATCAATGCCAGCCACGCCGACTACGATGTCGCCCGTGCAATCTGGAACGGCGCCATTGACCGGCGCCCGCATCTGATCGCCCGATGCATCGGGACCGCCGACGTAGTCGCGGCCGTGCGTTTCGCTCGCGACCACGATCTGGAGATCGCCATACGGGGCGGAGGCCACGGCGTGGCGGGCACCGCCGTTTGCGACGACGGGATCGTCATCGACCTCTCGGCGATGCGGGGCGTGCGGGTCGATCCCGCCGGCCGCAGGGCGTGGGTGCAGGGTGGCGCGCTGTGGGGCGACGTCGACCGCGAAACACAGGCGCACGGCCTGGCCACCACCGGCGGAATCGTGAGCCATACCGGAGTCGCCGGGCTCACCCTCGGCGGTGGCATCGGCTGGCTGATGCGCAAGCATGGCCTCGCGGTCGACAACCTCCTCGCTGCCGACGTCGTGAAGGCCGACGGCGAGCGGCTGCGGGCGTCCGAGGACGAGCACCCCGACCTGTTCTGGGCGTTGCGCGGCGGCGGCGGCAACTTCGGGGTGGTCACCTCGTTCGAGTTCCGCCTCCATCCCGTCGGCCCCACCGTTCTGGCTGGACCCATCCTCTGGGACGCGAGCGACGCCGGGGAGGTCCTCCGTTTCTACCGCGACTTCATCCGCGACGCTCCCGACGAGCTCGGCACGATCGTAAAATTCTGCACCGTGCCGCCTCTATCGGTCATCCCCAAGGAACTGCACTGGCGCCCGGTGGTGATGGTGGGCGCGTGCTACGCCGGGCCGATCGAGGACGGTGAGAAGTCGCTCCGCCCGCTCCGCGCATTTCGGACTCCCCTCCTCGATCTGGCCGGGCCCAAGCCATACGTGGTATTCCAGAGCGCGCTCGACTCGACCGTCCTCCACGGTTGGAACTACTACTGGAAGGCCACCCACCTCCCCGCGCTCCGTGACGACCTCATCGACATGATTGCCGGGCACGCGTTCTCCTGCTCGTCGCCGCGGTCGTATGTGGCAATGTTCCATCTGAAGGGGGCGGTGAGCCGAGTGGCCGAGGGCGCGACGGCGTTCGGGAACCGGCAAGCGTCGCACGCGATCATCGTCCACGCTGCGTGGCGGCCCGGCGAGGACTTCGGCGACCGAGAGACAGCTTGGACGAGGGGGTTCCTCGCCGCCCTTGGCCCCTTCCGCGAAGGCGTCTACGTCAATTTCCTCGGCGGCGACGAAGACCCGGGCCGGGTCCGCGAGGCGTACGGCGACTCCGTCTTTGACCGGCTGGCTGACGTGAAGTCCTCGTACGACCCCGACAACGTCTTCCACCATAACCAAAACATTCGCCCGGGGCTGCGTGCCGGTGTGAGCGGTTCCGACGGCGCGGGCGATACTTGATAAATTTGGGATGGTGTTGGATGGGTGCGACGCTGCCGGAGGCGCCTGGGCGAGTGCATAACCGGGCGCTAGGGCTGCGCGGCCGTGAATGACCGGTATCGGCGAAGGCGAACGCCGGCGCGTTCGGACCGACCTTCCGCTTTCCACCCGACCCGGTCCTTTAATGCCGCTCTGGATATGCTGAGCGGCTCTGCAATTCGGCGCGATAGACCCACCACCCGCTCCCAATCACTTCAGGCAGCACGAAGTCGGGCGCTCGCTTGCCGGGGGAAACCGCCGGGCAATTTTGGTAATGATCATGTGAGCCTCTTTCGCCTTGCTGTTGGCTAACAGAGAAATTGAGGCCGGACGGGCATCGAGCTTGACGCTTCCATCCGCCTCATGAAATCGCCGCCGAGGCGATTCAAATTGAGAGGAACGCATACATGACGGTAAGTGTTTCCATCAGCTGTGCGGAGGTTGCAAGCGCTGATGAGTGCGCCAGGAGCTACTAGACCAACAGCCGCGAGCCAGCGCACGACTGACCAACTGCGCCCCCCGGAGCTCATTCAGTCTGAACTCCAAACTAGAGTGCCCGGTCAGCCGATTGGATCGGCCACCTGCAGCCCCACCAGTTGTGTTGCCTGCGAGGCCCATTTCTGCGTCAGTTCTTTCGCGGGCAACGGTTGGCCCAGCGCGGCCGTCTGTCCGGCCAACAGCGGCGAAAAATCCCCTGAGCCCGATGCCTCGGCCTTGGCCTTGAGGGGCATGACGGCGGGGGTGGCGAGCGGGAAGTCCGGGACGCTGGCGCCCACCGGTCCCATTTCGCGCATGAAGCGGTTGACGATAGCCCGTGCCGGACGCCCGGTGAACACGTTGGTAAGTGTTGTCCCGTCATCGCGCGCATGTGCCAGCGCGCTTCTGTGGACGGCGCTGGCCAGGGATTCCGAACAGCGCAGGTAGGCGGTACCGATCTGCACTGCCGACGCGCCGAGCATGAAGGCGGCGGCGATGCCGCGGCCGTCAGCAATGCCACCTGCCGCGATCACCGGCACTGCGACTGCATCGGCGACCTGCGGCACCAGCGCGAATGTGCCGGGCTGGCTCAAAACATCCGAGCCCAGAAAGACCCCGCGATGACCGCCGGCCTCCGCGCCTTGCGCGATGATTGCGTCGCAGCCACGCGCCTCGAGCCAGCGCGCCTCTTCGACCGTCGTCGCCGAGGCGATCACTTTCGCACCGGTGGCCTTCACCCGCTCCACAAGGTCTGGCTCCGGCAGGCCGAAGTGGAAACTGACCACTTCCGGTGAAAGCTCCTCGACGATGGCGCATCCCGATTCGTTGAAGGTAATGGGGGTTGGACCGGAGGGAATCGCATCGGCGTCGATGCCGAACTCGCTGTAATAGGGCGCGAGGCGCTGGCGCCAGGCCGCTTCGCGATCCGCATCGGCAACCGGATGCACGTGGCACATGAAATTGAGGTTCAGCGGCCGGCTGGTGAGTTGCCGGACGCTACCGAAGTCAGCGCGAATCTTGTCGTCGTCCAGCATGGCGCATGGCAGCGAGCCGAGCCCGCCCGCTTCGCAGACCGCGATCGCCAGTTCAGGCCCGGACGAACCCGCCATGGGCGCCTGCAGGATCGGCAGCTCAACGCCGAAAAGATCAAGGATGCGTCGGTCCGGCCACATGGCACTGTCCCTGTCCACCAGCATGACGGTTCGGACTCGAGATCAGGCTACCATACCCGTTGCCCATTTTCCATGCGTTGAGATGGCCAAGTGCCAGCGCCAGGGATTGTAGAGGCGCTCGGTCAGCGCGAACGCCTGCTATCCATCACCGCCCCGGACGTTCATCGTACGGATTTAGAGCGTGCTGGTCGCGGCCAATGTCGGCTTTAGAGGAGAGAATATAGCTTCGGAAGGTCGCATTTGGGTCATGGGCCTGAGTTCGGCCAAGGGCGAGTGAACGTCCGCATCGCCTTCATGACGATGAAGGCCGGACTGTTGATCGGGTCGTGCGCCCTGAGCAGACGATAGACCGAAGCCTCATCGACGCTCGCCGCCGGCGGTATCGGCGTCATGAAGTTCGAGCGGGAATACTTCACCATGCCCTCGACCTTGCCCTTGTCGTTCCCCTTGGCGGGAGCGCACTAGCCGAAGAAGCTTTTTAATCAGTGATCCCACAATATCTCCTGGAGCATTTCCTCGACCGAGTACGGCGAAATTCCAAGTTCTCCAAATCCCGGCATCTGCGGCGATGACACGTTGTCGACCTGCATCAGTTCCACCTGATTCCGAGTGACGGGCGGGCTCGGGAGCATTTCGGCGGCCCATGCCAGTGCGTGCCAAGCGGCAAATGGGATTGGTATCAGTTTGGGCTTAAGACCGGCTTCGTGTGCAACGGCTCTGAGAAATTCCTTGTAAGAGTAGACGCGAGGACCGCCGCACTCGTACGTGATCGCATGCGTCTCCGTCCCCTGCAGCACTCGTGCGGTCGCCTCTGCCACATCGCCCACATAGGCCGGCTGCAATCTCGTCAGGCCGCGACCGAACATCGGATAGATTGGAAGCCGGCGGAGAAGTTTGAGGACAATGGTGAGAAACACGTCATCCGGTCCGAACATCACCGCCGGGCGGATGATAGTGGCGTCAGCAAACGCTGCACGCACCACCAGTTCGCCTTCGCCACGCTTGCGGATGTAGAGCGACGGCGAGGCAACATCGGAGCCGATTCCTGAAATGTGAGCGAGCCGTTCGACGCCAACTCGGTGTGCTTGGGCTGCAACCCGCCGGGCTGACTCGACATGCACGGAATGAAAGGTCTCCTGTCCCTGTTCGACATAAAGACTGACCGCGTTTACAACACCGTAAGCACCGGCAAGTGCATCGGCGATCGCCCGCTCATCGTGGATATTGGCTTCGACCGATTGAAGTTGCGGATCATCAGAACCAAACAGCTTCTTGGCCCGTTCCGGATGTCTTGATGCAATCCGAACGATAAACTCACCAGTGCGGAGATGCCGAACAACGCGGCGGCCGAGAAACCCGGTTCCACCGAACACGGTGACGACGCGATGGTTCATGGCAGCCATGGCTTAGACTTTGTCAGCTCATGTCGGCCGTCTCGACCCAGCGGTTCAGGTCATGTGGCGGCACGCCTACTGACCACTATCTATCACTTGGGCTACTTCGTACAGATTGGGATCGATCTCGTCCGTCAACTGATCGAAATGACCCCACTCCTTGCGGAATTCCGGCGACTGATGAGCCGATCGCAAGAGATCGCGATTCTGCCATTGGACGTAGTTGACGATGCGCCGCCCGTCGAGGCTGTGATGCAGGCTGATTGATATGAAGCCAGGCTGGCGCGCCATAAAGCGCGCTCGCTCGGTCATGACGGACAATGCCTCGGCCTGCTTGCCCGGTTCAGAATCGACGATGGTGATTTGGGTGACGGGTTGGTTGTCGGTTCGGATCTGTGTCATGGAAATCTCGCTAGGTCGGCGATGGATTTGCCGTGTCACTGCTGGCGGTCGACGGGCCGGCCCGAGCGATCGAGCACCCGATCGATCTTGCTCGCCATGATGAAATCGTTCTCGTGCAGTCCTTTGATCTTCTTGGTGCTCAGGGAAACCGTCACATAACCCCAGCCGAAGCTGATGTCGGGGTGATGGCCTTCGGTTTCGGCGAGCTCACCGATCTCCTGAACAAGGGTGAGCGCGTCCCGGAAATTGCGGCATCGAAAGCTCCGTTGGATGCGGTGGGCATCGTCACCCAGCTCCCAATCTGGAGCCTGTGCCTGGAAGCGTTGGGCTTCATCACGCGTGAGCGGCGGGACGCCGCCGCGACAAGGCGTACATGTTTTCTCGGCAAGAGTATCGGTCATGTTCTTGTCTCCAAGACTATTTTTAGCAGCAAAAACGACAGCGACGAGCGCCTATCGATCGATCTCCCCGAACACGATGTCGAGCGAGGCGATGATCGCCGAGATATCGGCTCGCCTGTCCCCGCGTCGCTGGCCTTCCGTCGTCCTGGCTATAGTTTTCAGGCGCCGCTCAGTAGTCCATTCCGCCCACTCCGCCCATACCTCCTGCGCGCCCCATAGCGGGCGCATCCTTCTGCGGAATGTCCACGATCATTGCTTCAGCGGTGATCAGGAGCGCCGCAATCGAGCCGGCATCCTGCAGGGCCGTCCGAACGACCTTGGCGGGGTCGACGATACCGGCCTTGATCATGTCGACATAGACCTCGTTCTGGGCGTCAAAGCCCTGATTGTGATCCTCGCTGTCGGAGAGCTTGCCGACGACGATCGAGCCTTCGACGCCGGAATTCTCGGCGATCTGGCGGATCGGCGCTTCGAGCGCCCGCAGCACGATCGAAATGCCCGCGGTGACATCGGCATTGGCGCCGGTCAGGCCGGCAAGCGCCGACCTTGCGCGCAGCAAGGCCACGCCGCCGCCGGGCACGATGCCTTCTTCAACCGCCGCCCGCGTCGCATTCAGCGCGTCGTCGATGCGGTCCTTCTTTTCCTTGACTTCCGACTCGGTGGCGCCGCCGACGCGAATGACCGCAACGCCGCCGGCGAGCTTGGCCAGCCGCTCCTGCAGCTTTTCCTTGTCGTAGTCGGACGTCGTTTCCTCGATCTGCAACTTGATCTGCTGGATGCGCGCTGAAATGCCGGTCTTTTCACCAGCGCCGTCGATGATCGTGGTCGTGTCCTTTTCGATCAGCACGCGCTTGGCGCGGCCGAGCATGTCGATGGTGACGTTCTCCAGCTTGATGCCGAGGTCTTCGGAAATCATCTGGCCGGCGGTGAGCACCGCAATGTCTTCCAGCATCGCCTTGCGGCGGTCGCCGAAGCCCGGCGCCTTGACGGCCGCGACCTTCAGGCCGCCGCGCAGCTTGTTGACCACAAGGGTCGCCAGCGCTTCGCCTTCGACGTCCTCGGAGATGATCAGCAGCGGCTTGCCGCTCTGCACCACCGCTTCGAGGATCGGCAGCATCGCCTGCAGATTGCCGAGTTTCTTCTCGTGAATGAGGATGTAGGGCTCCTCCAGCTCCGCGCGCATCTTGTCGGCATTGGTGACGAAATAGGGCGAGAGATAGCCGCGGTCGAATTGCATGCCTTCGACGACATCGAGTTCGGTCTCGGCGGTCTTGGCCTCCTCGACGGTGATGACGCCGTCATTGCCGACCTTGTTCATCGCCTTGGCGATCATGGCGCCGACCGACGCGTCGCCATTGGCGGCGATCGTGCCAACCTGGGCGATCTCGTCCGAAGATTTGACTTTCCTGGCTCGGGCTTGAACGTCCTTCACCACGGCAGCCACAGCAAGATCGATGCCGCGCTTCAAGTCCATCGGGTTCATGCCGGCCGCGACCAGCTTGGCGCCTTCGCGCAGGATGGAAGCGGCCAGCACCGTGGCGGTGGTGGTGCCGTCACCGGCAAGGTCGTTGGTCTTCGAGGCCACTTCGCGCACCATCTGCGCGCCCATGTTCTCGAACTTGTCGGAAAGCTCGATTTCCTTGGCGACGGCGACCCCGTCCTTGGTGATGCGTGGCGCGCCATAGGCCTTGTCGATGATGACGTTGCGGCCCTTGGGGCCAAGCGTGACCTTCACCGCATTGTTGAGGATCTCGACACCGCGCAGCATACGGTCACGGGCATCGGTAGCGAATTTGATTTCCTTGGCAGACATGATTTTACGTCCAGTTCAGTCTAGAAATTAGGAGAGCGCAAATCGCCCGGTCAGGCGGCTTTCTTGGCTGCTTTGGTCTTCTCGACGATGCCCATAATGTCGTTCTCCTTCATGATCAGGAGATCCTCGCCGTCGATCTCGACCTAGGTTCCGGACCATTTGCCGAACAGGATGAGATCGCCGGCCTTGACGTCGAGCGGGATCAGCTTGCCGCTCTCATCACGCGAGCCCGGGCCGACGGCGATCACTTCGCCTTCCTGAGGCTTTTCCTTGGCGGTGTCGGGAATGATGATTCCGCCCTTGGATTTGGTGTCGCCTTCGGCGCGCCGAATGACAACGCGGTCGTGGAGTGGTCGGAATTTCATTGGGGGTTCTTTCTGCCGCCGCATATAGAGCGACTGCAACACTTAACATAGCCCCTTTGGCACTCGAATGATAGGAGTGCCAAATTTCCAGGCCTGCCTGGCGACACGTCGGCGCGTTCATTCACCTGCCGGCAATCGCCCTGCAGAGTTCGGCGCAACAGATGGTGCAGCTCAGCCCAGCAGACCTTGCCGCCGCTCTCGAAAAGGACCTTGGATAATCATGACCGCACCATCCCTCATGCAACGCAGCCTTCCCGCGCGGGGAGCGCTTGCCTGCGCTGCGGCGGCGGCTTTCCATGCGAGCCGCTCAAAAAATGATGCGGCGAAGCGTCGGCGGCTTTATCCGACGAACGCCTCAAGCATCCGAGCGAACATGCCGGGCTGTGTCCCTGCAATCGCCGCACGGATGTGACGGGCGGCCGTTGCGGCGTTCACCGTCGCGCCGAAATGGCAATAGCAGATGATCTCATGCAATTGCCTGTCGGTCAGTTCGAAGAACCGCTTCGCTTCGCCGTAGTTGTCGTTTTCCAATCCGGCGGCGCGCAGGACAGGATCCTCGAAAGCGATCGAAATCGGCGTGTCGTGGCCGCGCATGATCGCGCGCGCATTAGCCGGCTGGTACTCAGTCTGAGGCAGCGTCGAGAGGCGCCGGTCAGGGTTCCGTTCGAGGAGCTCCGCCCAGCGTTCAAGACGTTCGCTGCGCGACATGGTCTGGCGCGGGTAGGCCTGATCGATCTCGGCGACGATCTGCAGTTGCTCGATCGTTTGGTGCTTCATGTTGGCCTCCTATTCGGACGATAGTTGGTCCACCCATATCCTTCTTATGCCTGCAGCCAGCGTGACTCCAACGGATCGTGAAGTCCAATCACGATGATGCCTGGATGGCTTCGTTCACGCGGATGTGGAGGCTTCGCAAAGATCCGGCCATTAATTTGGCGAACGCGGTCAACATGCGCGGCTGTTCGACGATGTCGGTCTGGCGTCCGTGCCGATCGATGGGCAGAGTCTGTACTGGAGTGCCCCGGCTCCATTGCTGGCCGGGGCAGAAGGATCAAGGGAGTGGCAGTTTAGCTTCGAAACCGCCGAAGGCCGGGCCGATGCGAGTTTCTCCGCCCGGTCGTTGGGGCCCTTGTGGCTCCAGACGGCTCCGCGCAGCCGCACCCTTCATTAGACCGTTTCGAGCCGACTGAACCGAACTGGGATGAGTTTCCGAGTCTTGAGTTGCCCTGCCGCATCCTTGTTGATGACAGTCAGCAACTGTACTTTTTCAGATCCCACAGGCAGAACCATGCGCCCCCCTGGCTTGAGCTGCTCAAGCAAAGCCGGCGGCGTCGGCTCAGCCGCCACCGTGACCAGGATCTTGTCGAATGGGGCGTGCTCAGGCCAGCCGCGAGACCCGTCTCCGACACGAATGCCGACATTGGAGAAGCCGAGGCCCTCCAGGAGAGCCTCGGCATGGCTTGCGAATTCCTCGATGATTTCGACGCTCCAAACCTGCGAGGCGAGTTCCGCGAGGATTGCAGTTTGGTAGCCCAGGCCGGTGCCGATCTCCAGCACTGCCTCGTGCGGTTGGGGAGCAAGGAGATCGGCCATGAGAGCGACGATGAAGGGCTGCGAGACAGTTTTATCGAAGCCGATCGGCAGCGGCATGTCCTCGTAGGCATATAGCGCAAACGGGGCTGGCACGAAGCGATGCCGCGGCACCCGCAGCATCGCTGCCATCACCCGCTCATCAAGCGTCGCCTTGCCGAGTTCTTCGCTTGCAAGGTCGGCATGGATTGCAATCACCTCGACCATGTGCCTGCGTAGAACCGCGAGGTGCTCTTCGTTCATCGGCTTCATGACGGTGGGGCGTTCCTCAACCAGTCTGCTGCCTGATAGCCTTATACCCTGTTCGTCTTGTCACAGTAACCATGTCGTCGAGAACGCGGCTTCGGTTGGGGCGGGTTGTACCGCCCTGCTATTTCGTCGCCGTCCTTGGGCCGGTCGCGATACCGAACCAGAAGATCACGCCGCCACCGCGTGCGACGATGAAACGCTCGATGGAAGCGACCATCCACCATTTCAAACTTTATACCGAAGGGCTTCATGTGCCGGCCGGAGAAGTCTATGCCGCCGTGGAGGCGCCAAAAGGAGAATTCGGCGTCTATCTGGTTTCGGACGGGAGCAATGTTCCTTATCGATGCAAGATACGCGCGCCATCGTTTGCCCATTCTGCAGGCGATGGATTTCTTGTGTCGGGGCCACATGATCGCCGATGTCTCCGCGATCATTGGTTCGCTTGATATCGTGTTCGGAGAGATCGATCGTTAAGCCGAGTTGCACATCGCCTGAATGGGAGCGGCCCTCGCCGTTCCAGACCGCATACTGTGCGACTTTGGGGCTACAGCCCTGCAAACGGCATTTGCCAGTTCCCGAATTGATCATACCCAAGAGGCCACGAGGTCAATCCTTGCGAGGTGGCGCCTGTATGCTGGAAGCCAGGCCGGGATTGATCTGGTCCGGCTCGGGCCTGACGTCGAAACCGGGCATCGTCAATTGATTGGCCACTCCGTTACTTCTGGCGAAACGCGGAGTGGAACGACACAACCAGCGGGCCTAAAATGTAGTCGAGTGCGGTGCGTTCCTCGGTAACGATCATGACTGACGCCGGCATGCCTGGGTAAAGCGCTATCTGTGGGGCTGCGGCCAATTCCACCGGATCGACAGCCACGTCGGCGAGGTAGTAGGGAAACCCGGTCTTGGTGTCGGTGATGCGATCCGCCGAAATGCGGGTGACGCGTCCATGAATTATGGGTATCGAACGCTGCTTGTAGGACGTGAAACGAACCTCGGCGGCCATGTCGGGTCTCAGGTTCGATATGTCCTCGACACGAACCTGCGCCTGGACGATCAGCGAATTCTCGGTCGGCACGATGTCGAGGATTGTCTGGCCTGGCGCTACGATCGCACCGATCGAGAATACGCTGAGATCCATCACCTGGCCGTCATAAGGCGCGCGCACTTCGGCCCGATCCATGGCAGCCTGGGCGGCAAACATCTTGGGCACAAGGTCAGCAAGGTTCGATTGCGTATCGATCAGCATGGCCGATAGCTTGGCTCGGCGCTCGTTGGTCAATTGCGCGATCTGGCTCTCGAGTTCGGCTTTGCTCTGTTGGCTGCCGCCAATTGCGCCGAGGTTCTCGTCGATCAGACCCTGCAGATCCGAGGCGGACCGTTCCAGTTCCAGGATGCGAGGGCGGGTCGTCAATCCGGCCTTGAGCAGCTTCGACAGGCTGGCCTTCTCGTCAATCGTCGATTGCAGCTGGGCCTGGTAGGATTCGACCCGAGACTGCTTGCCCTTTATCTGTTCCTCGAGCTCGGCAATGCGGCGCCCGAGGATCTGCTTGGCGCCGGCCATCGAGGCGCGCTGGCTTTCCAGATCGGCGATCTGGTTTGCCATCGCATCCCTAAGGTAGTCCTCATGCTCCTTGAGGATGTCCTTGGGAAAGGCAACAGCCACGCTGCCATCCAGTTCGGCCCGGATCCTGGCATCGGTTGCGCGCAAGAGCGCATATTGCTGGGCATAGAGATTGAACTCGGACCGGATTCTTGTGTCGTCCAGCTTCAGCATTATGTCGCCCTTCCTGACGACGTCGCCATCCTTGACGCGGATCTCCTTCACCGTACCGCCGTCGAAATGCTGTACGCTCTTTCGATTGCCTTCCACCTTGACGATGGCGTCGGCGAGCACGGCGCCATTCAGCGGGGCAAAGGCTGCCCAGCCGCCGAAAATGCCGAAAAAGGCCACTATGATCAGCAGGCCGATATAGGCCGGCACCCGGATCGTGTCCGGGGCCAGGATGCCAGCCTCGCCCGGCAGGCTTCGGTAAGTGAGGGCGCCGTCGCTCATCGATCTCTCCGGCCACAGCTCATTGGGTCGCCACCGCCATTGGCGCCGCGCGCTGGTTGAGCAGCGCCACGATCTCGTTTCTCATCCCGAATGCCTCGACCGCGCCATCGCGCAACAGAAGGATCTTGTCGACATTGGCCAACGTCGAGGGCCGGTGCGAGACTATGATCACCGTGCTGCCGCGGCGTTTCAGCTCAAGCGCGCAGTCGCTCAGCGCGCGGTCGCCATCGGCGTCGAGATTGGAACTCGGCTCGTCGAGAATGATCAAATTCGGTGTGCCGAACACCGCCCGGGCAAGGGCAATCCGTTGCCGATATCCTCCTGACAGCACTGCGCCGCCTTCGCCGATCTGGGTCTCGTAACCCTGCGGCAGGCGGATGATCATCTCGTGCACGCCAGCGAGCCGCGCGGCCTCTATCACCTCCTGGTCGACATTGGTCTTGAAACGGCCGATGTTGGCGGCGACCGTATCGGAGAAGAGTTCGATATCCTGCGGCAGGTAGCCGATGTGGTCGCCGAGCGCATCGTGCCCCCATTGCGACAGGTCGGCCCCGTCCAGCCTGACGGTGCCGCGGCTGGGTTGCATGACGCCCGCGAGATGACGCGCCAGCGTCGACTTGCCGGCGCCGGAAGGGCCGACGATTCCCAGCGCCTCGCCTGCGTCCAGCCTGAATGATACGTCCCGGAGAAGCACTTTTTGCTGGCTGGCAATTGCAAAGCTGACCTGCTCGACCGAAATCTTCCCGGTGGGCTTCGGCAGGTTGAACGATCTTTCGTTCTGCGCTCCCCCGTCGACCAGCTTCTCGACCCTTGCCAACGCCGCCCGCGCCAGGATCAGGCTGCGCCAAAGGCCGACGATCTGTTCGACCGGCTGTAGCCCCCGGCCCAGCAAGAGGCTCGCGGCAAACATGGTGCCGCCGGTGATCTGCCGCTCGATCACCAGATAGGCGCCAAGGCCGAGGATCAGCGACTGCATGGTTAGCCGCAGGAAACGGATTAGACCTGACATAAGGGCGGCGCGATCGCTTGCCTCCGCCTGGCGCCGCAGCGCCAGGTTGCGGTCGCGCCCCCAGCGGCGGATGAGACCGTCGATCATCCCCATGGCGCGAACGACTTCCGAATTTCTGAGGCTCATTTCGGTAAAGTTATAGTTGGTCGTCGCCAGGTCGTTGGCCTGCTTCAGCGGCGAGCGCACGAGATACTCGTTGAGCACGGCCATGGCGATCAAGAGCAGCGAGCAGCCCAGTGCGAAGAAGCCGAGCCACGGATGCAACAGGAAGATGATGCCGATGTAGATGGGTGACCATGGCAGGTCGAACAGGGCATGGATGCCGCTGCCGGTGATCACCTGCCTGAACGTGTCGAAATCGCGGATAGGCTGGCTCGGCGAGGAGCCGGCCGATGGGGTTTCGACCGACGCGGCGAGGATCCTTGCCGAAAGCAGCCGGTCGAGCCGCGCGCTGGCACGCGTCAGCACGGAGGCGCGTACCAGATCGAGGCCGGCCAGCGAAAGGAACGCCGCCAGCAACACCAGGGTCAGCATCACCAGCGTGGTTTCGCTGCCGCTGGTGACGACCCGGTCGTAGATCTGCAGCATGTAGAGGGGGGAGGCGAGGTAGAGCAGATTGATCGCCAGGCTGAACGCCGCCGCGACCAGGAAATAGTAGCGGCACGCCCGAAGCGCGTCCTTCACGATCTTGGATTTGTTGTCGAGACTCAAATGCCCAGCGGAAAACCGCCCCCCTGTCCACGCCCGGAACCGATACTACTCCTGGTCGTCCAATCGGCCATGCGGCTCACTTGGAATTCTGCCGTAAACCTTAATTCGTAAGCTGAATCCTCGGCCGACGGGAAAAGAGGCAGGCCCACGTCTGTCCGCAGGCCGCCTCCTTGTTCACAGAATGAAATCGCTCGCCGTCAGTCCAAGCCCGATGCCAGTCAACGTGATCTGGAAGTCGGCGGTTGTATTGCCGTTGATGTCCACATGTACGATCGTATTGCCGCCGCTTTCCGACCAGGTAATGCTGTTGGCCACGGTGTTCGCATTGGACCCGCCGAACAGGAAGGCCTGATCGCCGCCGCTGACCGTATTGGCGTCGATCGAAGACAGGTCGATCTTGTCGACGTTGTGCGCGAAGTCGGTGATGGTGTCGAAGTTGCCCACGCCTGGCGCGGAATCCGTGACGGTTGGTCCATAGTAGAATGTGTCGGATCCGGTACCACCGGTGAGTGTATCGGCGCCGACGCCGCCGACGAGCCGGTCATTGCCATCGCCGCCATTCAGCGTGTCGTTACCACCTTGGCCGAACAGTGTGTCATTGCCGGCCAAGCCGAAGATCTGGTCCGCCCCGCCATTGCCGTAGAGGACATCGTCGCCGTTATTGTTGCTGGGATCGTTGAAGGTTTCTCCCGCGCCGACGCCGTTGCTGCCCGTTATGACGTGGAACGTCTCGCTGTACTGGTAGGCAGGCCCGGCTGGGTCGCCGACCTGGGTGGCCTGCACGGTCACGGAGAAAGTTTTACTCGGCGAGAGATTTCCCGAGCTCAACGTGCTGCCGGTGATCGAAAACAGCCCCGAGTCCGATTGCGAGGTGATGCTGTAGACGAAACTTCCGGGGTCCGGGTCGGTCGCGGTCAACGTTCCCGCGAATTGGAACGAGCCGAAACTGACATTGTCCGTCGTGGTGCTCGGCGTGAGCTGGATGTCGGTCGGCGCAAAGCGTGGCGCCGCATCATCCGCACCGTTGATGGTGATCGACACCAGCTTTGCAGTGCCATCCTCGGAGAAGACGGTAAAGCTGTCACTCAACGGCTGGCCGTCATTGAGCGCGTTGACCGTCGGGTTCAAATTGTCGAGCGCGTAGGTCCAGACGCCCGCGGCGGTAACGGTGTAAGTACCGTAGCCGAATGCGCTGGCTGTCGCGGAATTAACAGCCTGAAACGAGTCCGTGGCATTGTCGACATCGGTTGACAGAAGGTCGCCGGTCGCGGTCGGCGTGCCACCGCCGTTGGACGCACCTGCTTCGACGACGGTTCCGGCCGCCTCGCCGGTGATCACCGCCGCGTCGTTGGTGCCCAGGATGCTGACGGTGACGACCTGCGTCGTGCCGTCGGCCGTCGCAACCGTGAAGCTGTCGGTGTAGGTGGTGCCGCCCACGAACTCGTTGTGCGCCGAAGGATCGGTCGTGTAGGTC